>CACNIF010000003.1 GCA_902620465.1 uncultured Pelagibacteraceae bacterium
TGAAAAAGTATTAGAAAAGGAAAACAAAACTTTCGATAAAAGATCTATTATTGAAGTTGTTAAAGATGAAAGATCTAAAGATGTAGAAATTTATCCTCAAGTTGTACCAAGAGAGTTTTTAAAGAAAAAAATAAAAAAAATTCCCCTTACACCAATGGCTAATACACTTTTTGTGTCATGCAATGAATTTGGAGAGTGGAAAAAAATTAAAACCGATAAACTTGGTCTAAATAATGAGAAATTTATTGATACATTTGACATCTTGTTGATGGGTGACTCTTTCGCCGAGGGTTCGTGTGTAAATCAATCAGATGAACCCACTAATCTATTAAATCAAAATTATAATTTAAAAACATATAGTATCGGTATATCTGGTAATGGTCCTTTATTAAGTCTTGCCTTGGCACATGAAATAAAACCTTTAATTGATTTTCATACAATCGTTTGGTTAATATTTGATAATGATTTTTATGATATAAATTTAGAAATTCAGTCAAGTTTCTTAAAAAATTACTTAATAAAGAATTTCGATAATAATGATTACTTCCGAAATATTGATGAAGCTTACAAATTTCAAAAGAAATATATTGAAGATAATCTTGAAAGTCTAAAAAAAGGTTTTTCATTTAAAGAAAGTTTTTTTGAATTAAAAGCTGTGATTTCAAGAATAAATAAGTTAATTCACCAGAATAATCCCGAAGACACTTTTGTTTTTCAATCAAAATTATTTGAAAACATATTTGAAAAATTAACTTCTATTTATCCAGAAAAAAAAATTTATGTAGTTTATTTGCCTGAAACTAGTTGTTTTACCCATAGATCTTTACAATGTAGTAAAAGGTTTGAAGAATTGAGTCAGACATCAAATAATTTAAATTTTTTAAACTTTTATGAACATTTAAAAAATAATAACGATGAATACAAAAAAATGTATGCTTTAGGTCAAGATAGGGCACATTTTTCACCTTTAGGATATAGTGAATTAGTTAAGTTCATTTTAAGTGAAAGTCAAAAAGATTAGTCTTTTTAGATTTTAATTGAAATATAATAAATTTAGAATTAAGTTATATATAGGGGTGTCCTAATAGACTGAGAATAAACCCTAAGAACCTGTCCGGTAATTCAGAAAGGGAAAAATGAACAATTTTTTTATAAGTCAATCTTCCTCAATATCACTTGTTATTATAACTTGTTTAATTTTCACCTTTTTTGGAATTTTGTACTCAAAAAAATTTCAAGGTTTAAATAATTATTTAACAGCAAATAGAGATATTGGATTATTTTCTCTCACTACAAGTTTAACTGCGTCTGCTCTTGGGGCCTGGATATTATTTGGTCCTGTAGCGGCCTCAACTTGGGGAGGTATAGGTGCTATAATTGGGTATTCACTTGGTACAGCCTTTCCAATGATTTTTTTAATTTTTCTTGGAAAAAAAATTAGGCAAGATTTTCCAAAAGGGTCATCTTTAGTTGAATTTTTAAGAAAAAAATTTGGAAAAAGTTTGTTTAAACTAATTTTATTGATGACGATTTTTTATATGTTTATTTTTTTATGTGCTGAGATTACTGCGGTTTCTGTGCTCATTAATTATATTTCAGGAACTCCATTATGGTTAACAGCGTTAATAGTTTTATTAGCTACTTTAACCTATACACTTTATGGAGGTTTAAGAGCTTCTTTATTTACTGATAATATACAAATGGTTATCATCATAATTCTTTTGATAATTTCTTTTTTTATTATTCAAAGTTTTGTTGGTGAACAATTCACGTTTGATTTTCTCAGACAAAAAAACCCGCATTTAATAAGCACTTCGTATTTACCCGGTTATACTGCAGGATTTACTTTCTTTATTGCTGTTGCAGCTACAAATTTGTTCCATCAGGGAAATTGGCAAAGAGTTTATGCCGCAAAAGATTTTTTAACATTGAAAAAAAGTCTACTAATTTCTTTTTTAATAATTGTCCCAATTATTTTTTATATGGGTTTTATAGGAATGGTCGCCTTCTCAATTGATCCAGGGGGTAGACCAGATCTTGGTTTTTTCTCTTTATTGCTTAAACAAAATACAATTTTATTATCTTTCTTAGTAGTAATTTTAGGACTTGCTTTAACTATTTCAACGATTGACACTTTGGTTAATGCCATTTCAAGTTTAATAGTTGTCGATGGAAGAGCAGTATATAAACTAAAAGGAAAAACAGATTATTTAAAACTCTCAAAATATATCATTATTATACTCTCATTAATCGCTTTTTTAATAGCATCTAAGGGATTTGATATTTTATATCTTTTTCTTTTAGCTGATTTATTTTGTTGTGCTTTTGTTTTAACAACTTTTTATAGTTTTTTTGATAATAGGATTGATGAAAAAATTGCATATTTTTCAATAATAATAGGACTGCTAGGTGGTGTGCTGTTGTTTCCATCACCAGATTTTTCTAAAAGTTTATTAGTTGGTCTTATTTTATCAAAGGATTTGTTTACACCTTTTATTAATCAATCATTATTGTTCCTATCATTTATAATTGCTACATTTTTACCTTTAGTTGTTTTGAAGATTACAAAATTAAAACAATACAAGATTGTATAAGTCAAATTAATCGTTATATAAAACTTCTAATGGTGGAAAAACAAATTGAAATTAACAATCTTTCTAAAGTTTATGACAATGGATTCAAAGCTTTAAATAATATTAATTTACAAATCAATAAAGGAGAGATTTTTGCAATGTTGGGCCCGAATGGAGCTGGTAAAACTTCTTTAATAAGTATAATTTGTGGTATAGTAAAACCGTCTTCTGGAAAAATTACCGTAGAAAATTTTGATATAATTAAAGACTATAGAGAAACTAGATCAAGAATAGGACTAGTCCCACAAGAACTTACACTAGAGCAATTTGAAACTGTCTTTAATAATGTTTCATATTCAAGGGGTTTATATGGAAAAAAACCGGATCCAAAACACATAGAAAAAGTTTTAAGACAATTATCATTATGGGATAAAAGAGATTTAATCCTTAGACAGTTGTCAGGAGGAATGAAAAGAAGAGTTTTAATTGCAAAAGCTTTATCACATGAACCTCGAATCTTATTTTTAGATGAGCCAACAGCAGGAGTAGATGTTGAGTTGAGGCAGGAAATGTGGAAAGTAGTAAAGTCTTTAAGAGAGACAGGTGTTACCATAATTCTTACAACACACTATATTGAAGAGGCTGAAGCTATTGCTGATCGAGTAGGCGTAATTAATCAAGGAGAAATAATTATTGTAGAAGAAAAAAATGAGTTATTAAAAAAAATGGGTCACAAAACATTGACTGTTGAGTTACAACAAGAAATAAATGAAATACCGACGTCGTTAAAAAAATACAATTTGTCAATCGGGAATAATAATATATCTTTAGATTACACTTATAACCTTAGAGAGAAGCAAACAGGTATTACTAATCTTTTACAAGATATTAAAGATTCTGGTTTAAGACTAAAAGATTTAAAGACTGAGCAAAGTAACCTTGAAAAAATATTTGTTACGTTAGTAAGGGAGAACAATGAAAATTAATCTTTATGGCTTAAAAGCTATTTATCTACACGAGATGGATCGTTTTAGACGAACATTAGGTCAATCACTTTTATCTCCTGTAATATCGACTTCGTTATATTTTATTGTATTTGGCTCAGTAATAGGTGGCTACGTTCAAAAAATTGATGGGATCAGTTATGGATCTTATATTGTGCCTGGACTTTTGATGTTAACCTTATTAACACAATCGATAAGTAACACTTCTTTTGGTATTTTCTTTCCTAAATTCAATGGAACTATTTATGAAATTTTGGCTGCACCGATTTCTACTTTCGAAATTGTATTAGCTTTTGTGAGCGCTGGTGCGACTAAAACATTAATAGTTGGTACTGTAATTTTTATAACAGCCTCATTTTTTGTTGATGTTGAGGTTCAATTTCCCTTACTAATGATTTTCTTATTAATACTGGTATCTTTTACTTTTGCTTTATTTGGATTTTTAATTGGGATTTTGAGTAAAGATTTTGAACAGATGTCTATTGTTCCATCATTAGTTATAACACCTATGGTGTTCTTAGGTGGAAGTTTATATTCCTTAGATATGCTGCCAGAATTTTGGCAAATGATTACTTATTTTAACCCGGTAGTTTATTTAATAAATGGTCTTAGATATTCCTTTTATGGTATTTCAGATTTTAATATTTTGATTAGTGTTGGGTTAATGATTTTATTCCTTATAATTTGTGTATTTGCTGTCTCAATACTACTTAAAAAAGGATATAATATTAAAAGCTAACTGACCCATTATTGGGCCAGTTATGAACTAATATATAAGAGGAATTGAACTATTAAAATTGCTCGGACTCAGTTGAGCCTTCCATAGCTGTAGTTGAACTTTTTCCGCTACTAATTGTATTTGATACAGCATCAAAGTAAGAAGTACCAACTTCTCTTTGGTGCTTAACGCTTGTGTATCCATCTTTTTCTCGAGCAAATTCTTGTTCTTGAATTTTTGAATAAGCAGTCATACCTTCTTTTTTGTATTTTTGTGCTAATTCAAATATTGCAATGTTTTGAGTGTGAAATCCCGCTAAGGTTATAAATTGAAATTTATATCCCATTTTACTTATTTCATCCTGGAATGAAGCTATTTCATTATCTGATAAATGTTTTTTCCAATTAAAAGAAGGTGAACAATTATACGCTAGAAGTTTTCCTGGAAATTTTTCATGTATAGCACTCGCAAACTTTCTAGCTTCCTCAAGATTAGGAGTTGCAGTTTCACACCATATTAAATCTGAATAAGGTGCATATGCTAATCCTCTTGAAATCGCTTGATCTATTCCAGCTTTTACATAATAAAAACCTTCTGGAGATCTATCACCAGTTAAAAATGGTTTATCATTATTATCATAGTCATTAGTTATTAATTTTGCAGCATTGGCATCTGTTCTCGCTAAGATTATTAGAGGAACATCTGCTATATCAGCAGCTAACCTTGCAGCTTTTAAATTTTTAATCATCGTACCAGTTGGTACAAGAACTTTACCACCCATGTGTCCACATTTTTTTTCACTAGCAAGTTGGTCTTCAAAATGCACACCTGCTGCCCCAGCTTTGATAAATTTTTTTGCAAGCTCAAAAACGTTTAAAGGCCCACCAAACCCTGCCTCTCCATCAGCAATAATTGGAAGCATATAATCTGTTCTTTTTTCTCTCTTCATATCACCATCTGTTATTTCCATATGTTGAATTTGGTCGGCTCTAATTAGAGCATTGTTCATTGACTCAACTAATTTTGGCGCACTATCATAAGGATACAAAGATTGATCTGGGTACATTTCTCCAGCACTATTCGCATCAGCTGCAACCTGCCAACCACTTAAATAAATTGCTTTTAACCCTGCTTTTGCATGTTGAACAGCATGGTTTCCAGATAAAGATCCTAAAGTATTGATGTATGGCTCAGAATTTAAAAGTTTCCATAATTTAGTTGATTGTTGTTTACACAACGAATATTCAATTTTTATTGAACCTCTTAATCTTTCTACTTCCTCAGGGGTATAATCCCTTTTAATTCCTGCAAATCTTTTTAAGTCGTATGATATTTTCTCTGCACTCATTACAAAGCCCCTTTAAAATTTAGTTAAGAAAATAAATTTGCGGAAATTCAATTCAGTTAGACTCTTGTAAAGTCTCAACTAGATCTTTCATTCCACTAGAGCCCCAATCACAGTGATCATCCCTCATATAGGTACCTCTGCTATTATGTTTAGCTAAATCCTCATGGTTAATGATTTGGGCTTGATTTTCTTTATTTTTAAGTTTTTCGTCCATGTAAATCTTATAATTTACAAAATTTACAAAATCTACAAAAAATTAAATAAAGCTTGTAAATAAAGGAAAAATATTGTAAATATAAATTTACAAAATTTACTAATAGAAAATATGAGTCAATTTAATTTAAAAATAGGCCCAAAAATAAAGGCTTTTAGAAGACAGTTAGGTTTACAAGCTAACAAGCTTGCAGAAGAATTAAACATTTCACCAAGTTATTTAAATCTTATTGAGGGTGGAAAAAGGAAGATTGATGGTGATTTATTATTAAAAATTTGTGACAAATTGAACATAGAGCTTTCACAACTAAACTCAAAAATTGATGTAAATTTAGAAAATAGTTTATCAGAAATTTTAGATGATAAGTTGTTTGAAGACTTAGATATCCTGGGTCCTGAAGTAAAAGACTTAGTTAGTACAAATCCAAAAATTGGAAAAGCAATAGTTCGTTTAGGTGATATTTTAAAAAAAAAGGATCATGAATTAGTAAATAAAATAGAAAAAATTTCCGGTAAAATTGTAGATAATAGAAAAAATTCTTTTCCGGGTGAGGTAATTTCAGATTTTTTACAAGAAAACAATAATTATTTTCCAAAATTAGAGGATTTTGCTAATCAAGTTTTTGAGAAAGTACAAAAAAATAATAGAACCAGGTATGTTGCTCTATGTGATTATTTAAAATCAGAATATGGAATTATAGTTAAAGATGTTATTCCTGAGGAAGACAAGCCATTTTCAAAAATTTTTAAAAAAAATAAAAAAGAACTTTTGTTGAGTGATTATAGTTCGTTAGAAACAAAAAAACTTCATGCTGCTGCTCAAATTGCACAGGAGGGTGCAAGTAAAGATATAGAAAATTATTTATCTGAATTTTCTTTTCCATCCGAGGAGTCTAAAAAACTTTCCAAAGTAGCATTATTGAATTATTGCGGGGCCGCAATATTAATGCCTTATAAACTTTTTCATTCTGAATGTAAAAAGCTTAAATATGATTTGGAACTACTTCAAAATACATTTGCGACTTCTTTTGAACAAGTTGCTCATAGGGTAACCTGCTTACAAGATCCAAAGTTACCAGGAATTCCATTTCATTTTTTAAGAGTTGATATGGCGGGAAATATTTCAAAAAGATTCTCTTTATCTGGTATTGAAATCCCAAGATACGGCGGTGCATGTCCTAGATGGAACGTGTATTCTGCATTTACTAGACCAGGAGTTATTCAAAGTGCAGTTAGCAAAATGACAAATGGTGAAAAGTATGTTTGCATAGCCAGAACTGTTGAAAAGGGGATAGGTAGGTTTGGTAGAACTAAAAGTATTTTATCCATAGGTTTAGGGTGTGAAGCGAAATATGCAAAAGATTTTATTTACACAGAAAATTTAAATATGAGTGATAAATCAACAGAAATACCTATTGGTGTGTCATGTAGAACCTGTGATAGATTAGACTGTTCTCAAAGAGCATTTCCACCATTACACAAAAAGTTTGACGTAGATATAAATACAAGAGGTGTTTCGATCTACGTAAGTGATAAGAAAAATTAAAAAAAATGATAAAATTTATTATTCCAGCAATTATTGTTTTTTTTATAGTTCTATTTTGGGAAAAAATACAAGAATTTTTTTATAATAAGTTCAAAATAAAAATGAACTACATTGTATTGGCTATTTTTGTTGTAATTTTAACTATTGTAATGGCTTTATTATATTTTTAATTTGATAGACTTAAAAATTGAAATAATAAAAATTAGATCATGAGAGAAATGTTCAAAAATGTTAGGGATAAATTGGCTTCAAAGTATTTAGAAAACAGCTTATCCAAAAGTAATAAAAAATTTAAACCTCGAATTAAAGCTCGATTAAGAAAAAACAAACAAATTATAAGTAAAAATTTAAGTAATTTTTTCGAATGGATTAAAGGAGCAGAATTAGTTGAATTAAAAGAGTGTAATATAAATGAGGACCCTGTAAGACCAGAATTAGACAACGCTTTTAGAACAAGTTATGGAAGAAAAATATATGGAGTTAGATATAAAAATGAAATTCATGCGGTAATGTGTTTTGCTTTTACCAACAAAGTGCCTAAAGATGTTAGACAACTAGATAAATTTAGTCATGATGCTTTCTTACAAAGCACTCAAAGGGGTCAAACTGTTGGCCAAATCGCTATTGCATATACTGTTTGGTCTAAAAAAAGAGGTGGTGGAAAATTAATTGTAAAAGAGGTCTTTAAAAAAATTAAAAAATCAAATCATTTAAACAGGCTGGTAACTTTGTCTCCACTAACCGATATGGCGACGAAATTTCACTTAAGAAATGGCGCTAAATTGTTACAAGTAAACGAGTCTACTCAAAATTTTGAATATATTGTAAGAAGAAAATGATTTCATTTATCCTGAGTTATTTAATTCCATTTCTTATACTTATAATGGTTGTCGTTTTCATCCATGAATATGGACATTATTACTTTGCAAAAAAATATGGTGTGGGTGTTACAGACTTTTCAATTGGATTTGGTAAAGAAATATTTGGCTGGAATGATAAGTCTGGCACGCGTTGGAAATTATGTTGGATACCACTTGGAGGCTACGTAAAATTTTTTGGAGATCGAAATGTTTTTTCTCAAGCTGACCAAGAAGAATTAATTAAACAATATAATGATCAAGATAGGAAAAAATTATTTGTTCTCAAACCATTATACCAAAGAGTATTGATAGTATTTGGTGGTCCACTAGCTAATTTTATTTTAGCTTTAGTCATCTTTTTTTCAATTTATACTTTTATTGGTAAAGATTTTACCCCTGCTGTAATTAATGAGGTACAAAAAGATAGCCCTGCAATGATTGGTGGCCTTAAACAAGATGATATTATTTTAGAAATTGATGGTAACGAAGTTCAAAGTATTATGGATGTTTCCAAATATATAACAATGTCCTCAGCTGATATTATAGATTTTAAGGTCAAAAGATTTTCTGATGAAATTATACTAAGAGTAAAACCAAATACTGTTCTTGGTGAAGATAACCTTGGTAACAAAATCCAAAAAAGAATGGTTGGCATTAAATTAGGTGCTTACAATAATGAAATCAATCATGTAAAGTTAGGGCCTGTTAAAGCTCTATACCACTCTGCAAATGAGGTTTTCTATGTATGCACTGCATCATTAAAATATATAGGTGGCATGATAATTGGTAAAGCTGATACATCACAATTAGGAGGACCCATAAGAATTGCAAAAATATCAGGTCAAGTTGCTGAATTTGGGTTTTTAGCATTTGTTAGTATGATGGCCTACATTTCTATTAGTTTAGGCTTAATAAACTTATTTCCGATACCTATGTTAGATGGGGGCCATTTAATGTTTTACACATTTGAGAAAATTTTAGGCAGACCTTTATCACAAAAAACCCAGGAAAGTTTTTTTCGAATCGGTATGATTTTACTTCTAACATTGATGTTTTTTACAACATTTAATGACTTAAAGGATCTTGGCGTATTACAATAGTGTTTATCTAAAAATTCAAAAAAGCCAATAAAATCAACATTTTTTTACTATACTAGATATTGTGTATAAGTATTTTATATACACTAAAAAAAGTCTTGATTTATCAACACTTTTGATAAAGATAGTAAATAACCTAATAAACCGGAGCTAAAATGAACAAAAAACAATTAGTGGTCAAGCTCTCAGGAGCTTTAAACTTGAGTAAAGCTGATGCAGAGAGAACTTTTGACACAATTACCAACACTATTCTGGACGCTTTAAAAGCTGACGATTCAGTCAAAATTGCTGGATTTGGCACATATAAAGTGGCTAAGAGAAAAGCCAGGGTTGGAAGAAACCCAAGAACTGGTGAGCAAATTCAAATTGCTGCATCACAGAAGGTCAAATTCTTACCTGCAAAAGCTTTAAAAGAAGTTTTCAATAAATAAAGGTCTTTACAGCCTTAACATAACTGTGTGTTAAGGCTGTTACTATATGCAAATTCTGCATATCAAATTCTCATAATCAACGTTAGTTTTTCGTATTTTTAAAAATATAAGAATTCCCTTAACAGGGAGGTCTTAATGACTAAATTATTAAAAAAAATAAGTGTGCCACTTGTTAGTTTAATTTTTTTATTAAACATGAGTAGTGCAGGATATGCAGAATCAACTGTTTCTGCAGAAGTAGGGTTTATTTTTAATACTCTACTATTTTTAATGTGTGGATTCCTGGTCTTTTTTATGGCTTGTGGATTTGCAATGTTAGAGTCAGGTATGGTTACATCGAAAAGTGTATCTGTAATCTGTGCAAAAAATATAGGTTTAGTATCCATTGGAGCAATAATGTTTTGGTTGGTTGGATATAACCTAGCATATGGTATCCCAGAAGGAGGATACATTGGAAAATTCATTCCATGGAGCGACGCTAGTAAGATAGATACTGGTTATGCAGATGGATCAGATTGGTATTTCCAAATGGTATTTTGTGTAACAACAGTTTCAATTGTTTCTGGAACAATGGCTGAAAGAATTAAATTATGGCCATTCTTTTTATTTGCAGCAATTTTAGCTGGTGTTATTTATCCAATTGTAATGGGTTGGCAGTGGGGAGGCGGCTGGTTAGCTAAAGCTGGTTTCTCAGATTTTGCTGGTTCAACATTAGTTCACTCAACTGGTGGAGCAGCTGCTTTAGCTGGTGCAATACTTATTGGGCCTAGATTAGGTAGATTTACTAAGTCTGGAGCTCCAGCACCACTTAAACCTTTTGCAGCTTCATCAATTCCATTAGTTACATTAGGTGTATTCATCTTATGGCTAGGTTGGTTTGGATTTAATGGTGGTTCACAATTAGCAATAGGAACCGCTCCTGATGCAATTGCTGTATCGAAAATATTTATAAACACTCTATTAGCTGGTGCAGGTGGTGTAATGGCCGCTGCAGCTGTCACTAGATTATCTGGTAAAACAGACGTAGTGCAAATGCTTAATGGATGTATTGGTGGCCTAGTTGCTATTACTGCAGAACCATTAATGCCTTCACCGTTTGCTTCAATTTTAATTGGTGCAGTAGGAGGTATAATAGTTGTTTATGGTACGAAGATGTTGTTTGCTTTGAAAATCGATGACGTAGTCGGAGCAATTCCTGCTCACATGTTTGCAGGTATCTGGGGAACTTTAATAGTTCCAGCTACAAACTCGGGTGCGAATTTTGGCACTCAGTTACTAGGCGTAATTTCAATAAATGCATTTGTATTTGTTGCTGCGTTTATAGTTTGGTCGTTGATGAAAGCTACAATGGGTATCAGATTGAGTAAAGAAGCTGAACTGAAAGGAACTGACGTGTCAGAGACTGGAGTTATAGCTTACTCAATTAGAGACTAATTGCTTGCAATATTAAGGAACTCTTCGCTCTCTGTAAAAAATTACTCATCGAAGAGTTCCTTTAAAACTTTTCTCTCTAGTTAGTTAAAAAAACTAAAAGCCCCCTCCCTCGGGGGCTTTTTTTTAGCCCTTATAAAAATTATTTATTCTCATCCCAAAGTTTTTTCCAGTCAATTTGTGGAGATAAGCCATATATGGAATTTATATTTGTTAAATGAATAGCAATTGAAGGCATTGGAGAAAAGCAGAAAACCTTTTTATACAAATCGTGAAGCGGCTTCTCATAAGGATCATAATTATTCAAAAACATATCTTCGTAATAATTCCAAAATTTTTTGAGTGTGTTTTTTGACAATAAATATGTGCAAAGACTTTCTCCAACTTGTCTCCAGTGTTTTTTGTGACCCATTAAAATACGAGTAGTTTCATATTTCTGATAAAGATAGGGATAATCTGAAGGACATAAAATTATATCATCCTCTGTTTGAGAAGAAAATTTTTGATAGCTACATACCATTTCCTCAATGGCGTTTTCTGTATGGATATAATCGTCCTCAACAAAATAAATTAAATCATAATCCTCTTTTAAAGCAAAATTTTTTGATTGCATTATATGACAATTATGAGAGATCATTCTTGGATTATCTTTAAAATTCAACTTTTGTGAATATTTATCGATATCCAATTTTTCAATGTCATAACTGATTTTTTCTTTTGAACAGATATTGTTAAATTGATCAATTATACTTTTGTCAGATTTATCGTCTATTATTTTTAGGTAGGTTTTTAACTCATCAAATTTTTTATTAAAACTTGATATATTTCTGCAGATTGATCTTAATGATCTTAAAGTATATTCTTTTTTCTCTTCTTCAAATATTCTTTTCTTATTTTGACTAAGTAATTTATTTTCATTTGTAAAAGATCTAAAAATAATAAGTAAACTTTTTACTTTATTTTTTATTTCTATTTCCCCCAAAGGTAAGGTTATTATTTTTTTATTTATTTCTGTAACACTTTGTTTCTCAGTATTTTCACTTGTTGAAAAAGTTAAGTTATTTTGATCGATAAGTTCAAATCCTAATTTACGATTTATCTTAATTAACCATTTTTTTAGAAAATTCGAATGAGATTTATTTTTTTTAATTTTTTTCATTATTTTATTTACTCATTATAATTGGATAACCAAATTTGATTATTTTATCAATATTATTACTATGAGTGTAAATTATTTGTATTTTTAATGTTTTTTTTAAATTTTGAAGTAATATAATTAATTAATAAATTTATGGTTATTAAGTCTTCCAAATCTTTAGTTTCTGAGGCCTTAGATCAAATTGAGACTATCAATGCTGACCAAGCATTCAACAAAGTAAATAATGATCAATGTAATTTGATTGATATTAGAGATATAAGGGAACTTGAGAGGGAGGGCAGAATAGATAAATCACTTCACATTCCAAGAGGTATGTTGGAGTTTTGGTTAGACCCTGAAAGCCCTTATTTTAAAGAAGGTAAGTTAGATATGAAAAAAGAAATGGTTCTTTTCTGTGCTGGTGGTTTGAGATCTGCTTTAGCAGCAAAAACTTTAAAAGATATGGGGTTTGAAAAAGTTTCCCATATCGACGGAGGTTTTGGTAAATTAAAAAATAGTAAATTTAAAATTACCTAAGAATTAAATTCATCAAGAGCATACTCAAGTCTATCTTGTCCCCAAAAAAGTTTGTCATTTACTATAAAAGTAGGAGCACCAAATATATTTTGTTTGAATGCAGAGTTTGTCAAATTTTTTAACTCATCTTTAATTTTTTCATCTTTTATACCAGCGGTAAACACATTATGATCAATTTTACTATCAGATAAAATTTTTTTAATATTTTCTTCTTTTGATATATCTATATTATCTCTCCAGTAGGCATTAAAGCATGTATCAAAAAATTTATCTTTTTTATCTTTATTAATAAAAAGGTATCCCCTCATAAGATACAAGGAATTAATTGGAAATTTTTCATTCCATTTAAAAGGTATTTTATTTTTCTCTGCAATTAAAATGCAGTCATTCCTCATATTTTTCATTTTTCTCTCATTAAAAGCTGGAGCAGTAATATTACCAAGGTTATGCAAACCTCCTAATAAAATACCCTTATAATTAAAATTTTTTCTTTGATTTAAACTAATAATTTTTCTATGTGCTAAATATGAATAAGGGCTAATAAAATCAAAATAAAAATCTATTAATTTATTCATATAAATTTATACTTTTTGCATAAAATATTCTTATCAACCAATATATGAATACTCCTAGAGGACCAATCAAATAAGTTATTGTTAAAGGGAAAGCGACAAGAATTTTGTTCATTACTAACTTTTGGGAGTCTCTTACCATCCATCCTCCTACAAACAAATTTATAGACACAAAATGTATCCAAAATAAAATTAGAAATAAATTATTTGAAAATAAGTTGGATAAATTTGAAATACTAAGGTAAAGCTCAAAGTTACCAATAAAATCATACATATTTAAATAAGATTTATATAATGCAAATATATATGCTCCACTAAGCAATAAGATTGGCAAGATAGAAGTTACAAAAAATTTATTTATATTTGATGAAGGAAAAAAAATTAATATCAGCCAAAATGGTAATACACCTAAATTTACCCAAAAATAGAGAATTTCAATTGTAAAATATGCATAAATTTGTTCGATCATATAAAATTATATTATATTAAATCTAACAATGATTCCTATAAGAAATAAACGAAAAACATTACAAGCAACTGTAGATGAAATAAGAAATTTTGCGTTGGCTTATGTTGATAAATATGCGCCATCAAAACAACAATTACGCACATATTTATTAAAGAAATATTTAAAATTATCAGTGCCAAATATAAAAAAACAAGACATCACCAATTTAATTGACGTTGTTCTTTCTGATTTAGAAAAGAGTAAATTTATAAATGACAAATTTTATTCAGAAAGTAAGGCCAAAAGTATGATCCGTAGGGGAAGCTCGATTAATAAAATTAGAAATTATCTAATCGGAAAAGGTGTGAAAGATCAATTCATCAAGGATACTGTTAATAAAATTAATGAGAATAATTCAGATCAAGATTTTTTTTCAGCAATTAAAATTTGTAAAAAGAAAAGAATAGGTCCAGCTAGAACTGAGGATAACCGCTCTTTATTTTATAAAAAAGATATATCTTTACTAGCAAGAAATGGATTTGATTTTGAAACTTCGAAAAAAGTGATGGATTTACAAAAAGATGATTTTATAAAAATAATTAGATTACTTTGATTTATTTTTTTTTTCATCTCTAACTAAGTTGTTAATTTTATTTCTGATATAATTTTTTACGAAAACAAATACCAAAAGACCAAAAATTGATACAGAAACAATTATAATTAATATTATTCTTAGTTGCTCATCCATTTTAGAAACTATTTCTTTTTAAAATTAAGCTAGGATTCTTAAAGTCTCTTTTACCATATCTTATTTTTTGATTATTGAAATCAGTTACAATACCACCTGCGTGCTCTAAAATAGCATGGCCTGCAGCTATATCCCATTCATAGGCTCTTGGCTCTGCTACATAGCCATCATATTCACCAGCTGCTATTACGCAAAATTTTAAAGAACTTTTCATTTTAATAAATTCTTTTACATTTAATTTTTTATGAATAGTCTCAATTTCAGGCTTAATATTATTTGAATAAGAAACAAATTTTATAAAATCTTTGTTAAAATTTTTTGAACATTCTAGTTTGACTTTATTCTTACCTATAACCTCATAAGCATTATTTAACCCATATGAATAAAACATTCTTTTTTTTGCTGGAGCAAAAATTAATCCTGCAGCTGGTTGTTTCTTTAAAATTAGCCCTGCATTAAGCGTAAATTCTTCTAAATTATTTATATAATCATAAGTGCCATCAATAGGATCAATTAACCAAAAATCATTAAGATTTATATTACTTTTATTATCAGAACTTTCTTCAGAAACGATTGGTAATTCAGGGGTAAGTGATTTTATTTTAGAAGTTAAAATATTATTAACTTCTATATCTCCATTAGTAACAGGTGTGTTATCAGATTTTATTTTTTTTTTAAGTCCTTTCTCTCTCAAATTTAAAGCTACTTGACCAGCGTGTAAAAAAGTAGAGATTAAATTTTCAATAATTTTTTTTATATTTTCATCATTCATATATTTTTATTAACACTATATTTTTTATATTAATTACTTTTTTTCCTACATTTTCAAAATTAACTGTAACTTTATCATCAATAATTGATTGAACTTGACCAACACCCCATTCACTATTTGCTGGATTTTTTACTTTATCTCCTGGCTCATAATCTAAAATCATTCTATTTTATTTATAGTAAAAATGAGTATAAATACCAGCAAATGAATAAAGAATTAAACTCAATCGGCTTAAACAAAAAACCATCGGATACCACTGTGGTTGTTGCCATGTCAGGTGGCGTAGATTCCTCAACAGTTGCTGGTATGATGAAAAAAGAGGGATATAAAGTTGTTGGTATTACTTTAAAACTTTACGATGACAGTAAAGAGGTAGCAAAATCCAAACAATGTTGTTCGGGTCAAGATATTATGGATGCCAAAAGAGTAGCCAATAAACTAGATATAGAACATAAAGTTTTATATTACCAAAATAAATTTAAACAAGGTGTTGTTGATAATTTTGTAGACAGCTATTTAAAAGGTGAAACACCAATACCATGTGTACAATGTAATCAAACTGTAAAGTTTAAAGATTTATTTGAATTTTCAAAGGAATTAAATGCTGATGCTTTGGTTACAGGTCATTATGTAAAAAGTGTTACTTCAAACAATACTACTAATATGTATAGAGCAATCGACGAAAATCGAGATCAAAGCTATTTTCTATTTAACACTACAAGAGATCAATTAGATTACTTAAGATTCCCCCTAGGATGCTTACACAAAAGTGAAACTAGAGAGATAGCACAAGAGTTAGATCTTAATGTTGCAGATAAACCTGATAGCCAAGATATTTGTTTTGTTCCCAATGGTGATTATGTATCTGTTATTGAAAAATTTAGACCAGACTCTTTTAAAAAAGGTAACATTAAAAATTTACAAGGAAAAGTTATTGGTGTTCATGATGGAATAGTAAATTTTACGATAGGTCAAAGAAAAGGTATTAAGATTGCAAATGATGAACCACTCTATGTTGTTAAGATAAATTCTGATAAAAATGAGATCATTGTAGGTCCAAGAGAGTTTTTAGGAAAAAAAGAAATTTTATTAAAAGATATTAATTTATTATCTGAACAACAGGAATTTGAAAAAAACATTTATGTAAAAGTAAGATCTACTGGTAAATTATTAGGTGCTAAAGTTAAATTAGCTAAAAATAATAGCGCAAATGTCGAGCTAGATATACCTGAGGATGGTATATCTCCAGGTCAAGCGTGTGTTTTTTACAATAAAGACTCTCAGGGTTATAAAGTTTTAGGAGGTGGTTGGATAAAAGAATAAGCTATTTCTTCTTGTTCTTTTTTCGAGCTCTTCTCTTTTTAGAACCCATTTTTCTTCTGCCTCTATGTTTCTTTGGGTAACTCATTAAATCCTTTTCATTAATTTATTGAATTTTTCATATGGATATAGCATTGTCAACTTATCATATCAAATTTTTTATGGTTAAATCTTTTAAAACATTCTTAAAGCACACAGCAAAAGATTTTCATAATCAATCAGTGAATCCTCCAGTGGTTAGAGCTTCAACAATTATTTTTAAATCAATGCAACACATAAGAAAGACACAAGTTAAAGCCAAAAAAAAACCTACAGGTGGTCACTTTGATTATGGAAGACAAGGAACATCAACAACTTATATATTGCAGAGAATATTGACTAAGCTTGAAGATAGTTATCACGTTTTCACAACACCTACAGGTTTTGGATCAGTTTTTTTGGCTATATTTAGCGTTGTTAGACCTGGAGATGAAATGCTAGTTGCTGACCCTGTTTACAGTCCAACAAGAATTCTTACAGAAAACTATTTGAAAGAATTTAATGTGAGGACTGTTTTTTATAATCCTCATGACTTGAAAACTTTAGAAAACAATATAACGAAAAAAACAAAATTAATTTTTGTAGAAAATCCAGGAAGTAATACTTTTGATTTTCAAGATTTAGGTAAAATCATTTCAATCGCAAAAAAACATAAAATATTTACTGCGATTGATAACACTTGGGGAACTCCATATTATTTGAAACCAATGAAATTAGGTTTTGATATGTCAATTGTTTCAGCAACCAAATACTATTCTGGTCACTCTGACGTGATGGGAGGTAGTTTAGCAGTAAACAAAAAAGTTTTTAATAAAGTAAAAGTAGCAGAAAAAATCACAGGTTTAAGACTTGGTCCAGATGATGCTTATTTAATTACAAGAGGTTTGAGAACTCTTGACGTGAGATTAGATAGACATAGTGAGAATGCCAAAAAAATTGCAGCTTTTTTATCAAAAAATAAAAAAATTCAGTTACTCTATCCATTTAAGAAAAATTCAGAGAATTATAGAATGTGGAAAAAATATTACTCAGGTGCATCTGGTTTAATGGGTCTAAAAATAAAATCAAGTAGTGCTAAGTCGGTAAAAAAATTTGTAAATTCGCTTAAATTATTTGGTTATGGATATAGCTGGGGTGGATTTGAAAGTTTGGTATTACATCAAGAATTTAGAGAAACAGGAAAAAGAAAATACATGAATTTGTTAAAAGATGAACATTTGGTCCGATTGCATATAGGACTAGAAGACCCTAAAGACTTAATTCAGGATATCAAACAAGCGTTAAGATATTTAAGATGATCTCTGAAAAATTTTTTCAATCTAAAACTGCAATTGTAACTTTGATAGCTGCATGTTTCGTTGTTTTAATTTCTTTAGGCGTAAGGCAAACTTTCGGACTATTTTTTATGGATTTTAACGAAAGTTTAAAAATCAGTAATACCGCGTTTGGTTTTGCTATAGGAATGCAAATGCTTATGTGGGGTATCACAGGTCCTATTTTTGGGGCGATTGCAGATAAATATGGTGGACATATAGCTATAATTACAGCATTTATTTTTTATACATTAGGTATTTATTTTTTATACACGGGACCTAACACTGGAATATTTTTTCAAATTCATATGGGTTTATTAATTGGAATTGGACTTGGTGGTACAGCGATCAGTATTCCAATGTCAATTGTTGGAAAACATTTTCCATTATCAACAAGAACAATTGCTATGAGTTTTGTAACTGCAATAGGTTCATTTGGTTATTTTCTTTCACCAATTTTTACAAATTATTCATTAAATGAGTTTGGATGGAATTATACATTATATATATTCGGTTTATTTTTGTTATCAGGATTAGTTGCGGCATATTTTGTAAGATCTCCATCAGATTCAGAAAAAATTGAAAAAACCTCTGATCAATCATTTAAAGAAGCTCTTTCAGAAGCATTTAAAACCAAGAGTTATATATTACTTGTCTCAGGATTTTTTGTTTGTGGTTTTCATATAACTTTAGTAGGAACTCATGTTCCAAAGTATGTAGTTGATAGAGGATTAGAAGACTGGACAGCTGCAGCAATATTATCCTTAATCGGAGTTTTTAATATTTTTGGTTCATTATTAAGTGGTTATCTTTCAGCCAAGATGAGTAAAAAAATTATACTCAGTGCGATCTATTTTTTAAGGGGTATTTCGATTGCATTGTTTATATTCCTTCCCGCAAGTAATATTAATGCATTCTTATTTGGAGCAAGTTTTGGTTTCTTATGGCTCTCAACAGTTCCAGCTACAAGTGGAATAGTAGCCCATTTATTTGGTACTAGATATTTGGGACTTTTATACGGTATTGTTTTCTTAAGTCATCAAATTGGATCTTTTTTTGGGGCTTATTTGGGTGGATTATTTCATGATACATATGGGTCATATGATTACGCGTGGTATTTAGCAATTGCTTTATCCATATTCGCGGCAATAATCCACTTACCAATTAAGGAAGAACCAGTTTTAAGATTAAAAACAGAATAAATTGAGCAAATCAAATCAATTAGCAAAACTAGACCAATCGGGGAAACCTTATATTATATATAAATCTCAAACTGGATTTGATCTTTACACAAATTTTTCAAAAAAAATTGTTTTAAACAATAAAAATATTCAAAGTTTTTTGAAGAAAAAAAATAAAAAAAAAATGAAAAATACAGATCTTTATATTGGTTTTTTTGGCTACGAACTTTTGAATAATTTAATTGATATAAAATTACCTAGACAAAAAGATTTTAATTTTCCAAAAGGTATTTTTTATAAACCAGAAAAAAAAATCAAATTAAGTAACAACCTTAGTCATTTTAAAAGAGATTTTGAGTCTGGAAGTTTTAAAATAAATATAAATAAAAAAAGCTATACAAAAATATTTAACAGATTTAAAAAAAAAATTAAAAGTGGAGAAACGTATCAAATTAAAATTTGCACCAAATACAAAACTAAATCTAAAATAGATCCATTAGATTTTTTTTCAAGGTTATCTAAGACAAATTTAGCTCCAGAAGCTTTTATGATTAAAGACAGGAACTATTCAATAGTTAGTTGTTCACCCGAGAATTTAATAACTAAAAAAGGCTCAGAAATATCTACAAAACCAATTGCTGGAACAGTAAAAAAAACAAAAAATCTTAATAAGTCAAAAGCATTAAATTATTTTAGAAAAAACCTCAAAGAAACTAAAGAGCATAACATGATTGTAGATATGGAACGAAATGATCTATCAAGAATTTGCAAGATTGGCACTGTAAGACTATCAAAGCAAAAAATTGTTGAGGAATATAAAGACTTATTTCATTACGTAAGTCTAATTAAAGGAAAATTAAGAAAAAATATCGATAACGTGGATATAATTAAAGCGATGATGCCAGGTGGTTCAGTTATTGGATGTCCTAAGATAAACACGCTTAATCTTTTAAATAATCAAGAAAAAGAAAATAGAAATATTTATACAGGTAGCTTTGGTTATATAAAATTTAATGGTGATATGAGATTTAATATTATTATTAGATCAATTTTAAATTTTAAAAATATGTCAGAGATATCTGTCGCTTCAGGTGTCGTTGTTGATAGTAATGCCAACCATGAATTTAATGAAAATTTTTTAAAGGCCAAAGCATTAATTGATTTATTCAAATGATATATGTGATAGATCATAACGACTCATTTACTTACAATGTGGTTCATCAATTTGCTTTATTTGATAGAGTTGAATGTGATAACTATAATGAGATTAGTGAAAAAAAAATCCATCAAGCTTCAACAATAGTTTTTTCACCGGGGCCAGGTAGCCCAAAAGATTATCCAATAACTTCTAAAATCTATAAAAGATTTAAGGGAAAGAAAAAGATGATTGGCATTTGTCTAGGGTTTCAACATATTCTTTTTTGTGAAGGTGGAAGGATTATTGAACAGAAAAAGATATATCATGGTTTTCAATCTAATATCAAAGTAGTTAATAATAAATCTTTATTTCAAAAAGGAAAAATATTTAAAGTTGGAAGGTATCATTCTTTAAAGTTACAAGAACCTTTTAAATCTAATAATTTTGAGATAACTATGAGATGTTTAAATTCAAAAGTCGCGATGGCATTTGAAAATCAAAAGGAGAAAATATATGGATTTCAATTTCATCCAGAATCTTTTTTAACTATCAATGGCAAAATACTTATTAAAAAAATCTTATCAGCTTAAAAATTTAGAGGAAATAGAATTTCGTGACCTTTGGGGAGATCATGGAATTTTCACGACGATGTGGATTTTTGGTAAGCCAGGAAAAATTTTATTTTTTAAAAATCATCTAAATAATTTAATTAAATCCTTAGAAGAATATAAGATCACTAAGAAATCTTTACGAGCTGATATTTTAGCTATTATTAAAAAAAATTTATCTAAAAAGAAAAGATATAATCATCTATTAAGAATTGCCCTAAATAAAAAAATAATTTCAATATCTTTAAGAAAAAGAATTAAACCAAAATTAAATTTTAATTTGAAATTAGTAAAATTAAAACGAGAAAAACCTGAATATAAAAACCTTAAATACAAAAAGATTTTATCATATTTATCTAAAATGGATAATTCCCAATCAGATATTGGATTGGTATCTAATAAAAGATTATTGGAAACTGGAACCTCAAATTTATTATTTGTGAAAGATCAAAAATTTTTTACCCCTATGAAAGGATATTATGAGGGTAATACTTATAAGTTTTTTAAAACCAAAATAAAAAAGATAATTAAAAAAGATATTTTCCTCAAAGAGATAAATAGTTATGATGAAATCTTATTGTTGGGTTCTGGTAAAGGTGTTACATCGGTTAAAACAATAAATGAGATTAAATGGAAAAGAAAAAATTTAGATAAATTTAGGTTTCTTTCAAAACATTATAATACAGCTATAAATAAATGTAATTCATATAGATTTTAAGAGAATGAAAGATCCAAACGAACCTTGTTTATTTTGTAATGTTAAAAAAACAGGATACACTCATGATAATAATCTTGCATATGCTAGCTATGATTCTTACCCAGTTACAGAACATCATTGTCTTATTATTCCTAAAAGACATACGATAGACTTTTTTGATCTATCTAACGAAGAATTGCTAGCCTGTAATGATCTTATTAAAATAATTAAAAATGAAATAATTAAAAAAGATAAGTCAGTTAAAGGATTTAATTTAGGGACAAATATTGGAAAAGTATCCGGACAATCAATTTTCCATTGTCATTTTCACTTAATTCCTCGTAGAGAAGGAGATGTTGATAATCCTCAGGGTGGAGTAAGATCAGTTATTCCAAATAAACAACATTATAAAAGAAATAATTAATCTTGTATAAAAAGACAAATTGACCTTAGTTTGAGGTTGAACTATTGATTCACAATATATAAAATTTAAATAATTCAAAAATTTAACAAAGGCGGAAATGTTAAGTAATAATCCTTTTTCAATTTTATCAGAGTCAATTTCACCGTTGGCAATGCAATCTTTTATTGTGGCTATGATTTTATTGATTGTAATCGGTACAGTCATTCAAATGATACATCATAAAAATCTGACCTATTTTTTTAATAATGCAAAAAAAGCAAAACTTTCAGCAACTAAAAAACTAGGTGTAGGAGAAAGAGTCTCTGTTATTGCCAAAACAACAGTAGTGGATATTGGCACAACTTCAGAACTTGGTTTTGGAAAGAGGAGACTTGCTCATGTTCTAGGAATGTATGGTACAATTTTATTTTGGGTATCTTCGGCTATTTTAGTTTTTTGTTACACAGGTGCTGATAAACCTAGTTCTCAAACTTGGTCAATGCTTTGGCATGTCGGAGCAATACTCACATGCTTAGGAGGATATTGGTTTTGGTTTTTTTTAAGAGTTGACGTTTCTGCTGAAGCTCATCCTTGGTATAGAATTATTAAAGCTGATTTGTTTGTCTTAGCTTTACTTGCGTGTTCAACTTTTGGGTTGGCTTGGTCTTTCACTCAATTCAATGGACAAATTGGTCTGTCTTATTTATTTTTAGTTCTATTTATTGCAGCTAATTTAATTCTATTTGGTGGTGTGTATTGGTCAAAATTTGCACACATGTTTTATAAACCTGGAGCTGCTATTCAAAAAAATTTAGCTGAAGCTGATGGATCAAGAGATAATTTACCTCCACCAGCTGATGCGCCTGAACAATTTGGCTTGGGTATAAAAAGAGAAGAGCCAAAACACTATTAATATGTTACATAGAAAGGATAATTAAAATTATGTCAACTTTTGTATACATGACTAGATGTGATGGCTGTGGTCATTGCGTAGATATTTGCCCTTCAGATATCATGCACATTGATGAAAATATTAGACGTGCAAAAAATATTGAACCAAACTTTTGTTGGGAGTGTTATTCGTGTGTTAAAGCATGTCCTAATCATGCTATTGATGTAAGAGGGTATGCTGATTTTGCCCCAATGGGTCACAGTGTTAGAGTTAGACGAGAAGAAGAAAAAGGAACTATCTCTTGGAAAATAAAATTTAGAAACGGAACAGAGAAAAACTTCGTTTCACCTATAACAACTAAACCTTGGGGAAAATTTATTCCTAAGCTTGCAGAAGGGGACACACCCAATCAAGGAGAAATTAATTCACAGAGATTATATAGTGAGCCAGAGGGTTTAAATACTAATCAAGAATTACCATCGGTCCCAAAAGAGTCTTTTAAAAAAGGAGTTTATTATTAATGGCCAAACATAAGACCCATTATGAAGAGTGTGATGTATTGGTTGTTGGTGGTGGAATGGCTGGAACGGGAGCAACTTTCGAAGCTCGTCATTGGGGTAGAGATTTAAAGATTGTTTGTGTTGAGAAAGCTAACATCGATAGAAGTGGAGCTGTAGCTCAAGGATTATATGCCATCAACTGTTACATGGGTATGCAGTGGGATGAAAATCAGCCTGAAGACCATGTAAGATATGCCCGAAATGATTTAATGGGAATGGTAAGAGAAGATTTAGGGTATGACATGGCTCGACACGTAGATTCTACTGTTCACATGTTTGATGAATGGGGTCTTCCAATGATGAAAAATGAAAAAACAGGAAGATATTTAAGAGAAGGAAAGTGGCAGATCATGATTCATGGTGAGAGTTATAAACCAATTGTAGCTGAAGCAGCGAAAAAATCTGCCGATAAAATTTACAATAGAATAATGGTTACACATTTATTAATGGATGAAGCACAAGAGAACAGAATTGGTGGAGCAGTTGGCTTTAATATGAGAACTGGAGACTTCCATGTGTTTAGAGCAAAAGCTGTTATCGTCTCCGCAGGTGGAGCATCACATATATTTAAACCAAGAGCTGTTGGTGAGGGCATGGGTAGAACTTGGTACGCACCATGGAGTAATGGATCAGCATATGCTTTACCCATAGCAGCTGGTGCAAAGATGACACAAATGGAAAACAGAATTGTTCTATGTAGATTTAAAGATGGTTATGGACCTGTTGGTGCATACTTTTTACATTTAAAAACATATACACAAAACGCTAATGGTGAAAACTATGAAAAGAAATGGTATGAGCAAACAAAAGAGTTAGTAGGTGAATATATTGATCATCATCCAACACCAACATGTTTAAGAAATCATGCTTTTATTCAAGAAGTAGCCGCGGGAGGTGGACCAATCCACATGGTGACTAAAGAGGCTTTCCAAGATCCTCATTTAGAGACAGTAGGTTGGGAAAATTTTTTAGGTATGACAGTTGGTCAAGCTGTTGTTTGGGCTTCCCAAAATATTGATCCAAAATATACCAATCCTGAATTAACAACCTCCGAACCTTATGTGATGGGATCACATGCGACATGTTCTGGAGCTTGGGTGAGTGGACCAGAAGATTTATCTCCACCTGAATATTTTTGGGGTTACAATCGAATGTTAACTATTGATGGCCTATTTGGCGCTGGTGACACTGTGGGTGGAAGCGCTCATAAATTTTCATCAGGTTCATTTACTGAAGGAAGACTAGCAGCTAAAGCAGCAGTAAAATACATACAGGACAAAAAAGCAGACGGAATTAAAGTTTCGGACAAACAATGTGATGACTTCAAAAAAGCTGTTTATAAACCTCTAGACACTTATACTGTCGCTCAAAATGAAATAACTGGGGGAACAGTTTCACCGAGCTATATTTCACCTATTCAAGGTCTACAAAGACTTCAAAAAATTATGGATGAATATGTGGGAGGAATTACCTCTAACTATATGACAAATGGAAACTTATTAAAAAAAGCTCTACAATTGTTAGACTGGCTTCAAGAGGATTTAGAAAAAGTAGGAGCTGAAGATTATCATCAATTAATGAGAGCTTGGGAATTAAAACATAGGGCGTTGACTTCTCAGTGTGTGACTGAACATACATTATTTAGAGAAGAAACTCGTTGGCCAGGATATTATTATAGAGGTGATCATATGAAGTTAGATGATGAAAACTGGCATTGTTTGACGGTATCTAGAAGGGATCCTAAAACTGGTAAATTTAGTCTTGAGAAGGTCCCCGTGTATCATATTGTTGATGAAAAAGAGAAGAAAAAAGCTTCTTAATCTAATATAATTAAAGAGTAATCAATGGATCTATTATCTAAATCAGATGAGGAGATATTCGAAATTGGTAAACCCTTCTGGGAAAACTTAGTTAGATCCTCCAATTTGAAAGATTATGGCGGTTTTACCAGAGATTTTTCCACTCAAATGCTTTTCGGAGCTAATGAGGTCGAATTAGGTAAACAATGGGCTAATAACAAACTAATTGTAAACTTAAATGAAACATATGAGCCATTTGGCACTCTAAGAAGAGGTGATCATATAACAGTATTAATAAAGCAGACAAACAAAGAAATCCAAGGTGAATTCTTAGGCAGACTTGTGCTTGGAGTAGAGGATGGCGAGGTTAAAGTTTTTGGTGCAACTATCTACTAAAAAAAGAATTAATTTTTCAATAATAGTTTGACAATTTATCTACCGGGTGTATGAGAAATATAGATGCACCTTCCAAATATAAAAATACCTCAAATACTTTCTGAAAAAAAAACAACATTAATTAAAACTGGAATTTTTTCAGCGATTGTAGCTTGTTGGGGTGTGATCTTATTTGGAACTTTTATAACTTTTAATTAAGTTATATTTAAAGTTTTTTTAGATGGATGTTTTTTTACCTATAGCCCAAGTATTTATTAACCCTGTCGAAATACTTTTAATAAGTGCTATAGTTGGAGTTCTCTCTGGTTTATTTGGTGTAGGAGGTGGTTTCTTAATGACACCTTTTTTAATCTTCATGGGTGTTCCCCCAGCTTATGCAGTTGCTAACGAGGCCAACAATATCTTGGCAACTTCTGTATCTGGATCCACCACTCATTGGTTAAAAAATACTTTAGATTACAAAATGGGATTAATGATTGTAATTGGTGGAACTATAGGAACTGTAGTGGGTATTTTTACTTTCACATATTTTAAAGATATCGGTAAAATAGATACGGTAATTTCTTTAGCCTATATGTACATTCTTGCAATAATTGGGACTCTGATGTTAGTGGAAAGTTTGGGTGAAATTGATAAAGCCAAAAAGAACATTGTAGAAAAAAAAAAATTACATGTTCATTATTGGATACATGGACTTCCTTTTAGAATGAGGTTTCCAAAATCAAAACTATATGAAAGTATATTCACACCGATCATAATTGGATTAGTTGTTGGGTTTATAGCAGCTATAATGGGGATCGGAGGTGCATTTATCTTAGTGCCAGCAATGATTTATATCATCAAGATGCCGACAAAATTAGTTCCTGGAACTTCCTTATTCGTAACAATTTTTGTTAGTGTCATAGTTACATTTCTTCATTCAATTAACTATGGTTCAATTGATCTAATGTTAGTATTGATGTTAGTTATAGGCTCAATAGTCGGAGTACAAGTAGGCCAAAAACTTGGTGAGCAAATTGATAGTTCTGGATTAAAAGCATTATTAGCAATTTTACTATTAATTGTAGGAATAGTAATTGCTTATGATACTTTTTTTGCAGAGGAAATACTGAATGGCACAACACCTATAAGCTCAAAAGACTTAAATTTCTTCTCAAAATTTATTAAAGAGTTTTCAGAAGATATGCCATTCTTTTATGGATTATTTTCGATTTTATTCGCTGTTATTTTAGGAATTGCAGCTGCATTTATTAGAAGATCAATTTCAAAGTTTAGAGAAAAATATTTTAAGAAACCAGTTAAACAAACTAAATAAAAAATTTTATATAAGTTTCTATAGTTATAATACTCACAACTCCTACTGTTAACATTGCCGTAAATCCAACAACAAAAGGTTTATAACCCATATTTCTAATATCTTTTAAGTTTGTTGATAAGCCTATAGCAGCCATAGCCATAGTTAGGAAAATTTTAGAACTTGCTTTAATAAAATCTATAATTTCTATCCAATTATTATTAGTTGAGAAAACTTCATCACC
This sequence comes from uncultured Pelagibacteraceae bacterium, assembly GCA_902620465.1. GTDB lineage: Bacteria > Pseudomonadota > Alphaproteobacteria > Pelagibacterales > Pelagibacteraceae > Pelagibacter. The sequence goes on from CACNIF010000003.1 coordinate 27,321, forward strand.
AACATTTCTTAAAATTATCATCCCAACAAAACCTAAAATAAAATAAGGAAATATACTTAAAATCGAGTAACCTTTTTCTTTAACCTTACCCCTATTATAAAGAAAGGCAAAAAGAGGAATCATCACTATCAAAAAAGTATTTCTTAAAAGCTTTGTGACAGTTGCAAAATTTAATGTTTCGGGACTATTATACTGTTGATCATATATTAATCCTGCTGCAGCAACTTGTGATGTTTCGTGTATAGCTGTTCCTAAAAAAAGACCTGCAAATAATGAATTTCCCTCAAAATAGAAATTTGAGAAGTAAGGGTAAAACAACATCGACAATATTCCGAATAAAGTAATATTTGCGATTGCATAAGAAATTTCACTTTTATTTGCTTTTATTACAGGCGCGGTTGCCATAATAGCAGTGGTACCACAAACGCTACTTCCAATTGATATTAAGTAAGCCATCCGAGTTGGTATTTGAAGTTTTCTAATTAAAAGCTTAATTACGATTAAGACGCTAACTATACAAATTAATATCAATGGAATTGCAATTTTTCCAAACTCCAAAAACTCAAAAGGCTTTAATTGTATACCTAAACAGATTATGCCAAGTTTTAAAATATAATCTCTACTAAAATCTAGTCCTTTTTGAAAACTTTCTCTAATTTTAAAAAAATTTCCAAAGAAAATACCGAGTAGAATTGCTATCATAGCTGTGGAGATCGGACTTTTGCTATATCCTAAAAGATCAATACCAATAATGTTATTAAAACCTTGAGATAGAGAATAAAGAACAAGTGCAAGAACTATGCCTGGTATGAACACCAAGTAATTTCTAAAATACATTCTTTATTTTAGTGATTATGCGCTTCTATAAAGTTTAGTCATAACAAATTCTTTATGACCTAAAGCTTCTGCACAGGTTAATCTTCCATTAGCGACTCTTAGTGTTGTCTCAATAAGCTTATCTCCCGCTTCAGATAAGTTCATTTCTCTCGAAAGAATCTTTGATACATCGCAATCAACATGCTCACTCATACTTTTAGCTGTTAATGGGTTAGCAGTTAATTTAACAACAGGCTCTATAGGGTTTCCAACTATATTCCCTTGGCCTGTTGGAAATAAATGAATGTTAAATCCTCCTGCAGCTTGAAGTGTAATACATTCTGCTGCTGCTGAAGATGTATCCATGAAGTAAAGTCCTGGACCTTTTTCTGGCTCCTCAGCTGGCTCAAGTACATCTATAAATTTTAAGTTTCCTATTTTTTGAAAATTTCCAAATGCTTTTTCTTCAATTGTGGTTAAACCACCTGCAATATTTCCAGCAGTTGGTTGACTTTCTGAAAGATCATTAGTTGCTTCTTTTAGAATGAAATCATTATACTCATTCCATGTTTTCATAAATTTTTCTGAAGCTTCTTTAGTTGCTCCTCTTGCGGCACAGACATTTTCTGCTCCGGTAAGTTCAGATGTCTCACCAAAACATAAATGAACACCTAATGGCTCTAATTTTTCCATTAAATTTCCAACAGTTGGATTTGATGCTAATCCTGATGTTGTATCTGACTCTCCACATTTTACTGAAATCCATAAATCACTCATTGGACATTCTTCTCTTTGTTTCTCAGATGCCCATTGTGAAAATTCTTGCGCTTTTTTGGAAGCTTTCATGACAGTTCCAATATCTCCTGTACGCTCTATGTGGAAACCCTCAACCGGTTTTCCTGTTTTAGCGATCCCATCAACAATTTTTTTAGTCCATTTAGGTTCAATACCAATTACAATAACTGCAGCTACATTTGGGTTACTTCCTGTTCCAATCATTGTTCTAAAATGTAAATCTAAGTCCGCTCCAAATTGTAGTCTTCCGTAAGAATGTGGTAGTGCAATCGTTCCCTTTATATTGTTAGCGACTGCTTCTGCACATGCATTAGAAATGTCATCAACAGGCAATATAATCACATGATTTCTAGTTCCTGCTCTGCCATTTTCTCTTTTATAACCTAAAAAACTTTTTGGAATTTCCATTATTTACCACTTTTTAGTTTTTACATTATGAACATGAACATGTTCACCTTTTCTAATCGCTTTAACAACTTTACCAATATCATGACCATATTTTAAAATAGTATCACCTTCTTTTAAATCGACCATCGCAATTTTATGACCCAGAGGTATTTCATCTATTGATTGAATAGACGCCGAGCTATCATTTTCCATAATCCAGCATTTACAGTCTTGTTTTGGGGTTATTTTTTCTATCACTACTACCCCTACATTATCTTTTTTGTCGTGAATTATGATATCTGTAGCCATATATAGTGTCGAAATGTTTATTTGAATTTCCAAAAATCTTATATATTAATCGCGTCTATTAAGAAATAGTTTTATAAAAAAACTATTACATATACTGGTTTAGAAAGGCTCTATTAATGACAAAAATGACAACAGAGGAAGCTTTTGTAAAAGTTTTACAAATGCATGGTATTGAACATGCTTTTGGTATAATTGGTTCAGCATTCATGCCTATCTCAGATATTTTTCCTGATGCAGGAATTACCTTTTGGGATGTTGCTCATGAAACAAACGGTGGACTAATAGCCGATGGTTACACAAGATCTACTGGAAAAATGTCAATGGTAATCGCACAAAACGGACCAGGTATTACTGGATTAGTAACCCCGATTAAAACAGCTTATTGGAATCACACACCATTACTATTGGTAACACCTCAGGCTGCAAACAAAACAATGGGTCAAGGGGGTTTCCAAGAAGTAGAGCAAATGAATTTGTTCAAAGATATGGTTTGTTATCAAGAGGAAGTTAGAGATCCATCTAGAATGGCAGAAGTTTTAAATAGAGTAATAGAAAAGGCAATCAGAGGTTCAGCACCTGCACAAATCAATGTTCCTAGAGATTATTGGACCCAAGTGATTGATATTGAATTACCGCCAATCGTTAGATTAGAAAGACAAGGTGGTGGGGCAGAGGCGATAGATAAAGCTGCAAAACTTTTATCCAATGCAAAATTTCCTGTAATTTTATCTGGTGCAGGAGTAGTCATCGGTGATGCAATTAACGAGACTAAAAAACTTGCAGAAAAATTAGATTCACCTGTTTGCTCAGGTTATCAACACAATGATAGTTTTCCTGGAAGTCATCCTTTAGCCGTAGGTCCTTTAGGATATAATGGATCAAAAGCAGCGATGGAATTGATTTCAAAAGCTGATGTAGTTTTGGCATTAGGTACAAGGTTAAATCCTTTCTCAACATTACCTGGGTATGGGATTGATTACTGGCCAAAAAATGCAAGTATAATTCAAGTTGATATTAATCCTGATAGAATTGGTTTAACTAAAAAAGTAACAGTTGGTATTAGTGGTGATGCAAAATTAGTTGCTCAGCAAATAATTGACAAATTATCTTCAAATGCAGGAGATATTGATAGACAAAAAAGAAAAGACTTAATTCATCAAACAAAATCTGCATGGTTACAAAAATTAGCTAGTTTAGATCATGAGGATGATGATGAGGGAACGGTTTGGAACAAAGAAGCAAGAGAAAGAGATAAAGATAGAATGTCACCAAGACAAGCTTGGCGAGCAATACAATCTGGAATGCCAGAAGATGTAATTATTTCAAGTGATATAGGAAATAACTGTGCAATTGGAAATGCCTATCCAACTTTTGAAAAACCAAGAAAATATTTAGCTCCAGGTTTATTTGGTCCTTGCGGCTATGGTTTCCCATCAATTTTAGGTGCAAAGATCGGATGTCCAGATACACCCGTAATTGGTTTTGCAGGAGATGGAGCATTTGGAATTAGCATGAACGAGATGAGTTCTTGTGCAAGAGAAGAGTGGCCGGCAATTACAATGGTTATTTTTAGAAATTATCAATGGGGTGCAGAAAAAAGAAATACTACTTTATGGTTTGATAATAACTTTGTTGGAACAGAATTAGATCCAGAATTAAGCTTTGCAAAAGTTGCAGATGCTTGTGGTCTAAAGGGAGTAACTGTTAGAACAATGGAGGAAACAACACAGGCCATAAAAAAATCATGTGAAGATCAGAAAAAGGGGATTACAACATTTATTGAAGTAATTTTAAATCAAGAACTTGGTGAACCATTCAGAAGAGATGCTATGAAAAAACCAGTCAGAATAGCTGGTATTGATAAAAAAGATATGAGACCACAAAAATCTTTCAATGGATGAGATTAAAATAAGCTCCAATAGAAGTTTTGGAATAGTTTTTTTTATAGTTTTCCTTGCTATAGCTTTATACCCTTTAATCTATAGTGATAATCTAAGAATATGGTCTCTAATTATTTCATTAGTTTTTTTAGTTTTAGGAATAATGAACTCTCGAATTCTTACACCATTTAATATTTTATGGATGAGATTTGGTATATTTTTAGGGAAAATAGTTTCTCCAATTATTATGGGTTTAATATTTTTTTTTGTGGTGACACCCACTGGTTTGATAATGAGAATTTTTAAAAAAGATTTAATAAATCTAAAATTTAATAAAGATAAATCATATTGGATTGAAAAAAATGATCCTAAAAGTAAAATGAAAAATCAATTTTAAGATGGGTTTTTTAAAAGAATTTGTAGTGTTTTTTTTAAACAGAAAGAAATATTGGTTATTACCAATATTAATTGTTTTAATTCTATTTGGTGGACTGATTGTGTTAACTCAGACCTCCGCAGTCGCACCATTTATATATGCAATATTTTAATGCTTTTTTAAAAAGAAAACTTTATAACAAAGATGGAATATATAATTTAGAAGTTACTGACTCCTCTACTAAAAAAGTTACTGATTTTTATAAAATTACGCCTTTCCCAAATTACAAGAATGATGAAAACAAGCAAACAATACTTGATAAGGGAGATAAGAATCTTTTGGCTAAACAATTTAAAAAATTTATAGGTTTTAATAAAGATATTTTAGAGGTTGGGTGTGGCACAGGTCAACTTTCAATTTATTTTGCTTTAGGTACTAATAATCGAATTATAGGCTTAGATCCAACAATTGACTCACTTAAATTAGCTAAAAATTTTTCAGATAAACATAGAATAACTAATACGACATTTGTTAATGCAGATATATTTGATGATGTATTAGCAGATAATTATTTCGATTTTATATGGTGTAATGGAGTGTTACATCATACCAAAGATCCTTATCTTGCATTTACTACACTTATAAAATCTCTTAAAAAAAATGGATATGTACTTATAGGTCTTTATAATAAAATTGGAAGATTTAGAACTTTATTTAGAAAATATTTAAGTAGAATTATTGGTAAAAGAATATTTGACTGGTTTGATCCCACATTAAAAAAATTAAAATTAGACAAAGAAGAAAAAAATGCATGGATCAGAGATCAATATTTTCACCCAATTGAAAGTCTTCATACTTTAGATGAAGTATTATCTTGGTTTGATAAAAATAACTTAGAATTTATTAGCTCAATACCATCAAGTGACTTTGATTATAATTATAAAAATATTTTCGAAAAAAAAAACGTTGGAACATTATATTCTAGAGTCTTTAATCAATTTTCAATGATTTTTAGTAGACTTGGATCGGATGGTGGTTTATTCGTTGTGATAGGTAAAAAGAAATGAATTTAATAAAATTTAATACACAATTTTTTTTAGTAAAATTTCCAATTTTGTTTCCTTTGTTATATGGAGTAATTCTTTATACTTTTCCAAATTATGAAACAGAACTTATTATCATTACAATTTTATTGTTAGCCGAAACACATTTTGGAGCAACTTGGCCGTTTCTTATTGATAGAGTTAATTATCCATTTATTATCAAGAACAGGGTAAGTCTTATATTTTTTCCAGTAATTATTGTAATTTTTTCAATTATAGGTTTTTTTGTGGTTAACAAACTATTTTTGTTGATTTTTTTTGCTGCAAATATGTATCATGTTACTCGTCAGAGTTTTGGAGTTGGAAAGCTTTATTGTTTCAACGATCAAGAAAAAAAGTATCAAGAAAATCTAATTTATTTAATAAATTTTATATTTTTTTTAATTGGCTATTTACGTTTTTATATCCCGATAATAAACGAGAGTAATTTTTTTTATGTTAATGTTGCTGTTGTTTTACTTTTAATAATTTTATCATTGATATATTTATTTAAATTTGGCTTTTCAGAAAATTTTTTAATATTTTTAACGGGATGTTTGATTTTTTATCCTATTTGTTTTGTACAAAACCCAGTTCATGCAATAATTATGGGTGTAACAATGCACTATACACAATATCTTTATTTTACTTATAAAGTATGTGATTTAAGAAATCGTGTAGATGAAAATGATAATGATAAAAAACAAATGTTTTCTAATAAAATTTATAACTACCTAGGCATTATAATTGTATATTCAATTATCATGACAGGACTGTCATTGTTTGGAAAATATGAAGCATCTATATTAAAAAATTTAATGTTAATACCAATAATTGGTCAAATGTTACATTTTTATTTAGACTCACAATTATGGAAATTTAATGATAAATTCAACAGAGACAATACGCTAATTTATTTATCTAAAATAATAAAAAGTTAATGAGTTTTTTGATAGAAATTTGGAATTTTTTAAAAGTAAGAAAAAAGTATTGGTTAATACCTATAATCTTCTTTCTAGTTTTATTTGGGGGAATAATTGTTTTAAGCCAAGGATCGGTAGTAGCGCCATTTATTTATACAATATTTTAAAGTGACTTCTATTTTAGGTATTTCAGCATTTTTTCATGATAGTGCGGCTTGTATTTTGAAGGATGGTGAAATAATTGCTGCTGCTCAAGAAGAAAGGTTTTCAAGAAAAAAACACGATGCAAGATATCCATATAATGCAATTGAGTTTGTTTTAAAATATGCAAATTTAAGATTAAATGAAGTTGATAAAATTGTTTTTTTTGAAAAACCTTTTTTAAAATTTGAAAGATTGCTAGAGACCTATGTTGCTTTTGCTCCAAAAGGTTTTACTTCTTTTGCTAAAGCTATGCCTATTTGGTTAAAAGAAAAACTTTTTCAAAAAAATCTTTTATTTAATAAATTAAAAGCACACGATAAAGATTATAAATCTGATCATAATATTTTTTTTTCAGATCATCATTTAAGCCATGCTGCTAGTGCATTCTTCCCATCTCCTTTTAAAGAGGCAATAGTTCTTACAGCAGATGGTGTAGGGGAGTGGGCAACAACTACAGTAGCGGTAGGAAAAGGTAATGACCTTGAAATAAAAAAAGAAATTCATTTTCCTCATTCACTTGGACTTTTGTACTCAGCGTTTACATACTATACAGGATTTAAGGTAAATAGTGGAGAATATAAACTTATGGGTTTAGCACCTTATGGTAATCCAATTTATGAGGAAAGGATTAAACAATTAATTGATATAAAAGATGATGGAACTTTTAGACTGGATCAAAAATATTTTAATTATGCGACAGGACTTACAATGACTAACGATAAATTTGATAATCTTTTTGGACAAAAACCAAGAAATCCAAAAAATGATAAAATAACCCAATTTCATATGGATATAGCAGCATCAATTCAAAAAGTTACTGAAGAAATTATGATTAATCTGTCAAAATCTATTAGAAATGAGTATGGCATTAAGAATTTATGCCTAGCTGGAGGTGTAGCTTTAAATTGTGTAGCTAACGGCAAGATTCTTAGAGAAAAAATCTTTGATAATATTTGGGTACAACCTGCTGCTGGAGACGCGGGAGGATCATTAGGAGCTGCTCTAGCACTTTGGCATATAGAGGATGGAAATAAAAGAATAATTAATTCTGGAGATGATATGAAAGGTTCTTATTTAGGAACTGAGTTTTCTCAAAAAGAAATTGAAGAAGAATTGAAATATTTAGGAGCTCATTATGAAATCCTTAAATATGAGGATTTAATAGAAAAAACAGCAGAATTTTTGTCAAACGAAAAAGCTATAGGATGGTTTCAGGGTAGAATGGAATTTGGACCAAGAGCTTTAGGTGGAAGGTCTATTTTAGGTGACCCTAGATCTGATAAAATGCAAAAAAATTTAAACTTAAAAGTAAAGTATAGAGAAAGTTTTAGGCCTTTTGCTCCATCAATTTTAAGAGAAGATTTATCTGATTGGTTTAATATAAATGTAGATAGTCCTTATATGTTATTAGTAGCTGAAGTAAATTCCAATAAAAAAATTGAAATGAACGAGGAACAAAAAAAACTTTTTGGTATAGATAAATTAAATATCAAAAGATCCGAAATTCCAGCAGTAACTCATGTTGATTACTCTGCTAGAATACAAACGGTTACTAAAGAAACTAATAAACCTTATTATGATTTAATCTCAAAATTTAAAGAAAAAACTGGTTGTCCAGTAATAGTAAATACGTCATTTAATGTGAGAGGAGAGCCTATAGTTAATTCTCCAACAGATGCTTTTAATTGTTTTATGGGAACAGAATTAGATTATTTGGTTATAGGAAATTGTATTTTGGAAAAATCAAAACAAGATCCAAATCTCAAAAAAGATTACACTAAGGAATTTGAATTAGATTGATTAGTAGGGGCGTTCTGTTGCCAGGTGCACCTATTAATGCATGTCTGGCCAGTTTTTATCATTGAATCTATCTAGCTCTTTTTTACTAAAAGGTCTAAACAATACCCAACCAATAACAATTACTAGAGATAATAGAATTAATGTTTGCATAATTTAATTTATTACAGACATGGGATCGAGTCTAGTCTGAAACCAATTAACTCTAAAATCTAAATGTGGACCTGTGGATCTTCCAGTTGATCCAACTGTTCCAATAATATCTCCCTGATTTATTTTATCACCTACTGAAACCATTACACTTTCGAGATGAGAATATATTGTTGAAATACCATGTCCATGATCCATAATTATAGTCCCACCAGTATAATACAAATCATCCTCCGCCATTGTTACTGTACCAGAGCCTGATGATTTAATCATAGTTCCTTTTTTAGCTGCAATATCAATTCCATAGTGTGGCCATTTAGGTTTACCATTTAAAATTCTTTGACTTCCATAAACTCCACTTATAATTCCTTTAACTGGCATTATGAATTGATTTTTAAAAAAAGGTAAGTCAGAATTAATTGCTCTTGCTTTTCCTATTTTATTATTTTCCTCTTTAATTCGTTTGTAAACCGACTCCGGTGGTGTGACCTTACTTTCCTCTAGTCCATCTATTCTTTGGATATTATATTTTCTTTTTAATACTTTCTTTACTATTTTCTCTTTTTTACCATCTTGAATTTTTGTTATAGTTAGATCAAATTTTCTATCTCTATCTATACCAAAAGCAAAAAAACCATCCTTAGATACTTTAACTTCTTTTTTATCAATAATAATTTTTGCTGAAGGGTTAGTAATACCAACAATAAAATGACCCTGTAAAAATTTTCCTTTAAATTCAATAGCGTGTGAGTGAGTAGGGATGAGAAAGATTATAAAGAAAAATAATCTAAATATTATTTTGCTGTCCATCCACCATCAACCAATAATGAAGTTCCTGTAATCATTGAAGCTGCATCAGAAGCTAAAAATACTACAGCTGAAGCTACTTCAGATAGTTCTGCAAATCTTCCTAAGGGAATATTATTCAGCATATCTCTTTTAAATTTTTTATCTTTCAAAAACTTTTTAGTCATGGGAGTTACAACAAAGGTTGGGCAAACAGTATTAACTCTAATGTTATATTTTGCTAAATCTATGGACATTCCTTTGGTTAAACCCTCTAAACCAAATTTATTCATGTTATATACACTCCTTATAGGTCCACCTACATGCCCCATTTGCGATGACATGTTTACAATAGATCCTCCTAATTTTTTTCTATTTTTTGACTTTATCATTTTTAGCGCACAAAGATGAGCCAAGTTAAAACTCGCTATTGTATTAATCTTAACCATATATTCCATATCTTCCTTTTTAACTTTGGTAAAATGGGCTGGTCTATTGTTTCCTGCATTATTAATTAAGATATCTATTCTTGGCTGTTTATTGATAATTTTTTTAACTTCATCGTAATTTGTAATATCGCAAACATAAGATTTACATTTTGATTTAAATTTTTTTATTTTCTTAGAAACTTCATTTAAATCTTTATTAGTTCTACTTATAATGATTAAATTTGCTCCAGCTTCAGCCAAAGCAATTGCACAGGCTCTCCCAATTCCTTTACCTGCACCAGTTACAACTGCAGTTTTGTTTTTAAAATTATAATTTTTAAGGAACATTATAAAAATAATATTTTAATATCAGTGTAAATCAACTCAATAGCAACAATAAGTATCGCAATTAAGCCAGCCCAAGCTATCCATTTATACTTTTTTATCCAATTAGATATTAATGTTGCAGCTGTTGCCATTAAAACAATTGATAAAACTAGTCCAAAAACTAATAGGTAGTAATGATCTCCAGCTGCTCCAGCAACCCCTAAAACATTATCTAAACTCATGGTAAAATCAGCTAACAAAATTGTCCAAATTGCTTTTAAGAAACTTGAATTATCTACTTTAATGTCACTATCATGATTTGAACCTTTCACCACGTCAACGTAAAGCTTGTAAACAATATAAAGTAAAAGTACTCCACCAATTAATCTTAAGCCAGTTATCTGCAACAAATAAGCTGTCAATAATGTTAAAATTATTCTTAGAACAACTGCGCCACCAATACCCCAAAAAATAATTTTCTTTCTTTGCTCTAAAGGAAATTTTGAGGCAACCATTCCAATAATAATTGCATTATCTCCTGCAAGCACAAGATCTATTAAGATTATTTGCGTTAAGATAGTAATTTGTTCTGGTGTAACAAAATCAGCGAACATTAACTCCTAAGTATCATATCAGCACCTTTTTCTGCAATCATTATTGTCGGTGCATTAGTATTACCAGAAGTTATATTAGGCATTATAGATGCATCAATAACTCTTAAATTATTTAAACCTTTAACTTTAAGTGTTTCATCAACCACAGCCATATCATCTTGTCCCATTTTGCATGTACCAACAGGATGAAAAATAGTTTGAGCATAATCTGCACCAGCTTTTACCAGTTCTTCATCATCATTAATATTTATTCCTGGTCTATATTCTTCAGGGTTATATTTTTTAAAAGTTTCAGACTCCATTACAATTTTCCTTGTAAGCTTTAATCCTTTTGCAGCAATCATTCGATCATGTTCTGTTGATAGATAATTAAGTTTTACTTTTGCATAAATTCTAGAATCTTTATTGGTTATATTTACGTGACCTCTACTAGTCGGTCTAATGTTTGATACAGTTGGAGTAAACGCATGAAAATCATGATTCTTTGTTGCACCTAAAGTATCCATACTCATTGGTTGAACATGCCATTGAAGATCTGGTAATTCTAAAGAAGGATCACTTTTAGCAAACATACACATCTGACTTGCACCCATTGTCATTGGTCCACTTCTATTGAAAACATATTCTAGTCCAATCATTAATTTACCGAACAAACTATTAATTTTTTTATTCAACGACTTGAGCCCGTGAATTTTATAAATTGGTCTAAACATTAGGTGATCTTGGAGATTTTCTCCTACTCCCTTTAGATCATGAACCATCTCTATACCTAAATTTTTTAGCTTATCAGAATTACCTATTCCGGAGGTTTGTAAAATTTGTGGAGAACCAATAGATCCAGAAGATAAGATAACCTCTTTATTTACTATAACTTTTTTAAGCTCGTTCTCTTGCCAATATTCAACACTTTTTGTTGTTTTATTTTCAAAGTTAATTTTTTTCACATGAGCTTTGGTAACGATTTTTAAATTTCTTCTATGCTTTATTGGATTTAAATATCCAACTGCAGTACTACATCTAAAACCATCTTTTTCAGTAACTTGGAAATATCCGCAACCATGATTATTACCAGTATTAAAATCTTTAGTTTTAGGTATACCAAATTCTTCTGCAGCATTTTGAAACTCATTTAGTAATGGTAGTTGTATTCTTTGGTCAGACACAGATAAAGGACCTCCAACTCCATGAAAATCATCTTTTCCACGCTCTTGATTTTCTGCTTTAATAAAATATGGAAGAACATCGTCCCAACCCCAACCAGTATTACCTAATTGTCTCCAAATATCATAATCTCTACTTTGGCCTCTAATATATAACAAACCATTAATTGCTGAACTTCCGCCTAAAGTTTTTCCTCTTGGATACCGAATGGAGCGATTATTCATTGTTTCGTCTGGTTCAGTTTTGTAACACCAATCAACAGAGGGGTTGTGCATAGTTTTAAAATATCCAACAGGAATGTGTATCCAGGGATAATTATCTTTTCCTCCTGCCTCAATTAATAAAACTTTATTTTGTGAATTTTCAGAAAGTCTATTTGCGAGAACGCATCCAGCAGATCCAGCACCAATAATTATAAAATCAAAATTTTCCATCTCTAGTTGAATTAATTTTTTACTAAACTCAATTAATCATCTTTACACTCATATTAATCGATTGTCACTTGTATCAGGTTTGTTTTTCTGATTGAATTGATTACGTTAAATTTAACTAACAAGAGGAAATATAATGAAAAAAATCATTTCAATGTTATTTGCATCTGTTTTAGTCCTTGGATTTGTATCCAATGCTAATGCTGCAAAAACACTAAAATGTCAGACAGTTCTAAACACTAAAGCTGATGAAGTGAAAATGTTAAAGGACTTTACTGATACAGTAACTGAATTAACAGCTGGTTCGTTAAAATTTGAAATTTTACCTGCAGGCGCTGTTGTTGGAGTTAAGGAAACTCTTGATGCTGTTGATAAAGGACTGATTGATTGTGGTTTCGCATGGACTCACTATTGGTCAGGAGATCATCCTGCTGCTATGTTATTTGGTTCGCCAGTAGCTGGTGGTGGAGTTGGTATCGACAATATCGCATTCTTATCATGGTTCCAATACGGTGGTGGTAAAGAATTATACGACCAACTTTGGAAAGAAATGGGAAGAGACATAAAAGGATTTATGATTCAACCAGTTGGTCCAGAAGCTTTAGGTTGGTTTCCAAAACCAATTAAAGATATGGCTGACTTTAGAAAATATAAGTTCAGAACTCCTCCAGGAATTCCAGGACAAACATATAAAGACATTGGTATAGCTTCTGTTGCAATGGGTGGTGGAGATATTTTACCAGCTCTTGAAGCAGGAACAATCGATGCTGCTGAATGGTGTTGTCCAAAACCAGACTTAACATTTGGTTTCCAAAAAGTGTTAAAGCATTATTATTTACAAGGTTTACACCAAGTAGTCGTAAATGCTGACTTTTATATTACTGGAAAAACTTATAATGCTATGAGCGCTCATGAGAAAAAGTCTCTTGAAGTTGCTGCTAATGCTTCATTAGCAAAATCTTTAAGTTACAGAATCTATGAGAATGGTAAAGCTCTTAGAGAGTTAACTACTAAACATGGAGTAATCTTAGAGGACACTCCTTCTGATTATTTCACAGAATATATGGCTGCTGCAAAAGCATCTTTAAATAAGAATGCTAAAGATAACAAATTCTTTAATGAAGTTTATACTTCAATGAAGAATTTTGCTGATGTAGCTGTTCCTTTCTGGAGTGGTGCTCAAATGTCAAATGCGAAGCTAGGAATGGCTCACGCAGCAACATTAAAGTAATCAGTAATTAATCTTAATTTAATTAGAGCGGACTTTTAAGTCCGCTCTAGTTTTTTAATTCAAACTTATGGCAGACGAACCAGGTAAACTAGATATATCAGATGAAATGATTGCCGAAAGGCGAGGTGGTTCGGGAAAAATGCCTGATGACATGCCATTATGGATGGCAAAATCTATAACAGGAATTGATAAATTTAGTAAGTGGATAGGCAATATTGTTTGCTGGATATTGATGCCATTAATTTTTGCAATGACTTACGAAGTTCTTGCAAGAAAATTATTTTTAGCACCAACTATTTGGGCTTATGACATAAGTCGTTTTTTATATGGAGCACTTTTTATGTTGGGTGCTGGTTACGCTCTTTCTAGAGGAGTTCATATAAGAGCAGATTTTTTGTACAGAAATTTTAAAACTAAAAACCAAGGTCTAATAGATTTTTGGTTATATTTATTATTTTATTTTCCAGGCCTAATTGTCTTTCTTTATATGACAGTTGGGTTTGTTGGAGAGTCAATTCAAAGAGGAGAAAGAGGCATGGATACCACTTGGATGCCTTATATGTGGCCAATTAAAACTTGTTTGCTTATTGGTATAATTTTTTTACTAATTCAAGGTGTTTCAGAGTTACTCAAAAGTTATTGGGCAGCTAAAAAAGGTGAGTGGCCTGGAGAAACTAAATGATTGCTGAGTTTATAGATCCAGCAATCTTAGGTTTTATTCTCGTTGGTGTAATGTTATTTGCCATATTTGTTGGTTTTCCTATTTCATTTACACTAATTTTTTTAGGTTTTGTTTTCGGTTATCTAGGATTTGGAAAATTAGTTTTTTATTTAATGACTCTCCAATTTTCTATGGTTATGACGGAGCAAACACTCGCCGCCGTCCCACTCTTTGTCTTTATGGGAATTATGATGGAACAAGCAGGCTTAATGGAAAGATTATTTTCAGCATTCCAAATGATGTTAGCTAAAGTTAAGGGATCTTTATATTATGCAGTTTTATTTGTCTCTGTGATTTTTGCAGCTGCAACGGGGATTGTTGGAGCATCAGTGACAATTCTCGGAATTATGGCTGCAAAATCGATGAACAGATCTGGTTATGATGTGAGACTTGCAGCTGGTACTATCACAGCGGGGGGAACTTTAGGAATATTAATCCCACCAAGTATTATGTTAGTTGTAATGGGTCCTATAATGGAAATTCCAGTAATAGATTTATTTGCCGCTGCAATTTTACCAGGAATTCTTCTTGCAAGTTTATACGCAGGTTACACAACGATTAGATGCATGATTAATCCTAAATTAGGACCAGTCATACCTGATGACATGAGAGCTGCGAGTATGAAAGAAGTTTGGATTGAATTTTTTTTAGGGTTAGTGCCACCAGCAGCTTTGGTATTTGCAGCATTAGGAAGTATTTTATTTGGTTTTGCCACTCCAACTGAAGCTGCAGGATGTGGAGCAATGGGGGCTTTACTTCTTTCATTAGCTTATAAAAAATTGACTCTTCCAAAATTACAAGAGGCATTAGTCAAAACATTAGAGATAACTGCATTGATTATGGTTTTAGTTGCAGCTTCAAATTTTTTTGGTGCTGTTTTTGCAAGATTAGGAACGCCGACTTTATTAACTGAGTTTTTGTTAGGTCTTGAGATGAATAAGTATCTTATTTTAGCGATGGTTATGGTGATGATTTTTTTATTAGGATGGCCTTTAGAATGGGTACCTATAGTAATGATTATTGTCCCAATTATATTACCATTGATTGAAGCATTAGGATTTAATTTAACTTGGTTTGCAATATTAGTTGCTGTTAATTTACAAACCGCCTGGTTATCACCACCTGTTGCACTTTCAGCTTATTTTTTAAAAGGTGTTGTACCTGAGTGGGATTTGAAAGATATTTATTATGGTATGATGCAATTTATGGTGCTGCAAGTATTTGGTTTAATTTTAATTATTATATTTCCTAAAATTGCATTATGGTTACCAACTCTCTTATATGGACAGTAGATTGTTAAAGTTCTATATTGTCTGAGTGAATCAGCAAAAATCAAATAAAACACTAGTTAATTGGGATTTAGTAACAGTAAATCCAAGCAATAAAAATTGGAACTGGAAAGATTTATTTTGTTTTTGGGGAGTTGGCATCCAAAGTGTAATTGGATTTTCTTTGATCGCATCTCTCTATATCGTATATGATTTAAATACTTTTGTAGTATTGTTTGGAACAATTTTTGCCTCTTTATTGGTTTATTTTTTTTCAAATTTAATTGGTAAGCCATCTCAAAAATTTGGATTACCATTTGTAGTTTTATTGAGATCCTCAATGGGAGTAAGAGGAGCACAGTATATCGGATTTTTAAGAAGTATAGTTGGTATATTTATGTTTGGAATTCAAACATATTTTTTATCAAAAGCATTGGGATATTTATTAAGAATTTTAATTTTTTCTATTGATAAAACTCTTTTACAGCAAGAAATTTTTCTTATTTTTTTTATTGGATTAAACATCATAGATTGGATTTCAATTGTAGTCTCTATGGCGTTGCAAGTTATTTTATTTAGTATCGGAATGAATTATAACAAAAAAATTATTAATTTTTCTGCAATCGTTGTCTATTCCGGGATGGCGTTATTCTTTTTTATAGTTTTATTAAGTGATGTTAAATTTACAGTTAATGCATTTCTAGGTGCTTTAAGTTTTGAAAATTTTGCAGATAAAAACAATATTATACCTTTGATAACTGTATCAGGAACACTTTTTGCTTATTTTTCGATTGTTATTTTAAGTTTTGGTGACTTTTCAAGGTACATTGAAAATGAAAACCAACTTAAAAAAGGGAATTTAACTTTAATATTGAATTTAATAATTTTTTCTTTTTTTGCACTTTTTATTGTCATAGGTGCAGATGCTTTTCTAAAACAAAGTCCTGAAAATATTGAAAAAATACTTACAAATCCTACGGACATAATTGGTAAGTTGAATAATTTATTATTAACTAATTTAGTTTTGATTTTTATAATTATTGCGTCAGCTTCTACAAATTTAATTGCTAATTTTATTCCATCGCAATACTCTCTTATTAATTTATTTCCTACATCATTATCATTCAAAAGCTCAGGATTAGTGATTGGTTTAATCGGACTTCTAATAGGAGTTTTTTGGCTTACTGTTTTAAGTCAAATAGGAATTTTATCAATAATAGATACAATCGGAGCTTTTTTTGGACCAATTTTTGGAATAATGATTTCTGATTATTATTTTATTAGAAAGGGTAATTTGATTAATAAAGACATTTATTCTCTAGAAAAAAATGGGTCGTATTATTTTTCAGGTGGTTGGCATATAAGAGGTACATATTCTTTATTTTTGGGATTTATTTTCTCGGCCTCAACAATTTGGAACCCTAATTTAATGTTTTTACAATCTTATGCATGGATTATTGGCGCATTAATTTCTTCAATAACTTATTACTTATTGGCAAAAAAATAATTTAATGGACAAAATTACATTTAGTTTTGAGAATAGGACTGCAGTTATAACAGGTGGAGCTCAAGGATTTGGATTTGATATAGCTAGGAGATTTTTGAATTCAGGCGCTAAAGTAATAATTTGGGACAATGATCCAGACACACTAAAAAAATCTGTTAAAGAACTTAATAATACAAATTTAACCTCAAATGTTATTGATGTATCAAAATTTGAAGAAGTTGAAAACTGCACCAATGAAATCTTAGAAAACTCCAAGATTGACATATTAATTAATAACGCAGGAATAACTGGCCCTACTGCCCCATTATGGGAATATGATCTAGAGAAGTGGAAAAAAGTAGTTGATATTAATTTGATGGGAACGTTTAATTGTTGCAAAGCAATAGTACCAAATATGATTAAGAATAACTACGGAAGAATTGTTAATGTAGCATCTGTTGCGGGAAAAGATGGAAATGCAAATGCAAGTGCATATAGCGCAGGTAAAGCAGGTGCCATCGGACTAACAAAATCTTTAGGCAAAGAGCTTGCTGATAAAAATATAGCAGTAAATGCTGTCACTCCTGCAGGGGCAAAAACACGTATTTTAGATCAAATGACCAAAGAACACGTTCAAAAAATGCTTTCTAAGGTCCCTAGAGGTCGATTTCTTGAGGTCGAAGAGTTTACTTCCTTAGTTTGTTGGCTTTCATCAGAGGAAAATACTTTTACTACCGCAGCAGTTTACGACATAAGTGGTGGTCGTTCGACTTATTAACTTTTTGGTCTTTATTCAACTATTTTAGTATTAGTTGTTTTAGCTCGGCTTATTTTGACATCTTTTGACATCACTGGCGCAAAAATCATAATTGACCAGTAAATTAACAGTATAAAAATTGAAATTGTCTTCATAATTTATACATATTAGTCAAAGGTGATTTTTGAATGTTTAAATTTTGTCAAAATAATGTATTAACAATTTCTTTTTAAAAATTTTTAATGAATATTTTAACCATAATCTTAATTTTTATTTTTGTATCTATTGGAACTGGATTTGCAAAAGAAATTAAAGTTTTTAACTTTACCAAAGATGAACTGTCAAATTTAGAGGTTAGAAAGGTGAGAGGAGCTGATAATAAGACAATTTATACAATTGGATCAAATGAAAATGGAAATTTCTTAAAAGCTGTTGCCGATAATGCAGCCTCAGGATTAGGAAAAGAGGTCAAAATTGATCTAAACAAAACTCCATTTATAAATATAACTTGGAAAATAGAAAAAGATCTACCCGGAATAAAAGAAAATACCAAAAAAGGACATGATTTTGCTGCTAGAGTTTTTGCAGTTAAAAAAACTGGTGCAACACCTTTATCTAATAGGGCTATAAATTACGTTTTCTCAAGCAACAATGAAATTGGTTTTAGCTCCCCAAGTCCCTATACCAAAAAATCTATTGATAATGTTTTGGCAAGCACAAAAAAAAATTTAAACGAATGGGTTACCGTTAAAGCAAATGTAAAGGAAGATTTCAAAAGATTTCACGATCTAGATGTTAATGAGTTGGATGGATTAGCAATTATGTCTGATACAGATAACTCCAAAATGAAAGCTATAGCTTATTTTCAAAACATATATTTCTCCAAAAATTAATTATAATTTCAAATATTTTTTCAAAAAAATATTAAAAAAAGCTAAAATAACAGCTACCAAAACATCTTCATGAGGACTAGCGCCAGGATAACCAAAGTTCCATGCAATAACCAATACTAACCAAATAACAAAGATGTTCATAATATTTTATACCCTAGATTCTATAAAATTAATTAATTATTTGATATAGTTATTTAATGCACGAAAACTTCTTTCATGAATTAAAAGTATATTACGAGGATACAGATTCTGGTGGTGTAGTTTACTATGCGAATTATTTAAAATTTTTAGAAAGAGCCAGGACAGAAGCGCTTTTTTCAATTGGATACAGCAACAATAAAATTCAACAAGATTTTAATTCTTTGATAATAGTTAAATCATGTAATATCGAATATAAAAAACCTGCTTATTTAGAGGATGAATTGACAGTAAGATCATTTGTTAAATCAATCACTAAAACCTCTTTTTTTATGAATCAAATAATTACTAGAAATAATGAAGTGATTGTTGAGGCGCAAATTCATTTAGTTTTTGTTAATAAGGATGGTAAACCAAAAAAAATACCAGAGCAAATCTACTCAAAATTTAAACCGTATTTTTGTGATAGCATTAAGAAGTAGCTAATCTCCTTGCTTTTTTAAATAATTTTATCATCATTTTTTCAGAAATTAATTTTGTGTTAACGTTTCTTGGACTTGGATGATAGCTTGATAAAATTATTAATCCATTAGGCAACTTATGTGTTTTATTGTGTTTAAAAATAAATTTTTGTTCTAAATTAAATTTTTGTTTGTACAATTTCACACAATTATCAAAAGCAACTTTTCCTAATGTAACTATAACTTTCAAATTCTTTAAAAACAATATTTCCTTATCAAAAAAATTTGAGCAGTTAGAAATTTCAATGCTTAGTGGTTTATCTTCAGGAGGCACACACTTAAGAATATTAGTAATATAAGTAGATTTTAGTTTTAAATTATCTTCTAGATTTTTTGATAACGGAGAATTTGAAATTCCTACCTTGTGCAAACATTTAAATAAAAAATCTCCTGATTTATCTCCAGTAAATGCTCTACCGGTTCTAGTACCACCATGAGCAGCAGGCGCTAGTCCGATGATAGCCATTTTAGAGCTTAAGTCTCCAAATCCAGGCACCGGTTTTCCCCAATACAGCTCATCTCTATTTTGTTTTCTCTTTATTGAACTTACTTTTCGGATAAACTTAACTAATCTTGGACACTTTTTACAATTAACTATTGTTTTATTCAAATCGTTTAATCTAATATCCATAAATGAAATTTTTTAATTTCCTAATAATAATATTTATATCTTTAACATCATCTATTAAAGCAGATTTGAATGAAAATTTAATAAATCAATTAGAAGAGGGTGGAAAATTAATATTTATAAGACATGCATATGCACCTGGAAGTGGAGATCCAAATAATTTCAATTTAAACGATTGTTCGACACAAAGAAATCTAAGTGATGAGGGAAAAAAACAGGCTAAATCTATCGGTAAATTTTTTATTAAAAATGAAATTAAAATTGATAAAGTTTTATCAAGTGAATGGTGTAGATGCAAAGAAACAGCAAAAATTGCATTTAAAGACTTTACTACAAAGAGTTTTTTAAATTCTTTCTACAGCTCTAAATTTTCAAAAAATAGGGAGAAACAGGTGAAAGCATTGAAAGAATATATTAAAAATTATAAAAACAATAATAATGAAAATTTAGTTTTAGTTACCCATTACGTTTTAATATCAGAAATTTTAAACTATGGATCATCATCGGGTGAAATAGTTGTATCTGATAAAAATTTTAATATTATAGATACTCAAGAAATATCTTATTGAATTATGTCATCAAAAAGAGCAATAAAACAAGCACAAAAACAGGCCTATGCTAGACACAGGAGCAACATAACAAATAGTAGGTTTGGATCAAGAAAGAAAAATTTTAATAAAAAAAATAAAAAGAACTAGCTTTCTTTTTCAAATTTTTCTATTTTTTTACATGTTGATATTTTTGAAAGGCCTTCCTCATCGTTAAGGACCGTTCTCATAAAAATTTCTTTTTTATCTTTTTCAAATAAAATTTGGGTATAAAATTGTGGATATCCATGCTTGTGAGTTAAAATTTTTCCATCCTCTTCGTAGATATTTTGGACGTAAGAATTAGATTTTTTTACACTTAAATCCGTTAATCTGTATTTTTGGAATGTTTTTTCTTTATAAACATAATTTCTAGTCATTATTCGTTCATTTAAATTAAGAATATACTCATTTTTTAAAAACTCATCTTGTTTATCATCACATTTACTCATGACAATAATTTCTGATTTTAAAATGTTAATCGGCAAAATTACAAAAAAGAAGATAGTAAAAATCTTAATTATTTTCATTTTTTTCAGCGAAAAATAAACCTATAAGCGCTAAAGCTGTCCATCCTAAACCGAGAAGACCTTTATAAACACTTGTTTCTGCACTCCAAATTCCCAGAACTAACGCTCCAAAAACTAAACCCAAAATATATATAATTAGAACTATTGATGTTTTACTCATTTTTTTAAGTTTTTTTTTAAAAAAAATACCATTTTCATTTTTATATGTATAGGTATCTTTCAAAACTTTATAATTCATTGTAATTGTCGTTGGACAAATAGATTCAATAATATATAAAACCTTGAAATTGTGGGGCGATGGCGGAATTGGTAGACGCGTCGGTCTTAGGAACCGATAGAGCAATCTGTGAAGGTTCGAGTCCTTTTCGCCCTACCAAATTTAAATTATGAAAGTTACTGTTGAAAATAAAAAAGGTTTGAACAAAGATGTAAAAGTTTTTGTCGATAAAAAGACAATGAACGTATACATGGATGAGAAATATGAGGAGATTAAAGGAACTGTTAATCTAAAGGGATTTAGACCTGGTAAGGTGCCAAGAGAAATTTTGAAGAGACAGTTTGGCAAAGCTGTTTTTAGTGAAGTCTTAGACAAAGTCTTGAAGGAAACATCAACAAAAGCCTTGCAAGAAAATAAGATTAAACCAGCAGGTCAACCAAAGCTAGATCTTAAAACTTATGGTGAAGACAAAGATTTAGAATATATTTTATCTGTTACAGAACTTCCAAAAGTTGAACTGAGATCAATAGAGAATATTAAGTTCGATGAGTATATAGTTAAAATTGATCAAAAAGAAACTGACAAAAGAATAAATGATATTGCTAAAAATCAACCAAACTTTAAAGAGGCCTCGGAAACAACGAAAGCAAAAAAAGGTGACTTAGTTGTTTTTGACTATAATGCAACAGTTGATGAAAAAACATTCAAAGGTGGAGAAGGTAAAAATACTCAATTAACTTTAGGAAAAGATCTTTTCTTAAAAGGATTTGATGAACAATTAATCGGAGTCAAAAAGGGTGATGAAAAAATAGTATATGCAACGCTTCCTGAAAATTTTCCAGAAAAAGAATTTATTAACAAAAAAGCAAAATTTAAATGTACGATATCAGCAGTTAAAATTCCTGAAAACGTAAAAATTGATGATCAGTTTGCCAAAAATTTAGGTGCAAAAGATCTTAATGATCTTAAGTCGTTAATTACAAAACAAATAAATGATGAATACAAAAATTCTTTAGATCGTTTAACAAAAAATCAAATATTAAAAGAAATTGAAAAATTTAAAGTAAGCGAAATTCCAGAGAACTTACTTGAGGATGAAATAAAAATACTTTCTCAAGGTATGTCTGAGGACGATGCAAAAAAAAGTAGAAAAAATTTTGAGGAGGTTGCAACAAAAAGAATTAAAGTTGGATTAGTGTTAAATGAATTTGGTGAACAAAATCAAATAAAAGTTACCGAACAAGAATTACAATCTGAAGTCCAAAAACAAATTAGAATGATGCCAGGTCAGGAAAAAATGGTCATGGAATTTTATAAAAAAAATCCAAATGCATTAGCGAGTTTAAGAGGAACTGTGTATGAGGAGAAAATTTTAAACATGATTAAAGAAAAGGCTAAGCCTAATAAAAAAGAAATTTCTAAAGATGAGGCTGAAAAAATCTTAAAAGAATCTCAAAAACAACAGCTCGATCAAGAACTTAAAGATCAAAGAAAACCTGAAAAAAAAGCTGATGTGAAAAAATCGGTAGATAATAAATTAAAACCAAAAATCAAAAAAACTAAAACATTAGCTAAAAAAACAAAAAAAGTTAGCAAAAAGTAATCTCAAGTTGTATAAGTAGAACGAATCAACTTATGACAAATAAAATATTTGAGCAAATGAGTAATCTCGTTCCAATGGTTGTTGAACAATCAAATCGTGGTGAACGAGCGTATGATATTTATTCTAGGTTGTTAAAAGAAAGAATAATTTTTTTAACAGGTCAAATAAATGATAATGTCGCGTCGTTAGTAACTGCACAGTTATTGTTTTTAGAGGCTGAGGATCCAAAAAAAGAGATATATTTATATATAAATAGTCCAGGTGGTTTAGTGACAGCAGGTTTAGGAATTTACGATACCATGCAATATGTTAAACCAGATATTTCAACTTTATGTATTGGTCAAGCAGCTTCAATGGGTTCTTTTTTATTATCCGCTGGAAAAAAAGGCAAAAGATTTTCTTTGCCAAATTCAAGAATAATGGTTCATCAACCTTCAGCTGGGTTTCAAGGCCAAGCCACAGATATAGAAATACATGCTAATGAGGTTTTATCATTAAAAAAAAGATTAAATGAAATATATTCAAAGCATACAGGTAAAACTGTCGATGAAATTAAAACTGCTTTAGAGAGAGATAATTTTATGACTGCCGACTCTGCAAAATCTTTTGGCCTGATAGACGAAGTAGTAGAAAAGAGATCTTAAATCACAAGATATTGAAATAGCAGTATTCCAAACTTGATTACTATGACTCATTTATAATAAGATATGTTAATTGATTCGTTTAAAATTTTATGAATACAAATAATAAAAATATTCTTTACTGCTCTTTTTGTGGAAAAAGCCAGCACGAAGTAAGAAAATTAATTGCTGGACCTACTGTCTTTATCTGTGATGAGTGCGTTGAATTATGTATGGACATTATAAAAGAGGAGAGTAAGGACACTTTTGTAAAACATCAAGATGGACTGCCTTCTCCAAAAGAAATTTGTTCAGTTTTAGATGATTATGTAATTGGTCAAGGACATGCTAAGAAAGTTTTGTCAGTAGCAGTTCATAATCATTACAAAAGATTAAATTATGAGAGTAAAACGAGTAAAAATGTCGAACTAGCAAAATCAAATATACTTTTAGTTGGCCCAACTGGTTGTGGTAAAACTCTATTAGCACAAACACTTGCAAGAATTCTTGATGTTCCTTTTACAATGGCAGATGCAACGACATTAACTGAAGCAGGATATGTAGGTGAGGATGTAGAAAATATAATTTTAAAATTATTACAAGCCGCGGACTACAACGTAGAAAAAGCTCAAAGGGGAATCGTTTACATTGATGAAGTTGATAAAATAAGTAGAAAATCTGAAAACCCTTCAATTACAAGGGATGTATCTGGTGAAGGTGTTCAGCAAGCTTTATTAAAAATTATGGAAGGAACTGTTGCAAGTGTTCCACCTCAAGGAGGGAGAAAACATCCTCAACAAGAATTTTTGCAAGTTGATACTACAAATATTTTATTTATTTGTGGTGGAGCCTTTGCAGGTTTAGATAAGATTATATCTCAAAGAGATAAAGGTACATCAATTGGTTTTGGGGCGGATGTAAAAAATACACTAGATAAAAAAACAGGTGAATGGATGAAAGGTTTAGAGCCAGAAGATCTTCTCAAATATGGTTTAATCCCCGAATTTATCGGAAGGTTACCAATGATAGCAACATTAGAAGATCTGGATGAAAAATCTTTAATAAAAATATTACAAGAACCAAAAAACTCATTGGTAAAGCAATATCAAGAACTCTTCAAGCTTGATGGTGCTAAATTAACATTTAAAGATAATGCAATAAAGGAAATTGCTCTAAAAGCAATTAGAAAAAAAACTGGTGCAAGAGGTTTGAGGTCTATCTTAGAAAATGTACTACTGAAAACTATGTATGATTTACCAAGTCAAGAAAATATCGAGGAAGTGATAATTGATTCTTCTACCGTTAAAGGTCAATCTCAACCAATTATAGTTCACTCAAAAACAGACAATAAATCTAAAACAAATAAGACAACAGCGGCGTAATAGCCTTAATAAATAAGAAAAAGCTATTGCAAAATAAATTATAATATCCATATTTAGTTAATGGATATTAAAATTTCATTACCACTACTACCACTAAGAGATATTGTGGTTTTTCCATCAATGGTAATCCCTTTGTTTGTTGGAAGAGACAAATCTATATCTGCTTTAAACGAGGTGATGAAAAAAGAAAAAAAGATAATTTTAGTAACTCAAAAAAATTCAGAAATTGATGATCCAAAAAAAACTGATATATTTATGTATGGTTGTGAGGGAAGTATTCTTCAACTATTAAAATTACCAGACGGGACCGTTAAAGTTTTAGTTGAAGGTGTAAAAAGAGTAAAAATTCTTGATTTTAAAGATAATGAGAAATTTATTACCTGTGATTATACCCCATACAGCGATGCTTTAAACGAAGATGAAGATTTATACCCGCTTGCAGCGACAGCAGTAAGAAGATTAGAAAAATTAACATCGATCAATAAAAAAATTTCAGGTGAAACTATTAGCAATATTAAACAATTGAAAGACCCATCTCAAATAGCAGATAACATTGCTTCGCATTTAACAGCAACAATCTCAGAAAAACAGCAAATCTTTGAAACAATTGATGTTAAAAAAAGATTAAATACAATTATCAAATTGATGGAAAATGAGACCAGCATTATTGGCGTTGAAAAAAGAATTAGGGGAAGAGTAAAAACTCAAATGGAAAAAACTCAAAGAGAGTATTATTTAAATGAGCAATTAAAGGCTATACAAAAAGAGCTTGGTGAGATTGAAGATGGTAAAGATGAAAGCACAAATTTAAATAAAGCTATTTTAAAATCTAAAATGCCTAAAGATGTTGAAAAGAAATGTATGCAAGAATTAAAAAAATTAAAAAACATGAGCCCAATGTCAGCTGAAGCTACAGTTGTTAGAAACTATTTAGATTGGATGATAGATCTACCATGGCACAAAAAAAGTGAAGTCGATATAGATTTAAAAAAAGCTTTGAACATTCTTGATAAGGATCATTTTGGATTAGAAAAAGTTAAAGAAAGAATAGTTGAATTTTTAGCAGTTCAAAAAAGAATGGAAAAAATTAAAGGTCCAATATTGTGTCTAGTAGGTCCCCCAGGTGTTGGTAAAACTTCACTTGGAAAATCAATTGCAAAAGCTACTAACAGAGAGTTTGTTAGAATGTCAGTTGGTGGAATGAGAGACGAAGCTGAAATAAGAGGACATCGAAGAACTTATATTGGATCATTACCCGGTAAAATTATACAGATGATGAAAAAAGCTGGTACTAAAAATCCTTTAATTTTATTAGATGAAATAGATAAAATTGGAAATGATTACAGAGGTGACCCATCTTCAGCTTTATTAGAAGCTTTAGATCCAGAACAAAATACAACATTTAATGATCATTACCTTGAAGTTGATTACGATTTGTCAGATGTAATGTTTGTAACGACGGCAAATACTTTGAATATCCTGCCACCACTTTTAGATAGAATGGAAGTAATAAGATTAGCTGGTTATACAGAGGATGAAAAAATAAATATTGCTAATAAATTTCTCCTTCCTAAACAAATTAAAGATAATGGCGTTAAAGAAAATGAAATGAAAATGGATGATGATATTATAAAAGAAATTATAAGAAGATATACCCGGGAATCAGGAGTTAGAAACTTAGAAAGAGAAATTTCTAAAGTTGCAAGAAAAGTTGTTAAAAAAGTTGTTTCTGGAGAAGAAAAAGAAGTAAATGTTAATAATAAAAATTTGTCCGATTTTCTTGGAGTTCCAAAGCATAAATTTGGTGAACTAGAAAATGATAATAAAATTGGAATTGTTACGGGTTTAGCTTGGACTGAATATGGTGGTGAAATATTAAAAATTGAGACAGTAACAATGCCCGGAAAAGGCAGAATGCAGATTACAGGTAAATTGGGAGATGTAATGCAAGAGTCAGTAAAAGCAGCAAAGTCTTTTGTGAGATCAAAATGCTTAGAATATGGAATAATCCCGCCGCTTTTTGAAAAGAAAGATTTTCATATTCATGTTCCCGAGGGTGCAACACCTAAAGATGGACCGTCTGCAGGAATTGCGATGGTAACATCAATTGTTTCATCTATAACTTCAATTCCAGTAAGAAAAGATGTTGCAATGACTGGTGAGGTGACTTTGACAGGTCAAGTTTTACAAATTGGGGGTTTAAAAGAAAAATTATTGGCTGCCCATAGAGCTGGAATTAAACAAGTTTTAATTCCAAAAGAAAACGAAAAAGATTTAGTTGATATGCCAAAAAAAATAATTGATGATATAAAGATTACCCCTGTAGAAAACGCAGATGAAGTTTTAAAAATTGCTTTAACAAAAGAACTTAAAAAAACTGAATGGGTTGAGGTTGATATGTCTAAAAAAGATGACAAATCTCAAGCAAGTATTCAATAATAACTATATAGATATATGGATCTGGTACTATTTTTTTTAATCTCTATATTTGTAATCTATTACCTATTTAGACCGACCTCTAAAGAAGAAGAAGATAATTTTAACTCTAAAAATAATTGGAGAGGTGGTTTTTAAAACACTTATATGTTTTTTAAATCTAAGGAAACTTTATAAATAATACTTTTCCAATCATTAAATCTGTGTTGATTAAAATATTTAGCAGTAGGATATCTTAATGATTTACTAGAATTTATTGGACATAACCAAGAAGGATTTTTTCTTGAGAGTATCCATGTTTTTGTGCCCGTTGCACAAGATATGTGAGCAACACTTGTGTCGTTTGAGATAACTAAATCTAAATTTTTACATAATGCAGAAGTGTTTGAAAAACTCATTTTATCACCAAGATAATATTTAACATTTTTAAATTTATCTAAAATTAATCTTTCATCACGATCATATTCATGATGTAAACAATAAAAATTAACATCTTTGTTTTCGTTAAATAAGTAAATAATTTGATTAATGTCAATTGTCCTATTTTGAGACATTTTTTGTTGACTACTCTTCCAAGATATTCCAATATTTTTTTCATTTTTAGACAAAACTGATTTCCAATTTGATACAAGTATTTTTTCTGGTTTAAGTTTAAATCTTAAACTTTCAATTTTTTTTTCGTTAATATTCAAATAATAAGGTAGGCTCAATAAAGATATTGAATAATCAAATTTTGGTAAATCATTTTCATCAGAAATTATTGTTATTTCATTATTAATATTCTTAAAAAGATCTTTTAATGGTTTTTGGATTAAAAAAACTACTTTAATATTTTTTTTAGTTAATTTATTTAAACAACCAAAAAAATAAATTGTATCACCTAATCCTTGTTCATTAAAAACTAAAAGCGTTTTACCTGATATATCTTGACTTTTTTTCCAAGTTTCTACACCAAAATTTCTTTTTCGATTTTTAAATTCTGGGCTTAGCCATCTGTGCTCATAATCTCTTAAACCATCTTTATAATTTCCTAATTTAACTAATAACAATGATCTATTTAATAAGGTTTTTGGAAAATCATTTAATATATTTTTTTTTTTAGCTTCACTAATAAGTAGATTATATGCTTTTAATGAAAATCTGAATTTCCCAAATTCCTCAAGTATGTTACCAATGTTATGCAAAGAAATTAAAAAATCTTTGTTCAGTTTATAAGATTTAATATACAATTTTAAAGATTTTTTATAATCTAGTAATTTGGAATATAAATTTCCTAATTGATAATAAGTTATGTACTGTAAATTTGTTTTAATTTTAAGCGCATCATTTAAACACTGAATTGCCAGTGTTATATTTCCCCTTTTTTCTATTAGTTTACTTTTATTAATAAATGATGGAAAATAATTTGAATCAATTTCAATAGAAGAATCATAAAATTTTATAGCTAAATCTATTTTATTCATTTTTTCTAAAACAATTGCAGCATTAAAATATGATTTAGAATCTTTTATTTCAGACAATATTGATTCAGCTTCATCAATCTTATTTTCTCTAATTTTGATTATAGCTAAGTTTTTTTTTTCTGAATTATTATCGTTCATTTATTTATTTCTAAAGATAACTATATGCTTATATTAATTATATTTTATAATTATAAATTATTTTATAGGCATTTTTTAGGACTAATAGAACTTGACGTAATTGTACTAAAAGATATAAAACACAATGTTTTTGGTAAGGGGCGGTTAGCTCAGTTGGTAGAGCATCTCGTTTACACCGAGGGGGTCAAAGGTTCGAGTCCTTTACTGCCCACCAAAATGAATCATGAGTGGGGGTGTAGCTCAGTTGGTTAGAGCGATCGCCTGTCACGCGATAGGTCGAGGGTTCGAGTCCCTTCACTCCCGCCACTTAAACGAATTAATACTGATAATCATTATAATTTTGGCCATATATTATAAATAATGTGACCTAACACCACTTCATCTAACCACAAAAAATGATATATATTCCATCATGACTGCGGAATTTTTAAAAGATTATTTGCCTATAATTTTATTTTTAATAATTGCATTTGGCTTAAGTTGTGCATTTATAATAATAAATTTTATATTATCACCAAAAAACCCAGATCCAGAAAAACTATCAGCTTATGAGTGTGGATTCGAACCTTTTCAAGACTCAAGAATGGAATTTGACGTACGGTTTTATTTAGTTGCTATACTCTTTATAATTTTTGATTTAGAAATTGCATTTCTTTTTCCATGGGCAATATCGCTTGGTAACATTGGTTTATTAGGTTTTACATCAATGATGATTTTTTTATTCATATTAACAATCGGTTTTATTTATGAATGGAAAAAAGGTGCATTAGACTGGGAATAATATTTTTATCAAATGAATAACAAGTTAGATCAAGTACCTGAGGAATTTAAACAACTTGCTAGAGACTTTAGCGATAATGGTTTTATAACTACTTCATTAGAAAATTTAGTAAACTGGTCAAGATCTGGTTCATTACATTGGATGACATTTGGTTTAGCTTGCTGTGCTGTTGAGATGATGCAAACTGCAATGCCAAGATATGATCTTGAAAGATTTGGAGCAGCTCCAAGAGGATCACCTAGGCAATCCGATGTTATGATTGTGGCAGGAACACTAACAAATAAAATGGCTCCAGCATTGAGAAAAGTATATGATCAAATGCCAGAACCACGATATGTGATATCGATGGGTAGTTGTGCAAATGGTGGTGGTTACTACCATTACTCGTACTCTGTTGTCAGAGGTTGTGACCGTATCGTGCCTGTTGATGTTTATGTACCAGGTTGTCCACCTTCTGCTGAGGCATTGTTATATGGAATAATGCAATTACAAAAAAAAATTAGAAATAAGGGGTCCTTTAGTAGATAAAATGAAAAGTTTAATTGATTTAGAAAAAAAAATAAATTCTGAACTCACAACGAAAATAAATAAAACTAAGATTAAACATAATCAAATTTATATTGAAATTGATAAAGAAGATTTAATTGATGTTTTGCTATTTGTTAAAACTAATAAAGATGCAAAATTTAGGCAACTGATAGATATCACAGTTGTAGACTATCCAGAGGAAGCACAAAGATTTAAAATTGTATATCTACTTTTAAGTCATGAATTTAATCAAAGAATAGTTTTAAGTTATTCTATAAATGAGAAAGAAGTTATATCGTCTATCACATCTATTTTTCCATCAGCAAATTGGATGGAAAGAGAAGTTTTTGATATGTATGGTGTAAATTTTAAAGACCATCCTGATCTGAGAAGAATACTTACAGATTATGGTTTTGAAGGTCATCCTTTAAGAAAAGATTTTCCTTTAACTGGTCATATAGAGTCAAGGTATAGTGAAGAACAAAAAAAAGTAATTAACGAGCCAGTAAAATTAGAACAGAATTACAGAAATTTTGATTATGAAAGTCCGTGGGAAGGAACAAAATATATTAAAGAGCAAGTAAGCACAGATGACAAAAAAAATTAAAAATTTAAATTTAAATTTTGGACCTCAACATCCCGCAGCTCATGGAGTATTAAGGCTTATACTTGAATTAGATGGAGAAGTTGTGGAAAAGGCTGATCCACATATCGGATTATTACATCGAGGAACTGAAAAACTCATAGAAAATAAAACTTATATGCAAGCAGTACCTTATTTTGATCGTCTTGATTATGTTGCCCCAATGAACCAAGAGCATGCTTTTGCTCTAGCAATTGAAAAAATCTTGGGAATTGATGTGCCTATAAGAGCTCAATTTATAAGAGTAATGTTTTGTGAGATTGGTAGAATTTTAAGTCATATTTTAAATGTTACAACTCAAGCATTGGATGTTGGTGCTTTAACTCCGTCCCTATGGGGATTTGAGGAAAGAGAAACTCTAATGACATTTTATGAACGAGCCTCTGGATCCAGGTTACATGCAAATTATTTTAGAGCCGGAGGTGTTCATCAAGATTTACCAGTCGGTTTAGAGAGAGATATTGCAAAATTTTGTGAAACTTTCCCAAAAGTCATTAACGATTTGGAAAACCTATTGACTGATAATAGAATATTCAAACAAAGAAATGTAGATATTGGTATAGTGACTAAAGAGGATGCTCTTGATTATTCGTTCAGTGGAGTAATGATAAGGGGCTCAGGTGTTCCATGGGATTTAAGAAAATCACAACCATATGATTGTTACGATCAATTAGAGTTTAAGATACCTATTGGTAAGAATGGAGATTGTTACGACCGATATTTGTGCAGAATAGAAGAAATGAGAGAAAGTGTTTTTATAATCAAACAATGTTTAGCAAAGATGGAAAAAGGTCCAATTAAAACTTTTGATGGCAAAATTTCACCGCCATCAAAAAAAGAGATTAAACAATCAATGGAAGCTTTAATACATCATTTTAAATTATTTACAGAGGGATATAGAGTTCCAAAGGATGAAATATATACCGCAGTAGAAGCTCCCAAAGGTGAGTTTGGGGTATACTTGATTTCTGATGGTTCGAGCAAACCTTACAAATGTAAAATTAGAGCGCCAGGATTTTCACATCTTCAATCGATGGATTATTTAATAAAGGGTCATATGTTGGCTGATGTACCAGCTGTACTTGGATCTTTAGATATAGTTTTTGGTGAGGTTGATAGATGAGTTTAAAAAGACCTGCAAAAGAACAACCTGGAAGCTTCGAATTTAATTCCTCATCTTTAGATGATGCAAATAAGATTATTGCAAAATATCCAAAGGGCAAACAACAAAGTGCTGTAATGGCTTTACTTTACATCGCACAAAGACAAAATAACAATTGGATACCTCTTGCTGCTATGAAATATATAGCAAAAATTTTAGATATGCCTTACATAAAAGTTTATGAAGTTGCAACATTTTATAGTATGTATAATTTATCTCCGGTCGGTAAGTATTTTGTCCAAGTATGCACAACAACTCCTTGTATGATAAGGGGAGCAAATAAATTAGTGGAGGCATGTAAAGAAAAGATATCTGAAAAAGAGTCTGAGCTTTCACCAGATAAAAGCTGTTCATGGATGGAAGTTGAGTGTTTAGGTGCTTGTGTTAATGCACCAATGATGCAAATTAACGATGAGTATTACGAAGATTTAAATAAAGAAAAAACACTAGAGATTTTAGATACGATTTTAAAAGGTGATATACCAAAAGCTGGATCATACAGAGGAAGAGTGAACAATGAGCCAGAAAATAATAGAAAAACACTAATGGATTTTAAAAATGCTTAAGGATAAAGATAGAATTTTTCAAAACTTATATAACGATTTGGGTTCTGATATAATTTCAGCTCAAAAAAGAGGTGACTGGGTCAATACTAAAGAAATTATAAGTAAAGGAAGAGATTGGATCATTAATGAAGTTAAAGAGTCTCAACTTAGAGGAAGAGGTGGCGCGGGGTTTCCAACAGGTTTAAAATGGTCCTTTGCACCTAAAGAAGTTGGATCACGTCCACATTATTTAGTGATTAATGCTGATGAGTCAGAACCAGGAACTTGTAAGGATAGAGACATTTTAAGATTTGAACCGCATAAATTAATCGAAGGTTGTTTGATAGCATCCTATGCGGTTCAAGCACATGTTTGCTATATTTATATTAGAGGTGAATATTTCATTGATGGACAAAAACTTCAATCTGCTATTGATGATGCTTATGAAAAAAAATTGATTGGAAAAAATGCTTCTGGAACTGGATGGGATCTTGACATTTATATCCATTATGGTGCAGGAGCTTATATTTGTGGTGAAGAGACTGCACTACTAGAAAGCATTGAAGGAAATAAAGGTCAGCCAAGATTGAAGCCACCTTTCCCTGCATTAGTAGGACTTTATGGTTGCCCCACAATAATTAACAATGTTGAAACTATAGCTGTAATTCCTACGATACTTAGAAGAGGTGGAAAATGGTTTGCATCATTGGGGAGAGAAAAAAATACAGGTACAAAAATTTTCTGTATTTCTGGAAATGTTAATTCCCCATGTAATGTTGAAGAAGAAATGAATATTCCTTTAAAAGAATTAATTGAAGTACATGCCGGAGGTGTAGTCGGTGGGTGGGATAATTTACAGGCAGTAATACCAGGTGGATCGTCAATGCCACTTATACCAAAAGAAAAATGTGAAACTTTAACGATGGATTTTGACTCATTAATAACTGAGAAAAGTGGATTAGGAACTGCAGGAGTGGTCGTGATTAATAAAGATCAAGATATTATTAAATGTATGGCCAGAATAGCAAGATTTTATAAACATGAAAGCTGTGGCCAGTGTACACCATGCCGGGAGGGATCAGGTTGGATGTGGAGAATGCTGGAAAGAATGGCAAAGGGAGAGGCATCAAAAGATGAAATAGAAATGTTAGGAGATGTTACAAAACAAATAGAGGGCCACACTATATGTGCTTTTGGGGAAGGATCGTCATGGCCAGTTCAAGGATTACTAAGACACTTTAAAGATGAAATTAAAAAAAGAAACAAATTTGACCCTATTGTTAAAGAAAACAAGAATATCCCTTATTTAGTTGATCAACATTTATTAGATAAAAATGCTTAAATTAAAAGTAAACGATATTGAAGTTGAGGTTGAGGAGGGTTTAACTGTTCTCCAAGCTTGTGAAAAAGCAGGGGCTGAAATTCCGAGATTTTGTTATCATGAAAAATTATCAATAGCGGGAAATTGTAGAATGTGTTTAGTTGAAATGGAAAAATCTCCTAAACCAGTAGCCTCATGCGCAATGCCAGCGGCTGATGGAATGGTGATAAGAACAAATACTCCAAAAATAGAAAAATCTAGAAAAGGTGTAATGGAATTCTTATTAGCAAATCACCCATTAGATTGTCCTGTTTGTGACCAAGGTGGAGAATGTGACCTTCAAGATCAATCAATGTTTTATGGTATTGATAAGTCAAGATTTAAAGAGAACAAAAGAGCAGTTCCAGATAAGAATATGGGTCCATTAATAAAGACTCAAATGACAAGATGTATTCATTGCACGAGATGTGTGAGATTTGCAACAGAGATAGCAGGTGTTCCAGAATTAGGTGCTATTGGAAGAGGGGAAGATATGCAGATAACTACATATTTGGAACAGTCTGTTCAATCAGAGTTATCAGGAAATGTTATAGATCTTTGTCCAGTCGGGGCTCTCACTTCAAAACCTTACGTTTTTGAAGCAAGACCATGGGAACTTAAAAAAACTGAAACCATAGATGTGATGGATGCAGTTGGATCTAATATAAGAGTTGATACATATGATTGGGAAGTGAAAAGAGTATTACCAATAATAAATGAGGATATAAATGAGGAATGGATTTCAGATAAAACAAGATACGCGTGTGATGGGTTATTAAATCAAAGAATAGATACTCCATACATAAAATACAATAATAAGTTTGAAAAAGCTACTTGGGATGAAGTTTATAAAATTATTAAATCAAAAATTGAAAATACAGACAACAAAAAAATATGTGGTTTTGTTGGAGACCTTTCCAATATGGAGGCAAGTTTTATTTTTAAAGAATTTTTAGAAAGAACAATAAATACAAAAAATTATGAGTCTCGATCCATCAAAACTTTTATTGATAGTTCAAAAAGAGAAAATTACATATTTAACTCAAGAATTAATGGAATTGAGGAAGCAGATTTAATCTTAATGATAGGGACTAATCCGAGATATGAAGCAACAATGATAAATGCAAGAATTAGAAAAGCATTTTTAAATAATGGTACAAAAATTATCTCTTTAAACAACATTGGAGACCTTACTTATCCATATGAAAGTTTAGATGGAAATACACAGACTTTAAAAGATATTTTTGATAACAATAATGAAATTTCGAAAAAGATAATTAATTCAAAAAAACCATTAATTATAATTGGAGAGTCTTTTTTAAGAATTAGATCTGCTGAATACTTATTTAATTCGCTTAAAGATTTTTTAAAAAAGAATGAAAAAATTTCAAGTGAATGGAATCCACTTAATGTATTATCAGTAGATGCAGGAACAGTTGGTAATTTGGATTTAGATATAATTGATAAAAATAATGAATTACTTGATGAAGTGAAAGAAAACAAATTTGAAATCATTTATCTGCTAGGACAGGACAACATAGATTTTAAGAAGAAAGATGAATTTATTATTTATCAAGGTAGCCATGGTGATAGAGGTGCAGAGATTGCAGATATTATTTTACCTGGTGCTGCATACACAGAGCAATCAGGACATTACACAAACTTAGAGGGAAAAATTCAGAAAGCCTACAAGGCATCATATCCGCCTGGTGATGCAAAAGAAGATTGGCAAATAATTAATGATCTTGCAGAAGTAATGAATAACAGAAAACTTTTTAATGATAAAGAGGAGCTTGAAAGTAGTATGTTTAATTA
Organism: uncultured Pelagibacteraceae bacterium; assembly: GCA_902620465.1. Classification (GTDB taxonomy): domain Bacteria; phylum Pseudomonadota; class Alphaproteobacteria; order Pelagibacterales; family Pelagibacteraceae; genus Pelagibacter. The sequence continues at coordinate 63,240 of CACNIF010000003.1, forward strand.
TTTAAAAATAAAACAAGAGCAAAAAAATTCTGAATTTATTAAAAAGATTGAACAAAAAACTTTTGAAAACGAAAAAATAAAAGTTGAATTTAAAGATTACTATTTTTCTAATGTAGTTGCCCGAGCATCAAAAACAATGTTTGAATGTAATAATTCAAAGTTAGTTTTAAAAAAAACAGGTACAGAGGGATAATAAATGGAATATTTAGATTTAATTTTTCAGGAAACATATAAGATTTTATTTTTACTGGTGCCAGTTTTAGTATCTGTCGCGATGATTGTCTGGTTAGATAGAAGGGTTTGGGCTTTTGTTCAAAAAAGACAAGGTCCAAATGTTGTAGGTCCATTTGGCTTACTGCAATCTTTAGCTGATGCGCTTAAATATATTTTTAAAGAAATAATTATACCTGCTAGCTCAAATAAAATAATTTTCATTTTAGCACCAATTATTACAATGACACTTGCTTTGATAGCTTGGGCTGTGATTCCCTTTGGTGTTGGTCAAGTTCTAGCTGATATTAACGTAGGAATTTTGTATATATTCGCTGTTTCATCATTAGGTGTCTATGGAATAATAATGGGTGGATGGGCGTCAAATTCTAAATACCCATTTTTAGGTTCAATAAGATCAGCGGCACAAATGGTTTCTTACGAGGTATCAATAGGTATAATAATTATAAATGTCTTATTGTGTGTAGGCTCATTAAATTTAAGTGACATAGTACTTGCTCAGAAGGACATGTGGTTTGTTATTCCATTGTTTCCAATGTTCATAATTTTTTTTATTTCAGCATTAGCTGAAACAAACAGGCCACCTTTTGATTTACCTGAAGCAGAGGCAGAATTAGTTGCAGGATATCAAACGGAGTATTCTGGAATGATGTACGCAATGTTTTGGTTAGGAGAGTACGCAAATATTCTATTAATGTGTGCTTTAGGATCAATCTTATTTTTAGGAGGGTGGCTTTCTCCGATTGAGCTCTATCCATTTAACTTAATTCCAGGAGCTCTTTGGCTAATTTTTAAGATATTATTTTTATTTATACTTTTTGCGTTGGTAAAAGCTATTGTACCAAGATATAGATATGATCAGCTCATGAGACTAGGTTGGAAAATATTTTTACCATTATCTTTAACTTACGTTGTTCTAACTGCTAGTTATCTTTTTTATTTTAACCTTTTACCTACTAATTAAATGAAAATTTCTAGATTTTTAAAAACGATATTTATGACAGATTTTATTGGAGGGCTTTTTATTGCGATAAAAGAATTTTTTAAATCAAAAAAAACAATAAATTATCCATTTGAAAAAGGCAAAATAAGTCCAAGGTTTAGAGGTGAACATGCTTTAAGAAGATATCCCAATGGAGAAGAAAGATGTATTGCATGTAAATTATGTGAAGCTGTTTGCCCTGCTCAAGCTATTACTATTGAGTCTTCTCAAAGAGAAGATGGAAGCAGAAAAACGACTCGTTATGACATCGATATGATGAAATGTATTTATTGTGGTTTATGTGAAGAGTCTTGTCCTGTAGATGCAATAGTTCAAGGACCTAATTTTGAATTTTCTACAGAAACTCGTGAAGAGCTTTATTACACTAAAGAAAAACTTCTTGATAATGGAGATAGATGGGAAAATATTTTGGCTGCTAATATTAAGTCAGATAATCCTTACAGATAATTTATGATTGCGCATGCAATATTTTTTTACGTATTCTCTATAATTGCAGTGGTCTCAGCGGTCATGGTCACAGTATCAAAAAATACTGTCCATTCTGTTTTTTTTTTAATTTTAGATTTTATAAGTATATCTTGTCTTTTTATCATGATTGGTGCTGAATTTTTAGGAATGATAATGCTAATTGTTTATGTGGGGGCTGTGGCAGTATTGTTTTTATTTGTTGTAATGATGCTAAATGTTGCTCAACAAAAAAATCAATGGTTTATATCTAAAGAAAACTCCAATCACATACCAATTGGATTATTAATAAGTGTTATAATCTTTTTTGAACTTATAATTGTTATAGGTGGATGGAAATACAAACCCGACTTATTTGACCAAGGTAATCTATCAATAGTAAACGATGTTAGTAATACTCATTCATTAGGAATGGTTTTATATACAGACTATATTCACATCTTTCAAATTAGTGGAATGATACTTCTAATAGCAATGATAGGGGCTATTGTTCTTACTTTTAGACAAAGAGAGGGCGTTAAAAAACAAAGTTATTTGAAACAAATTTCTAGAGAAAGAGCTGAGGGTGTAGAGGTTGTAGAGGTTGCTTCTAATAGAGGAGTTAAAATAGATGATTGAAATAGGCTTAGGACATTACTTAACATTGGGTGCAGTTATTTTTAGTATTGGAATAATTGGAATTTTTTTAAATAGAAAAAATATTATTGTAATACTTATGAGTATAGAACTCATATTATTGGCTGTTAATATAAACCTAGTTTCGTTCTCAATGTATTTGGGTGATTTGACTGGACAAGTATTTACTTTATTTATATTAACTGTTGCTGCTGCTGAAGCAGCAATCGGCCTTGCAATCATAGTTGTTTATTACAGAAACTCAGGAACAATTCGTGTTGAGGAAATAGATAAATTAAAAGGGTAAAATGGAAATTTCAATAATAGCTTTACCTTTGATAGCCTCAATAATATCTGGATTTTTTGGAAAATTTATCGGTGATCGAAATTCTGAAATAATTACAAGTTTATTGGTATCGATATCGGCTATTTTATCAGCTCTAGTTTTATACGAGGTAATAGTCAATCAATATCAAGATAACATCACAATAGCTACATGGATAAGCTCAGGATCATTAAATGTTAATTGGTCTATGAAGATTGATGCGTTATCAGCTGTAATGTTGGTTGTAGTAACATCTGTTTCTGCACTTGTTCATATTTATTCAATTGGTTATATGTCTCATGATCCTCATAAGCCAAGGTTCATGGCTTATTTATCATTATTTACTTTTGCGATGTTAATGTTGGTAACTTCAGATAATTTCATTCAATTATTTTTTGGTTGGGAGGGAGTTGGTCTATGTTCGTATTTCTTAATAGGTTTTTGGTTTAAAAAAGAGTCTGCAAATAAAGCAGCAATTAAGGCATTTGTTGTTAATAGAGTTGGAGATTTTGGATTTGCTCTAGGTATTTTTTTAATATTTTATTTATTCGGAACAGTAAATTATTCTGAGGTTTTCCAACAAATTCCAAACATTACAGAAAAAAATCTAGTTTTTTTAGGTATCGAAATTAATGCGATAGATTTGATTTGCTTACTTTTGTTTATCGGCGCCATGGGTAAATCAGCTCAAATTCTACTTCATACTTGGTTGCCAGATGCTATGGAAGGTCCAACACCTGTGTCCGCTTTAATTCATGCAGCAACTATGGTTACAGCAGGTATTTTCCTTGTTGTTAGATGTTCACCAATTTACGAATATTCTGAATTTGTATTAAATATTATTACTGTAATTGGTATGAGCACAGCTTTTTTTGCTGCAACTGTTGCTTTGGTTCAAAATGATATAAAAAAGATAATAGCTTATTCAACATGTAGTCAATTAGGTTATATGTTCTTTGCTACCGGAGTTGGTGCTTATAACGTAGCAATGTTTCATTTATTCACTCATGCTTTCTTTAAAGCTTTACTATTTTTGGGATCTGGTTCGGTCATTCATGCATTCAAAGATGAACAAGATATAAATAAAATGGGGGGAGTATGGAAAAAATTACCTTACACTTACTCACTGATGATTATAGGAACTTTAGCATTAACCGGTTTTCCCTTGTTATCAGGTTTTTATTCTAAGGATGCGATAATTGAATTTGCCTACTTAAGAGGTAATACGACAGGTTATTATGCTGCTGGAATTGGGATCTTTACAGCATTTTTAACATCCATTTATTCTTGGAGATTAATATTCAAAACTTTTCACGGCGATTATAATAATAAAGAGATAAAAATTGAGGATACTCATGAGTCTCCTATAGTTATGTTGATACCTCTAGCCCTACTTTCTTTGGGTGCAATATTTGCTGGATTTATTTTTAAAGATTTGTTTATTGGTAATTATGGTTTGAACAATTTTTGGAAAGACTCAATATTTTTTTTAAAACCATTAAGCAATGAACATCCTCCATTATGGTTTTTGTTATTAACTCCAATACTTGTAATTTTATCTATACCAACGGCATATTATTTATTTGTTAAAAATAAAAATTTACCAGAACAAATTGTAAAAATTAACAAACCTTTATACCAATTTTTATTAAACAAGTGGTATTTTGATGAGTTATATGATGCACTATTTGTGAAACCATCAAAAAAATTTGGATTATTTTTGTGGAAGTTTTTTGATTTAAAGATAATCGATGGTTTTGGGCCCGATGGTATCTCTGCTATTATCAAAAGATTTTCGGTTAAAGCAAACAAATTTCAAAGTGGATTTATTTACCAATATGCTTTTGTTATGCTTCTTGGATTTTCTGCTTTATTAACCTTTCTAATTGTAAAATAATGAACTTTCCTATTTTATCTTCACTAATTTTATTACCAACAGTAGGAGCGTTTTTTTTATTTTTTACAAGAGGTAATAAGAAAAATAATTTTACTGTAAAATATGTTGCATTGTTCACTTCTTTTGTAAATTTTCTTCTATCTATCTATTTATGGATACTTTTCGATCATACTACTTCAGAGTTTCAATTTGTAGAACAAAGAATTTGGATTAAGGATTTTATAAATTATAAAGTGGGTGTTGATGGGATTTCAATTTTATTTATTTTACTGACAACATTTATTACCCCACTTTGTATCTTGTCAGTTAATAATTCTATCAAAGAAAGATTAAGTGAATTTTTAATAGCAGTATTAATTATGGAGTCTTTCATGATAGGAGTATTTTGTTCTTTAGATCTTGTAATTTTTTACTTATTTTTTGAGGCTGGTCTGATACCGATGTTTTTAATTATTGGGATATGGGGAGGGGCTAGAAGAGTTTATTCTGCATTTAAATTTTTTCTTTACACTTTACTTGGGTCAGTATTAATGTTGGTTGCTATTATTACTATATATTGGTTGACCGGGACAACAGACGTAATTGAACTTTATAGTTTAGGTATCGAAACTAAATATCAAAATTTGTTATGGCTTGCTTTTTTTAGCTCTTTTGCAGTCAAAACTCCAATGTGGCCAGTTCACACTTGGTTACCAGATGCTCATGTTGAAGCTCCAACAGCAGGATCAGTTTTATTAGCTGCAATTTTATTAAAAATGGCAGGTTATGGATTTATAAGATTTTCTTTGGGATTATTTCCTGCTGCATCTGAAGTTTTTACTCCACTAATTTACACATTGAGCGTTATCGCAATTATTTTCACATCTTTTATCGCCTTAATGCAAGAGGATATGAAAAAACTCATTGCATATTCTTCTGTTGCTCACATGGGATATGTTACTTTAGGTATTTTTACCATCCAACAACAGGGTATTGAGGGAAGTATTATTCAAATGATAAGTCATGGATTAGTTTCGGCCGCACTATTCTTGTGTGTTGGTGTTGTTTACGATCGGATGCATTCAAGACTTATTAATACTTATGGTGGAATTGTAAGTATCATTCCAAAGTATTCTGTCTTATTCATGTTATTTACTTTGGCAGCTTTAGGTCTTCCTGGCACTAGTGGGTTTGTAGGTGAATTTTTAATATTGATGGGAGCATTTAAAGATAATTTTTTAGTTGCTGTTATTGCTAGCATCGGAGTTATTATTGGCGCAGCTTACATGCTTTGGTTATACAAAAGAGTGATATTTGGAAAATTAATTAATAATGACTTAAAAAAAATGATAGATTTGAATAGATCGGAGTCGATTATATTAACTTCTTTGGCTATACCAACTTTGTTTTTTGGTTTTTATCCAGATCCTTTGATAAATACAATAGAGGTATCTATTTCAGATTTGATAGAAACATACAACTTTAGATTAGCGAGCAAGATATAATGACAAATCTTCAATTAGTTTTTCCAGAGATTTTTTTATCCCTATCAATAATGTTTCTACTTATATTAGGTGTTTTTAAAAAAAATAGCTCAAAAATAATCCAAAATCTTTCATTAGTAGTCTTACTTGTTACAGCAGTCATAACATTTAATGAAACAATTGGTATTAAAGAAGTTAAATTATTTAATAATAGTATAATTATAGACTATTTATCGTCATTGATGAAAATTGTTACGCTGCTAGCCACTTTTTTAGTTTTAATCATTTCATCAAATTATTTAAGAACTTTTAAAATTTTTAAGATTGAATATCCAATTTTAGTATTAAGCTCTGTTTTGGGAATGATGATTATGATTAATTCTAATGACTTGATTGTATTCTATATGGGTCTAGAACTTCAATCTCTAGCATTATATGTTTTGGCCACTTTTAATAGAGATCAAATAAAATCTTCAGAAGCTGGACTAAAATATTTTGTACTAAGCGCGCTATCTTCTGGATTACTTTTGTATGGATGTTCACTAATATATGGATTTACTGGATCAACAAATTTCAATGTGATTGCAAATCAACTAGGCTCTAGTGAATATGCTATTACCTTTGGAATTGTTTTCATTTTAGTTGGGTTAGCGTTTAAAATCTCGGCTGTGCCGTTTCATATGTGGGCCCCAGATGTTTATGAAGGCTCACCAACTTCCGTAACTTTGTTTTTCACAATGGTACCAAAAGTTGCAGCTTTAACTGTATTTATTAGATTTTTATATGTAGCTTTTTTAAATTTAATTGATCAGTGGCAAATGATATTGATATTTCTCTCTATTGCTTCGATGCTTTTTGGAGCAATTGCAGCAATAGGTCAAACCAATTTAAAAAGACTAGCAGCTTACAGTTCTATAGGACACGTGGGTTATGCTTTAGCAGGTGTTGCAACGGGCACAAATGAGGGAATGCAAAGTTCAGTAATATATATAATTATTTATATAATAATGAATTTAGGATTATTTTCTTGTTTGCTAATGATGAAAAGAGAAAATCAATACTACGAAAAAATAGAGGATTTATCGGGATTATCTAAAAATCATCCGATGTTAGCTTTATCACTGATGATTATATTGTTTTCACTGGCAGGCATACCACCTTTAGCTGGATTTTTTGCTAAATTTTATGTTTTCAAATCAGTAATAGAACAATCAATGTATTTTTTAGCAATCGTGGGTTTATTATCAACAGTGGTTGCCGCTTTTTATTACTTAAGATTAATTAAGATTATGTATTTTGATAAAGAAAAAGAAAAATATGACACAGATCATGGATTGTGGTTAAAATTTTCATTAACATTCTCAACATTATTAATTTTAGTTTACTTCATATTCCCAAGCCAACTTATTGAGGTAGTTTCTAGAATTAATATTATTTGATGAAGTTTAAAGTTTTTAAATATAAAAAAGTTAAGAGTACAAACAATACAGCAATAAGAATAATAAGAGAAACAAATCATAATTTTGGAATGATAATATCAGAAACACAAACTGGTGGTAAAGGTCAGTATGGGAGAAAATGGATTTCTTATAAAGGAAATATTTTAATATCCTTTTTTTATAAATTAAAAAAGATAAATTTATCAATGAAACAACTATCTAGAAAAAATTGTTTTTTGGTTAAAGATGTAATTTCAAAATTTTATGATCGTAAAATAGTTTATAAATCACCAAATGATTTATTGATTAATAAAAAAAAGATTTGTGGCATTTTGCAAGAAAAAATTAATAAATCAGGGAATGATTATCTAATTGTTGGTATTGGATTTAATTTGGTTAAAAGTCCTATAATCCCCAATTATCCTACAACTAATTTATTTGAAATTACTAAAAAAAAAATAAAAACTGAAATATTTATGAATCAATTAAAAAAATCCTTTGGTAAGTTTTTGTCAAAATATTATACAACTAAATAGATGATTATTCTAGGTGACATAGGAAATACTGAGACAAAAATTTGTTTGGTTAATAACAATAACAAAATTATAAAAAAAATTATAATTCCTTCAAAAGGTAAAAAACTAAATTTATTGAACAAATATTTTAAAAAACTAGATTTTTCCTCAATAGATAAAATTTTATTTTGTAGTGTTGTACCATCAACCTACAAGGAACTAAAAAGATATTTCTACAATAAAACAAAAGTTAGGTGTTACGAATTAAAAGAGCTTAATTTGAAGAAAATTTTAAAGATCGATGTGAATTATAGGCAAGTAGGGTCAGATAGATTAGCAAATGCAATAAGTGTTACGCAGAAAAACAAAAATTTTATTGTTTTAGATTTTGGTACCGCAACAACATTTGATGTTTTAATTGGCAATAATTACAAAGGTGGAATTATATCTCCAGGTATTCAAATTTCTCTTAACACACTTTCAGACAAAGCATCTTTAATTCCAAAGATTGATTTAAAAAAAATTACAAAAGTAATTGGAAAAAATACCACATCAGCTGTCCGCTCAGGTTTTTTCTGGGGATATGCTGGATTAATTGACAATATTGTAAATTTAATTAAGAAAGAGACAAAAAAGTCTTTTAATATAATTACTACTGGAGGTTTTTCTAAATTGTTTAAAAACTCTATTAGTACAAAAGTTAAAAGGAATAGCGATATAACAATTAATGGCTTAATTAAGGCTTCAAAATTAATTAAATAATATGAAAGATGAATTTTTATTTTGTCCATTAGGTGGCTCTGGTGAGATAGGGATGAATATGAATTTATTTGGCTATGGTCAGCCAGGAGACCATAAATGGATTATGGTTGATATAGGTGTTACTTTTGCTGATGACACAGTTCCAGGTATTGATCTTATTTATCCAGATCCAGGGTTTATTCAGGAAAGAAAAGATAATCTATTAGGAATTGTCTTAACGCATGCTCACGAAGATCACATAGGTGCCGTAGCTCATTTATGGCCAAAATTTAAATGTAAACTTTATGCTACTCCTTTCACAGCTGTTTTAATAAGAGAAAAATTTAGAGAAAAAAATATCGATATTACTAATGACTTACAAATTGTAGAACTAAACGGAAAGGTAAGTTTAAATCCTTTTGAGATTGAATATATAACTTTAACCCATTCTATTTTAGAACCTAATGGCCTGAGAATTCAAACACCAGCAGGAATTGTGCTACATACTGGTGACTGGAAAGTTGATCCAAACCCCTTGATAGGTGATGAGATTAATTCAAAGAGATTGAAAGAAATTGGTGATGAAGGTGTTCTGGCAATGATTTGTGACTCTACCAATGTATTTAGTGCTGGGCGTTCAGGTTCTGAATTAGATGTGAGAAAAAGTATGTTGAACATAATGAGTAGGCTGAAAAAAAGAATTATAATAACCTCATTTGCATCAAACGTTGCAAGAATGGAGTCAGCTTTTTATTGTGCAGAAAAAACAGGAAGACAAATTTCTTTAGTTGGTAGATCTATGCATAGAATATACAAAGCAGCTAGACAATGTGGATATCTTAAAAATACTATTGAACCAATAGATCCAAGAGAAGCAAAAAATTTTGCTAGAGAAAAAATTGTATATCTTTGTACAGGTAGCCAGGGTGAACCGATGGGAGCAATGATGAGAATTTCAAATTATACACATCCCGATTTATTTATTGAGAAAGGAGATGCAGTAATTTTTTCCTCAAAAATAATACCAGGAAATGAAAAGAAACTTTACAAACTTCACAATCAATTAGTCAAGGACGGGATAGAGGTTATTTCAGAGGAGACTGAATTTATTCATGTTTCTGGGCATCCAAATAGAGAAGATTTAAAAGATATGTATGATTGGGTTAAACCAAAATGTGTAATTCCAGTTCATGGAGAACATAGACATATGATTGAGCATATTGCTTTTGCTAAAGAAATGCAGGTACCTTATCCTGTTCAAGTAGAAAATGGCGATATAGTAAAGTTAGCTCCAGGAGAATATCCAGAGGTTTATGATAAAGCTCCTAGTGGAAGACTATATTTGGATGGCAATGTAAGTGTTGAGGAAAACTCTCAATCTATAAAAGATAGAAAAAACTTAGGATCTAATGGTTATCTTGAAATAACTATTTTAATCACACCTAAAGGGAATATTCACAATAATCCAATAATAAACTTTAGAGGATTACCAATTTATGAAACAGATGAATTTATTTACTTATTAGAAGAAGAAATAGAGAAAACAGCAAAAACATTTAATATGGGAAATAAAAGTCAAAGACACAATCTTATAGATGCAATTAAAATTGCAGCTAGAAAATTTACAAAAGAAAAAACAGGCAAAAGACCTTTCACCAATATTAATTTAGTTGATATTTAATGAGTGCTACCGGACTTGCTATAATATATATAATCATTTGGTGGATTGTCTTTTTTGCGATTTTACCTATTGATGTTGATAGAATAAAGATTGAAAAAATTGAAGGTGAGGATCCTGGATCACCAGAAAATCCTAAGATTTTAAAAAAATTCATTTATTGCACTGGAATAACAACTATTTTATTCACAATTATATATTTGTTAATGAGGTTTGAATATTTAAACTTAAGAAATATAATCATCTAACATGCATATTTCAAAATCTTTTATTCCAATTTTAAAAAATAATCCCTCAGAGGCAAAAATTAAATCTCATCAATTAATGTTAAGAGTTGGTATGATAAAACAATCATCAGCAGGTATATACTCCTGGTTACCACTTGGTTTCAAAGTTATGAAGAAAATTGAACAAATTGTAAGGGAAGAACAAGATGGGATTGGAGTTCAAGAAATTTTAATGCCAACAATACAATCTAGTGAAATTTGGAAAGAAAGCGGAAGATATAAAGATTATGGTGAGGAAATGCTGAGAATAAAAGATCGTCAAAATCGTGAAATGTTGTATGGCCCTACAAATGAGGAATTGATAACAGATATATTTAGAACCTCGATTAAATCTTACAAATCCCTTCCACAACTTTTATATCATATTCAATGGAAATTCAGAGATGAAATCAGACCAAGATTTGGGATAATGAGATGTAGAGAGTTCTACATGAAAGATGCTTACTCTTTCGATATATCTGACGAAGAAGCACTTTTTTCTTATAATAAATTTTTCTTGTCATATCTTAAAACATTTAAAAAATTAAATTTAAAAGCTATTCCAATGGCAGCAGATACGGGTCCAATTGGAGGAAGTTTATCTCATGAATTCATTATTTTAGCTGAAACTGGCGAAAGTAAAATTTTTACTGACAAAAGAATTTTTGATTTAAGTATAGACAATGCAAAATTAGAGAAAGAATCTCTGGCAAATATGAGAAAAGAATATGAACAATATTATTCAGTTACCGATGAAAAATTTGATAAGACTGAATTTGAAAAAAAAGTTTCTGAAAACAATAGATTAATAACAAAAGGAATTGAAGTTGGTCATATATTCTATTTTGGAGATAAATATTCTAAACCAATGAGTGCGTCGGTTGATTTACCAGGTGGAAAAAAAGATTTTGTTAAAATGGGTTCTTACGGCATAGGAGTTTCTAGATTAGTAGGCGCAATAATAGAGGCAAAATATGATGAAAAAAATGAAGTCATGAAATGGCCAATTTCTATTGCTCCTTATCACGTTGCGATAATTCCAATGATCAACAAAAATGATAATTCACAATTAGATAAAGCTAATAATATCTTACTAGAACTTGAAAAAAATAATATTGAGGCAATAATTGATGATACTGATGAAAATATCTCATCAAAAATTAAAAAGATGAATTTAATAGGTGCACCTTTTCAAATTATAATTGGTAAACAGGTTGAAGGCAATAAATTAGAGTTTAAAGAAGTTGATGGAGCATCTCAAAAAATTGAATTAAAAGATATCATTAAGATAATTAATAAACAAAAAGTAAACAATTGATTTCTCGATTAGAAAAAGAGATTACATTTAGATTTTTAAAAGCCAGAAAGAAAGATGGTTTTCTAAATATCATTTCAATTTTTTCATTTATTGGAATTGGGCTTGGTGTTGCTGTTTTAATAGTTGTTATGTCCGTTATGAATGGTTTTAGAACAGAATTGGTAAATAAGATTATTGGTTTTAATGCCCATATGACAGTTAAGCCTTATGAAAACAAAATTGCAAAAGAAAAATTAGATAACCAAAACTTAAAATCAATTTCTGAAAGTTTAATTTTTAGTAATTCAGGTGAGGGAATTATGATCAAAAAAGATATTACCAAAGGTATTCTTTTAAGGGGATATTTTGAAAAAGATTTTTCTAAATTAGACATTGTTAACAATGGAAATTTTTTAGGCAGTGAAAATGGATTATCAAATAATTTTATATCTATAAGTAAAGAATTAAGTTTTTCTCTAAACTTAGAGATTGGTGATGAGATTACATTGATGTCTTCATCTGGTGTACAAACAATTATTGGTAATCTTCCTAAGCAAAAAAAATTTACAGTAGCTTCACTTTTTGATAGTGGTGTAATTGATTTTGACAATAATGTTGCTTTTATAAATCTTGTCACACTCGAGGAGTTTTTTAATTTAAAACCAAAAGTCCGTAACTTAGAGATTTATTTAAATAACCCTAAAAATATTGAATATCAAAAAACTTTAGTTCAAAAAATTTTTACCAATGAATTCATTTATACTTGGTCTGATATGAATAAATCTTTGTTTTCAGCATTAAAAGTCGAAAGAAATGTTATGTTTATAATTTTAACATTAATTATAATCGTTGCAGCTTTTAACATAATTTCTGGTTTAACAATATTAGTAAAAAATAAAACAAAAGAAATTGCTATACTTAAATCGATTGGTGTTCTTAATAAATCAATTGTAAAAATTTTTTTCTTAATTGGTGTGATTATAGGAACTTCAGCAACAATCTTTGGTATAATCTTAGGGATTACTTTTTCTATTTATGTAGAAAATTTGAGACAATTTCTAAGTGAATTTTTTAACATAAGCTTATTTCCTGAGGAAATATATTTTTTAAGCTCGATGCCTTCAGAAATTAATTCAATTTCTATACTAATTATTTCTGCTTGTTCAATTTTGATAACTATTTTGGTATCAATATTTCCAGCATTTAAAGCTGCAAAACTTGATCCGATAAAATCCCTTAAATATGAGTAATCTGATTAAAATTTCTAAATTAAATAAATCATTCGAAGGAATAAAAAAGATCAATGTTCTGAAAAGTATTTCTTATAATTTTAAAAAAGGTAAAATATATTCTTTGATAGGCCCATCGGGTTCAGGTAAGTCAACATTACTCAATTTACTTTCTTTAATTGATAGACCTACTTTAGGTTCAATCATATTTGAAAATAAAAAGATAAATTATAATGATACTAATGAAAATGATATTTTAAGAGCAAATAAAATCGGAATTATTTACCAACAAGATAATTTGCTTCCAGATTTTACTTCATTGGAGAATATTTATTTAGCAGCTTTAGCTGGTGGTAATAATGAGAAAATTGCATTTAATAAGGCAAAAGATTTATTAAAAAAAGTTGGGCTGATTAATAGATCAGATCATTATCCTTCACAATTATCTGGCGGTGAAAAACAGAGAATCTCAATTGCAAGAGCAGTGGTCAATAATCCTCAAGTAATTTTAGCTGATGAGCCAACTGGAAGTTTAGATTTACAAACAGCAAAAGAAATTTTTAGACTTTTAAAAAATCAGATAAATAAAGAAAGATTAATAATATTTGCAACTCATAATAGATTTTTTGCTAATAAGGCTGATTGCTTATTGGAAATAACTAATGGTAGTATAAAAACCATTAATGCTCGAGTCTAAATTTCAAAAATTTAATCATCTAAAAATACACACTCAATATTCTATTTGCGAAGGCGCAATAAAAATAGATGAAATTAAAGAATCATCAAAAGAAAATAAGATTAAGTCTTTAGCTATATGCGATACATCAAATTTATGTGGTGCACTAGAATTTTCAGATAAACTATCTAAAATTGGTACTCAACCAATAATAGGAACTCAAATTAATTTTAAATATGAGGAAACTATAGGTCTAATTCCACTTTTTGCAATGAATGAGACAGGTTACAAAAGAATTATTGAACTTTCCTCTTTATCTTACTTAGATAACAATGAGTTATCTGAGCCCAATGTTCCTTTTGACGAATTACTAAAAAAAGACAAAGGTGTTGCTATTTTTTCAGGAACTGTATTTGGCTTATTTGGGAATTTATTTGATAAAGGCAAGTATTCGGATATTGAAAAATTATATTCAAAACTCAAATCAATTTATAACGATAGATTTTATATTGAATTACAAAGACATGGAGATCGTAATGAAGATAGTTTTGAAAAAATGAATTTAAAGAGATCTAATGATTTAGAAATTCCTTTGATTGCAACAAATGAGACTTTTTATATTGATAAAGACATGCACGAAGCGCATGACGCACTAATTTGTATTAAGAACAAGACATATATACAGGAAAAAAATAGAGTAAGATTTAGTAATAAGCATTATTTAAGAGATGATAAAGAAATGTATGAATTATTTTCTGATATTCCTGAGGCACTTGAAAATAATTATAATTTTCCTTATAGATGTAGCTATAAACCCTCATTCTCAAAACCTATTTTACCCAATATTAGTTCTGAAAAAGATGGAAATGCAGATGATATTCTCAAAAAAAATTCATTATCTGGATTAAAAGATAAATTCATAAAAGTTTTTAGAAAAGATATTAATAATTTAACTTTTGACAAAGATTATCAAAAATACCTTGATAGACTTAATCATGAATTAAATATTATTACTGAAATGAGATATTCAAGTTATTTTTTGATTGTATCCGATTATATTAAGTGGGCAAAAAAAAACGATATACCTGTGGGTCCTGGAAGAGGTTCGGGCGCTGGATCATTAGTTGCTTGGTGTCTTTCGATAACAGATGTCGACCCAATTAAATTTAATTTAATATTTGAGAGATTTTTAAATCCTGATCGTATATCTATGCCTGATTTTGATATTGATTTTTGTGAGGAAAAAAGAGATTTGGTTTTTGAGTATCTTACAAAAAAATACAAAGACAGCGTTGCACATATTATTACTTTTGGAAAGTTAAAAGCTAGAATGGTATTACGAGATGTAGGTCGTGTAATGGGTTTGTCTTATGGTTTCGTTGATGGTATCTCAAAAATGATTCCATTTGATCCCTCAAGACCTCAAAATTTAACAGAATGCATAGCTGGAGAGCCAAGACTTCAAAAGTTGATTAATGAAGATCCTAGAGTTAAAAAATTAATTGATTTATCTTTGAAACTAGAGGGACTAAATAGAAATGTCGCTACTCATGCGGCTGGTGTTGTTATAGCTGATAAAAAATTAACAGATGTAGTACCGTTATATAAAGACAACACAGCAGACTTACTTTTGCCTTCAACACAATTTGATATGTATTCTGCTGAAAACGCTGGATTAATAAAATTTGATTTTTTAGGTCTAAAAACTTTGACAGTAATAAATAATACTCAAAATATTATAAGGAAAAAAAATAAAGATTTTGAAATAGAAAATATTAATTATGATGACCAAAAAGTTTTTGATCTTTTATCTTCAGGTAAAACAGTTGGATTATTCCAAATTGAAAGTGCTGGAATGAGGGAAGCGCTTATTCAAATGAGGCCAAACCACATTGAGGATATTATTGCGCTAGTGGCACTATATAGACCTGGTCCTATGAGTAATATACCAATTTACAATGATTGTAAGCATGGAAAACAAAAACCAGATTATCTTCATCCATTATTAGAGGAAATCCTTAAGCCAACCTATGGCGTTATAATATATCAAGAACAAGTAATGCAAATAGCACAAAAATTGTCAGGCTATACCGCGGGCCAAGCAGATATATTAAGAAGAGCAATGGGAAAGAAAAAAAGAGCTGAATTAGAAAGACAAAAACAAAGTTTTATCTCTGGTGCTGTAAAAAATGGTATTAGCAAAGAAGTTGCAGCTGGTATATTTTTAAAGATAGAACCATTTGCAGAATATGGATTTAACAAAAGTCACGCTGCAGCCTATGCAATAATTTCTTATCAAACAGCTTATTTAAAAACATATTTTCCTAAAGAATTTATAGCTGCTTCAATGACTATGGATATTTCAAATCAAAACAAATTAAGTGAGTTTTATGAAGAACTCAAGAGACTTGATATAGAGATTAAAAGGCCTGATATAAATGAGTGTTTTGCAGATTTTAGAAATGACGACCAAAAATTTTATTATGCACTAGGAGGTATTAAAGCAGTTGGTTATGAAGCAGTTTCAAATATTGTTAAAGAGAGAACAAAGAATGGTAAATTTAAATCAATTAATGATTTTTTAAATAGAATTAACCCAAAAGATATAAATAAACTTCAGCTAGAGGGATTGGTAAAAGCTGGTGCTTTTGATTGTTTAAATGAAAACAGACAATCCCTATTTAATTCTATCCCCAACTTTATAACAAAATCAAAAAATATTTTTGAGAATAAATCAGCAAATCAAATTGATCTTTTTGGAGAAAGTGAAAATAAAAATGACGATTTAATATCCAATATAAAAGATTGGAAATTCGAAGAAAGATTATCGAAAGAATTTGAGGCAGTTGGTTTTTTTATATCCGATCATCCACTAAACCAATTTAAAGAAATTTTTAATGATTATAACATAATTGATTATCAAAAATTTAATAATAAAGATAAGACAAATGACTCAAACATAGCCGCTACTTTGCTTAAAGTTCAAGAAAGAAAAACATCCAAAGGTAATGCCTATGCAATATTGAAATTAACCGATCTTTCAAGCGTATTTGAATTATTTATATTTTCTGAAATTTTAGAATCTAACAGGAACATTTTAAAAGAGGGTAATTCATTAATATTAACTGTCATCAAATCTTTATCAGATGAAAATAATAGATTTAAAAGAATAAATGTAAAAAAAATTGCCTCTCTTAAAGATTTATTAAATAATCCTATTAAAAATATTACTTTTAACCTTAATTCTTTTAAAGATTTGAATGAATTATCAAAATTTTTAGTTGATCCTGGAGACACAAAAATCAAAATTAAAATTAACGAAAATAATAAAAGTTTCGATTTTCATTTACAAAACGGCAGAAAATTAGATAGAAAAACAGTTAATCTATTAAGAAACAAGGAAATATCAGCAATAATTCATTAAATTGTACTTGTTTATTGTAAAAAATATTTGTAAATATTCGCAAAATAATTAAAACGCACACAGTTTTTGGTTTTATACCTCCGGTCCTTAATTGGAAATTACTGTGGTGGCTTAACCGGGAATAAATATGAAAATACCAAATGTTACAATACAACAATTATTAGAAGCTGGTGTCCATTTAGGACACAAAACTTTAAGATGGAATCCAAAAATGAAAAAATACATTTTTGGAAAAAGAGACTCAATACACATAATTGACTTAACACAAACATTACAACTTACCAAAATAGCTCTAGAAAAAGTTTATGAAACTATTTCAAATAATGGAAAAATACTCTTTGTTTCAACAAAGAAACAAGCTTCTGAGGCAATTGCTGAAGTTGCAAAAGAAACTGACCAATACTTTGTAAATTACAGATGGTTAGGTGGAATGTTAACTAATTGGGGAACAATTTCAAACTCAATTAAAAAACTCAAGAAATTAGAAGTTGATTTAAATTCTGAAAATAGAGGTTTTACAAAAAAAGAACTTTTAAAAATGAGTGTTAAAAGGGATAAACTTCAAAGGTCATTAGGAGGAATTTCAGAGATGAAAAAAATTCCTGATCTAGTCTTTATTATAGACACAAATTATGAGTCTTTAGCAATCCAGGAGTCTTCTAAATTAAGTATACCAATTATAGCTATCCTTGATAGCAACTCTAATCCTGATGGCATTGATTTTCCTATACCTGGAAACGATGACGCAAGAAGATCAATTGATCTTTATTGTTCTCTTATAAAAGAAACAATCATTAGCGCTAAAAAAGAAAATCCAACTACTGAAATGAAAATATCTGTTGATACAGCTCCTGAGAAAAAAACAGATAAAACTAGACAAGAAATTGATAGAGAAAAACTGGATAAAAAATTCTCCAAAAAAAGTAAAGAAAAATTAAATTGATATGAGTGATATAGAGAAGGTAAAACAACTCAGAGAAGCAACAGGAGCTGGATTTAAAGACTGTAATCTAGCAATTAAAGAGTCTAATGGTGATTTAGACAAAGCAGTTGAAATATTGAGAATAAAAGGAATTTCAAAAGCTTCAAAAAAAATGTCGAGAGAGGCCAAAGAGGGTGTAGTTGCTATAAGTGGCGATAATAAAAAAACTTCAATAATTGAAGTTAATTGTGAAACTGATTTTGTTGCTAAAAATGAAAATTTTATCAGTTTTGTAAAAGAGCTAAGTGATCTTAATAATGAAAAAAATTCGAATATTGAGGAACTTAATAACACTCTAATGCAGAATGGAAAATCAGTTAATGATAATCTTGTAGCCTTGATAGCTAAAATTGGTGAAAAAATTACTATAGGTAAAACAAAAACAATCTCAAATAATTCATCAACTAATTTCCAATATCTTCATACAGTAGTAAAGGATAATCTTGGAAAGTTAGCAGTTGTTGTTTCTTTAGAAACAAAAGATATCTCCGATACGGTAAAAAATTTTGGTAAACAATTATCCATGCACATAGCTGCATCAAATCCTTTAGCCTTAGAGGCAAATTTAATAGATAAAGAAATATTGGACAAAGAACAAGAGCTAGTAAATGAAGAACTTAAAAATTCTGGCAAACCTGATGAAATAGCTAAAAAAATTAGTTTAGGTAAAATGAATAAATTTAAAGAAGAAAATGCTCTTATGACTCAAGCTTGGGTTATGGAGCCAAAAAAAAAAGTTAAAGACATTATTAAAGAACTTTCAATTCATGATTTAAAGATTAGAGAGTTTAGCAGAATCAAAATAGGCGAATAAATGTTTGATGAAAAATCACATAGCCTTAAAATGGATAAAGCAATTAAAGTTTTTTCTAAGGAACTATCATCATTAAGAACAGGTAGAGCGAATGCCTCAATGCTTGATACTATAAAAGTTGACGTTTATGGACAAAAAATGCCTATTAATCAAATAGGCAGCATAACAACACCAGAACCAAGAATTATAAATATTCAAGTATGGGATCAAAGCAACGTAGCTTTGATCGATGCAGCAATTAAAAAATCTGAATTAGGTTTAAATCCACAAATAGACGGTCAACTAATACGATTACCTATCCCTGAGCTAAATGAAGAGCGAAGAACAGATTTAAAAAAATTAATTAAATCAATGGGAGAAAAATGTAAAGTCTCGATTAGAAATATTCGAAGAGATGCTAATGATGAATTAAAAAAACTTTTGAAAACAAAAGAAATAGGTGAAGATGAAGAGAAGACTTTTGAAAAAAATGTTCAAAACATTACAGACAAACATATTCAAATTGTAGATGAAAAAGTCGCAACAAAAGAAAAAGAAATAATGACCATATGAACCCTTTAAGACATGTAGCCATTATCATGGATGGTAATGGGAGATGGGGTTTGAAATATAGAAATTCTCGAAATGCAGGTCATAAAGCAGGTTTAGACACTGTTGAGAAGATTATTAGAGAAACAATAAAAAATAAGATTAATTTTTTAACATTGTTTGCATTTTCTACCGAAAATTGGAAAAGACCTAAAAAGGAAATAGATTATTTATTCAATTTATTGGAAAATTTTTTGATAAATAGGATAGAAGAACTTCACAATAAGAATATTAAACTTAAAATTCTAGGATCGAAAAAATTTTCATCAAAATTGAATAAACTTCTAGATTACTCTGAAAAAAAAACATCTAAGAATAATAAGTTGCAAATTAATCTTGCTTTGAATTATGGCTCAAAATTAGAGCTAATTAACGCATTTAAAAAAATTACAAAAAGTAAAAACAAGATAAATGAAAAAAACTTAGAAAAATACCTTCAAACAAAAAATATTCCTGATCCAGATATATTAATTAGAACAGGAAATACTAAAAGATTAAGTAATTTCTTGTTATGGCAACTAGCTTATACAGAAATTTTTTTTGAAAAAAAGTTATGGCCAGCGTTTACTGAAAAAGATTTTAGGAGAATAATAAAAGAATATAAACATATTAAACGTAATTTCGGTAGGATTTAATGATTAAAGAATTTGAAAAAAGATTATTGAGTTCAATAATATTGATACCAATATCAATATTTTTTATAATTAAAGGTTCAGTATATTTCATACTCTTTTTAAGTATTTTGTTTTTAGCTACAAGCTATGAGTGGTTTAAAATGAATAAAAAAAATGATTTATCAAAACTTTTAGGAATAATTTTTTTATTTCTCTCATTTTATACGACACATGAAATTCGAGAAAATTACAATATTAATATTTTTTTATTAATTATAACAATATGTATTTTTACTGATATTGGGGGTTATATATTTGGTAAAATATTTAAAGGACCTAAACTAACTAAGGTTAGTCCAAAAAAAACTTATTCAGGTGTTTTTGGAAGTTTTTCATTATCTTTAATTGCAGGTTTAATCTTTAATAATTATTTTTTTATTGATCAAAAAATTTTTAATAAAGATTTATTCTTAATCATGCTAATTTTATTTATATCTACAATAAGTCAATTGGGAGATCTGATAATTTCTTATTTTAAAAGAAAAGCAAAAATTAAAGATACAGGTAAAATTATACCGGGTCATGGAGGACTGCTAGATAGAATCGATGGTATGATTTTCGTATTTCCAATTTTTTATTTAATTATAATTTTATGAAAAAGAAAATTGCAATCTTAGGTTCTACAGGTTCTATTGGCAAAACATTAATAGAAATAGTCAAAAAAGATAAAAAAAATTTTGAAATTATATTGTTATCAGCTGATGAAAATTATAAAGAATTACTAAAACAGGCAAAAACTTTTAAAGTTAAAAATTTAATTATAAAAAACAAAAATAGTTATAAAAAAATTAAAAATAGTAAATATTCAAATAAGATAAAAATTTTTAATAATTTTGATTGTTACAAAGAAATCTTTAAAAATAAAATTGATTACGTTATGAGCTCAATCTCAGGTATAGAGGGCTTAAAACCTACGATTGAAATTATTAAATACACAAAAAACGTAGCAATAGCTAATAAAGAAGCAATAATTTGTGGATGGAATTTAATAGATAAAGAATTAAAAAAAAACAAAACTAATTTTATACCTGTAGACTCAGAACATTTTTCTATTTGGTATGCTTTAAAAGGAATTGATAAAAAAATAATTGACAAGATTTATTTGACAGCTTCTGGAGGACCTTTTTTGAATTACCCTGAAAAAAAATTTGATAAAATTAAAATGAAACAAGCAGTTAATCATCCTAATTGGAGAATGGGAAAAAAAATTTCTATAGACTCAGCTACAATGATGAATAAAGTTTTTGAAATTATAGAGGCAAAAAAAATTTTTAATATTCCTTACAATAAATTATCTATAATTATTCATCCAAAGTCGTATGTCCATGCAATATTAAAGTTTAAAAATGGATTAACAAAAATTATTGTGCATGACACAAGTATGAAAATACCTATTTTTAATTCAATATATTCTTCAAATCGAATAATTGATTCAAAAAAATTAGATTTGGAGATTTTAAATAATTTAAATTTTCAAGATATAGATTTGAAGCGTTTCCCAATCGCAAAGATATTGAACAAGTTACCTGAAAAATCCTCTTTATTTGAAACAGTTTTAGTTTCAATAAACGATAAATTAGTGAAATTATTTTTAGTAAATAGAATTAAATTTACTGATATTTTTAAAAAAATGAATAATATGCTCGAATTAAATGAATTTAAAAAATTTAAAAAATTAAGAGTTAAAAAAGTTAGCGATATAATGAACTTGAACAATAAAATCAAAGAAAAATTAAAAAAAACGGTTAAATAACAAAATGACATATTTTAAAAAAAAAATATTTTATTTAATAATTATTTTTTTTTCGTTTTCATCTATATCTTTTTCTGAAATTGTAAATGAAATAAAAGTAAAAGGAAATGAAAGGGTCTCTGATGAAAGCATAGAAATGTTTTCAAATATCAATATTGGTGACAATGTTGATCAAGAGAAATTAAATCAGATTCTCAAAAATGTTTATGATTCAAATTTTTTCGATGATGTAAAAGTTGATTTGAAAGATAATATTTTAACGATTTTTGTAGAGGAAAGTTCCTTTGTTGAAAATGTTATCATTAAAGGACCAAAATCAAAAACTTTAATTAGCGATTTAGAAAAAATTTTAAAAGTTAAGTCAAGAACGTCTTACAATGAAATTTTATTTTTAGCAGATAAAAAAAATATAACAGAAGCTTTAAAACAAAAAGGATATTTTTTCTCTAAAGTTGATATAATGGTAGAAGATTTATCTGAGAATAGGATAAATTTGATTTACAACGTTGAGATTGGAGATAAAGCAAAAATTAAAAAAATTTCTTTTATAGGAGATAAGATTTTTAAAGATAGAAAACTCCGATCAGTTATAGTTAGTGAAGAGTACAAATTTTGGAAATTTATATCTGGTAAGAAATTTTTGAACCAAAATCTCATAAATTTAGATGAAAGACTTTTAAAAAATTTTTATCTTAATAGAGGGTTTTATAACGTAAAGATCAATTCTTCCTTTGCAAAGATGATGAGTGATACCGAGTTTGAATTGATTTATAACATTGTTCCTAATAACAGATTTTTTTTTAATAAAATTTCATTAGATTTACCTATTGGTTTTGATCAAACAAATTTTAAAGATCTAAACCAATTATTTAAAAAACTAAATGGAGAGAAATATTCTTTATTTGTTATTGAAAAAATCCTAAAAGAAATTGACAAAATTATTCTTGATGAGGAATACAAAACTCTAGAGACCGAGGTTGATGAAAATATTTTTGACAATAAAATTGATTTAAATTTTTCTATAAAAGAGGGAAAAAAATTTATTGTAGAGCGGATCAATATTTATGGAAATAATATTACACAGGAAAATGTGATTAGAAACCAATTATTGATTGATGAAGGAGATGAATTTAACTCAATATTGGCGTCAAAATCTATTAATAACATACAAGCTCTTAATATATTTAAGTCTGTAGATAGTAAAATAATTGACAATAAAAGTAATGGAAAAATAATTGATATTACTATTGAAGAAAAAGCTACTGGAGAGATAATGGCAGGAGCGGGTTTTGGTACTGATGGCAGCACATTAAGTTTTGCATTAAAAGAAAACAATTATCTTGGTCGAGGTATTAAGTTAGTAAGTGAGTTGACTGTTTCTGAGGAAACAATTAAAGGTCAATTTAATGTTAATAACCCTAATTTTCGAAATTCTGATAAATCAATTAATCTCAATATTCAGTCTTTAGAAACCGATAGATTAACTGACTCTGGATATAAAACAAATAAAACTGGTTTTGGATTTGGTACTAATTTTGAATATCAGGATGATGTTTTTATTGGATTAGGCCAAGATTCTTATTATGAGAAAATTGAAACAAATAGCTCTGCATCAACTAGACAAAAGTCTCAGGAAGGAAATTATTGGGACACTTTTATAAATCTTGACTTAAATTACGATAAACGAAATCAAAAATTTAGAACAACAAGTGGTTTCAGAAGTTTCTATGCGGTCAATTTACCAATTATAAGTGAAAATAATTCTTTAACCAATGCATATGTTTTTACTCTTTATGATGAATTATATGAAGACAACGTTACAAAATTCTCTTTTTTTGCAAAAGCTGCTAACTCACTAACGAATGACAATATTAAATTATCAGAAAGAATATTTTTACCAGGTAGTAAGTTAAGAGGATTTGTGAGTGGTGGGGTAGGTCCAAAAGATGGAAATGATTTTATCGGAGGGAACTATGCATCATCAGTAAATATTCAAACTTCAATACCACAACTTTTACCTAATATACAGAATATGGATGTCTCAATGTTTTTGGATGCAGGTAATGTTTGGGGTGTTGACTATGACTCAAGTCTTGATGACACGAATAAAATTAGATCCTCCATAGGTATTGGAATAGACTGGTTTACTTTGATTGGACCTTTAAGTGCATCATTCACTCATCCAATCACTAAAGTCAATACTGATAAAACTGAGACATTTAAATTCAATTTAGGAACAACATTTTGATATTTAAAAAAAATTTTTTTTTAATAATTATTTTTTTTATTTTTGGGGCAACAAAACTTTGGTCTTCTGAAAAAATTGCATTTCTTGATGTTGAATTTATAATCAATAAATCTGAACCAGCATTGATAATAATTAAAAAAATTGAAAAAATCCGTGATCAAGAAACTAAAAAGCTTAGAGAAATAGAAAATAATTTAAATAAAAAAAATGAAGAATTAATTAAAATAAAAAACCTAATTTCAGATGAAGAGTTAAAAAAAAAAATAACGTCCTTAAGAGTTGAGGCTAAATCATTTGATGAGCTAAGAAAAAAAACTATCAAAGAATTGAATATTAAAAAAAATAAAGAACTTAATGAATTTTTAAAGCTTATAAATCCAATAATACAAGAATATATGAGAGAAAAATCGATTGATATAATAATAGACAAAAAAAACATATTCATGGCAAAATCTAAAAATGATATAACTGAAGATATTTTAAAGATTGTTAATACTAAGATTAAATAAATGGAAAAATTAAATCGAAAACAAATAGAGGAATTATTACCTCACAGGGAACCTATGTTATTAATAGATGAATTATATGATATAAAAAAATTAACATCAGCGACAGCAGTTTTGAATGTAAAAAAAAATAGTTTCTTTGTAAATGGTCATTTTCCAGGTCAACCTGTTATGCCAGGTGTTTTAATTGTAGAGTCTTTTGGTCAGGCTGCTGCTGCTCTAACTGCTCATGGTTTGGATAAAGCAACATATGAAAATAAATTAGTTTTTTTAATGAGTGTAGAAAAAGCACGTTTTAGAAATCCAGTAATACCTGACTGTAAGCTCAAATTAAAGATAGAGGCAATAAGGTCACATGGACGAGTGTGGAAATATAAGGGTGATGCATTTGTAAATAATACTAAAGTTGCTGACGCTGTATGGTCAGCTACTATTGTTGACAGGAAATAATCAGCAATATTTCTTTACTACAAAAGTAACTTTGCTTTGATAAAAACAATCATGTCTAACCCTTTCTTTTTAAATAAAGGCCCAATCAGTCTTGATAAAGTTTATGAACTTTTAAAAATTAATGACCAAAAAAAAAAAAAATTCAATTTCTATGATATAAGAGATTTATATAGTGCTGATAAAACATCTATAACTTTCTTTCATTCAAAGAAATATAAGGAAGTAGCAAAATCAACTAAAGCATCATTTTGTTTAACTTCAGAATTATTGAAGGATTTTTTGCCAAAAACTTGTGAACCTATCGTTGTGAATAATGTTCTTACCGCAGTTGCTAAAATTACTGAAAAATTCTACCCAAATTCAGTAGAGGATAAATTTGATAATAAAGTTTTGAATATAGAAAACAGAGATTATATGAATGTAATTCATGGTAGAAATGTTTTGATAGGTGAAAATGTCAAAATTGGAACTAATTGTTGGATTGGTCATAATACAATTATAGAAAAAAATGTCGAAATTGGTGAGAATTGTAACATTGGCTCGAATACAATTATAAGAAATTCAATAATTAAAGATAATGTAAATATTTTAGATAATTGTACAATTGGAAAAAAAGGCTTTGGATTTTTTCCAAATAAAAAAAAAAATCTTAGATATCCTCATATTGGAATTGTAATAATTAATGATGGCTGTGAAATTGGTTGTGGCGCAACAATTGATCGTGGTTCAATGTCTAACACTGAAATTGGAAAAAATACATTTTTAGATAATCAAATACATATAGCTCACAATGTAAAAATTGGAGAAAATACAATTATTGCTGGCCAAGTGGGTATAGCCGGAAGTTCAACAATTGGTGATAACGTTAGAATTGGAGGACAGACTGGTATATCTGGTCATTTAAAAATTGGTAATAATGTTGATATAGCTGGAGGTAGTGGAGTTATAAAAGATATACCAGATAATTCTAGGATAATGGGATACCCAGCAAAAAATTTAAGAGAGTTTTTAAGAGAAAATAAATGATGATTCATGAAACTGCAACGATAGATCCAAAAGCAAAAATTTCTAAAAAAGTTCAAATCGGTCCTTATTGTGTAATAGGACCAAATGTTGAAATAGATGAGGAGGTAATTTTACAGTCTCATGTTCATATTTTAGGTAGAACAAAAATTGGTAAAAAAAATAAGATTTATTCATTTGCTTCAATTGGAAATGAACCTCAAGATTTAAAATATAATGGTGAAGATACAAGACTTGAAATTGGTGATGCAAATAAAATTAGAGAATATGTAACAATTAATACTGGTACAACAGGAGGAGGCGGTTTAACAAAGGTTGGAAATAATTGTTTATTTATGGTTTCATCGCATGTGGCACATGATTGTATTGTTGAGGATAATGTTATTTTAGCCAACAACGTGCCTCTCGGTGGACATGCGCACATTGAACAAAATGTAATTATTGGAGGAAATTCAGCTGTGCAACAATTTACTAGGGTAGGTAAATTTGCAATGATAGGTGGCATGTGTGGTGTCGTAAGAGATGTTATTCCTTATGCAATGGTTCATGGCAACAGAAGTATTCTTCAAGGACTAAACTTAATCGGATTAAGAAGACAAAAAATACCAAATAACGAGATTATTACATTAATTGAAGCTTACAAAGAGATATTCAAAAGCGAAAATTTAACTGAGAATTTAAAAAATTTAAAATCTGAACTCAAAAAAAATAATCTAGTAAAAGATATTGTTGAATTTTTAGAGAAAGATAAAAAAAGACCAATATGTACACCTTTTTCAAAATAAAATGTTTGGTTTATTTCTAGGCGATACTGATTTTTCATTAATTGTTCTTAAAAAGGTAAAAAAGTTAAATAAAAATTATTTTATAATTGATTTTTCAAAAAATAATAAATTCGCAAAAGAAAAAAATTCTCACAGAATAAGTATTGGTAAATTTGGAAAAATTATAAATCTGATAAAAGAAAAAAAATCGAATAAGGTTCTTTTTGCAGGAAAAATTGCAAAACCTAAATTTTCGTCTCTAAGATTAGATGTGAAAGGTATATATTATATGCCGAGTGTTATCAAAGCTGCTAAATTAGGTGATGCAGCTATTATAAAAGCTATAATTAAAATTCTTAATAATGAAAAAATTAAAGTCATAAGTTCAACTCATTTCAATCCTGAATTAAATGTTAAAAAAGGGATTTTTACGAAGTTAAAACCATCAATTAATGATAACAGATCGATTAATCAAGGAATAAGATTTTTAAACAAGTCAAATTCTTTAGATCATGTTCAAGCATTAGTAGTAAAAGATAATAAAGTAATTGCTAAGGAAGGCAGACAAGGTACAAAAAAAATGTTGACGAAGTTAAAAAAAAACTCAGGTGGCATTTTGATTAAATTTCCGAAAAAAAGACAGGATTTAAGGATGGACTTGCCAACGATAGGGCTTCAAACGCTTAAAGACTGCAAAAAATATGGATTAAAAGGTATAGTTATGAAATCTAAAAAAAATATTTTTTTAGATAAAATTCAATGCATTAAATTTGCTAATAAAAGTAAAATTTTTATTTCAGTAAGATGAAAAAAATATTCGTACTAACGGGTGAACCATCTGGTGATAAACTTGCATCAACTGCTATTTCCAAAATTCAAAAAGATAATAATGATATTGAATATTTATCAGTAGGTGGTGTAAATTTAGAGAGAATTGGTATTAAATCTATTTTCGAATTGAAAGAAATTACTTATCTTGGTTTTACGAGTGTTTTATTAAATATCTTCAAAATTAAAAAAAGGATTAATCAGACAGTAGATGAAATTTTGAAATTTGAACCTGACATCTTATTTAGTGTTGACAGCCCTGATTTTACACTAAGAGTTGCTGAAATTGTAAAAAAAAGAAATCCTAAAATAAAAACAATTCATTACGTGGCACCGCAAGTATGGATTTGGAGAAAAAATAGAGTAAAAAAAATAAAAAAATTTATTGATCATATACTTTTGTTATTTAATTTTGAGAAAAAATATTTTGACGATGAAAATATAAAAAACACTTTTGTTGGTCACCCATTAATCGAAAATACAGGTCTAAATAAAACTGATATAAACAACCTTGTTTCTAAAGATAAAAAAATAATATCAATTTTTGCAGGTAGTAGAAATTCAGAAACAAATGTTCTTTTACCAATATTAATTCAATTTATTATTATGATGAACAAAAAAGATCCTAATTATAATTTTGTATTTCATGCAACAGATGAAAATAAAGAACAAATAATTGATTACATTAAAGTTAAAAACATAGAAAATATTGATGTGGTTTCAGATGAAAACATGAAAAGAGAGATATTATCTAATTCTATTTTTGCTGTATGTAAGTCTGGAACCGTATCTTTACAAGTCTGTAATGCGAATGTTCCTTCAATAATCATTTATAAGTTAAACTTTATAAATTTTATGATTTTTAAATTTTTGGTTAATGTAAAATTTGCTAACATTATAAATATTATCAACAATAGAGAGGTTATCCCTGAATTGCTTCAAAATGAATGCAATGCTAAAGAAATTTATAATTCAGTTATCTATATGCTTAAAAATTCAAACATTAGAAAAAAACAATTAGAGGATTGTAAACAAACTTTAAAAGGTATTAGATCTAAAACTTCATCTTCGAGTGAGGTAGCGTCAATTTTAAGAAATAGTCTTGTTAGTTAATCTTTTTTCGACTTCGTCCTTGCCTAACGATATAATTATATCATAAATACCAGGTCCAAACTTTGAACCTGTCAAAGCTATTCTTAAAGGTTGACCAACTCCTTTAAAATTAGTGTTATTGGATTTTATTAGATCTTGAATTACTGGTTCTAAATCTTCTCTTCTGAATTCCTTTATTTTATTAATTCTTTCATTAAATTCGGATATTATCTTTTTAGCTTTATCATCAATTAATTTAAGGTCTTCTTTATTAAAATTAACATCGTCATTTAGAATATATTGGCTATTGTTGAATATATCCTCAAGTGTTTTAGCTTTATTTTTAAGAAATGATAAAGACTTTTTAATCTTATCATTTTTCTCTGTTTTAATTTTACTTTTAAAGATCTCACAGTAATTTACGAATTGATTAAAAAGATCATTTTCATCAATATTTTTAATATAATGTTCATTCATAGATAGAATTCTACTCATATCTAATTTTGATGGAGATTTTCCGATACCTTTTAAATTAAAATACTTAATACTTTCGTCTAATGTAAAAATTTCCTTATCTTCAAAAGACCATCCCAACCTAAGTAAGTAATTTCTTAAAGCATCAGGTATTATACCAATTTTAGAATAGTCTTCTAAAGTTGACGCTTTATCTCGTTTTGATAGTTTTTTTCCCTCTATCGTGTGAATTAATGGTATATGAGCAAATGATGGTAAGTCCCAACCCATTGCATCATAAATTTGAATTTGTTTAAATGTGTTTATCTTGTGATCATCCCCTCTAATTATATGGGTCATATTCATTTGATGATCGTCAACAGATGCAGACAAGTTATAAGTTGGTGTCCCATCATTTCGTAAAATTACGAAATCCTCGATTGTATTATTTTCAATTTCTACATCACCTTGCACCAAGTCTTTTAACACAGATTTTCCTGTAACTTTGCTTTTAAATCTAATTACTGGTTTTATATTATTTGGTGCTTCACTCTCATTCTTATCTCTCCATTTTCTATCATAGACATATGGAATTTTTTTTTGTTTTGCCCTCTTTTTTTGTTCTTCTATTTCTTCATTTGAGCAGTAACACTTGTATGCATTTCCTTTCTTTAATAGTTCATTAGCAACTTTTATATGAGCTTCAATTTTTTGAGATTGTATATATTCTTGTCCATCATGATTAATACCAATCCATCGGAGAGACTTTATTATTTGTTTCTTGTATTCCTCTTTTGATCTCTCCTTATCCGTATCTTCAATTCTTAGGTAAAAATTACCTTTTTGATTTTTTGAATAGAGCCAATTAAATAAAGCCGTTCTTACACCACCAATATGTAAAGGTCCAGTAGGCGATGGAGCAAATCTAGTTGCTACTTTTTTCATTAAAATGGTTTAGACTATTTTTTTAGAAGTTTCTATATAAAGATACTAAAACTCCTTGAACTTTTACTCTATCAGGTCCAAAAATTTTAGTTTCGTAATTTCTGTTAGCACTTTCTAATGCTATTACTTTGCCTTTTTTTCGAATTCTTTTTAGCATTGCTTCATGCTCATCAATCAATGCTACAACTATTTTTCCATTATCAGCTGTATTTGTTCTTTTAATTATTACAGTATCTCCCTCGTGGATACCAGCTTCGATCATAGAATCTCCTTGTACTTTTAACCCAAAATAATCACCATTTTTTTCTAAATTGGTTGGTAATGGTATTCTTGATACTTCGTTTTGTATTGCTTCAACTGGAGTACCGGCTGCTATTTTACCTAAAACAGGTACTTCTGAGTCATCAGATAATGGGTTCTCCTCATCTAATCCGCCTTTTATTACACTTGGAGAAAAATTATTATAAATATCATTAGCTGAAGCTGTTTCAGGTAATTTAATTACCTCTAACGCTCTAGCTTTATGCGCTAGTCTTTTAATAAAACCTCTTTCCTCTAAAGCACTGATTAGTCTGTGAATACCAGATTTAGATTTAAGATTAAGGGACTCTTTCATTTCATCATAAGAAGGGGATACTCCAGAACTTCTCAACCTCTTGTTGATAAATAAAAGCAAGTTTTTTTGTTTTTTTGTTAGCATAAGAACAAATATCGTACAAACAATGTTCTATAAAAGTTCTCTAAATTTAACAACAGTTAAAAAACCAATAAAATAAAGAATAATTTCACTTGAGAACTGAAAAAATAGAATTTTTTTCAAGATCTTTTAAGAGTGATTCACCAATCAAAAAAGTTTTAATAGATGTTTTGTTAGACAAATCCAAAAGTTCATCTTTTGTTTTAATTCCACTTTCAGAAATTAGAGGACCCGAATGATCAACTAATATATCATAAATATCGAGAGTTGTATTTATATCAGTTTTAAGAGTTTTTAAGTTTCTATTATTTATTCCTAACAAAGCATCCTTAAATCTAAGTGCCTGTTTGGCCTCATCTACAGTGTGAACTTCAACAATAACAGACATATCTAATTTTAAGGCCTCTTCATATAACTCATTTGCAAGTTTATCTGAAACGCCAGCAAGAATTATTAGTATGGCGTCTGCCCCATAACTTTTAGCAAGAGGTATTTGAAATTTATCTACAAAAAAATCCTTACAAAGAATTGGTAAATTAATATTTTGTTTAATTTTACTTATATGCATTAAATCACCTAAAAAGTAATCTTCTTCAGTTAGAACTGATAAACATGTTGCTTTATTATCGTTGTATATGTTTGCTATTTTAACTGGATCATAATTTTTGATAATTACACCTGCAGATGGACTAGCTTTTTTAATTTCTGCAATAATAGAAAACTTGTTTTCTTTAATATTTTTTTCGATCTTTTCTTTAAAATCTATAAATATTCTGTTTGAATTAATTAATTCATCTAATGAGTCGAGAGAAATAGTTTTTTTTAGATTTTCTATTTTCTCACTTTTCTTTTCAATTATTTTTTTAAGAACATTTTCAGCCATTTTGAATTTTTTCTAAATGTTTAATAACTTTATTCGATAAAACGTGTTTTCTTGCATCATTATATGCATCGGTAAAATTGTTATGAGTTTCATTCACGATTAAACCTGCAGCAGCATTCAAGCATACTGCTTTAGAAAAATCGTTATCCTCACCTCTAAATATATCAATCATTTTACCTGCATTAAATTTTGCATCATTACCAACAATATTTTCGAATTTATCTGCATCGATATTCAATTCTTTGGGATCAATGATAATTTCAGAAATTTTATTATCTTTTAATTGAATTACATTTGTTTTAGCGTAAGGTGAAATTTCATCTAAACCATCCTCACTATTTACAATCCATGCGCATTTCATTTCTAAGTTGTTTAAAGCATCTGCAAATATCTTTAAAAGCTTTTTATCAAAAACTCCTACTACTTGCCGTTTAACAAGAGCAGGGCTACTTAGAGGTCCGATCATGTTAAATATAGTTCTTTTTCCAATTCTTTTTCTAGTTGGGCCTACAAATCTCATTGCACTATGATAATTAGGTGCAAACATGAATCCAAAATTGTTCTTATTAATTTGTGCTTCTATATCATTTGGTTCCAAATTAATTTTTATATTCAAAGCCTCTAGCACATCACCTGATCCACACTTAGAAGATACAGCTTTATTTCCATGCTTTGCTACCTTGATCCCCATACTTGCAAGTAATAGTGCAGATGCTGTTGATATATTAAGAGTATTCATGCCATCACCACCAGTTCCACATGTATCAATACAATTTTCTATATTTACTCTTTTAGACTTATTTCTAAGAACATAAACGCCACCTGCTATTTCGTTTGAAGCCTCACCTTTAGCTGACAAAAGTGTTAAAAAATCAAATATTTCTTGATCCTCCGCCTTACCATCCATTAACAACTCAAAAGCAGCCTTACTTTCACTGAAAGATAGATTTTCCTTATTTTTAATTTTTTCTATGAATTGTTTCATTTAAATTCTAATGAAATTTTTTAAAATTTTAATACCTAGTTTAGTTTTAATACTTTCAGGGTGAAATTGCACTCCATGAACTTCATATTTTTTATGTTGAACACCCATTATTAAACCATCTTTAGTCTCAGCAGTGATTTCAAGATCACTGGATAGTGATTTTTTATCAATTATCAAACTATGATATCGAGTTGCCTCAAAAGTTTTAGGAAGATCTTTTAATATACCGTTTTTTCTTGTTATGATTTTACTAGTTTTTCCATGCATTAGTTTTTTTGCTTGAATAATTTTTGACCCAAACACTTGTCCAATAATTTGGTGACCCAAACAAACTCCTAGTATAGGAATTTTTTTGTATAAAGATTTCACAATCTTAAGACAGTTACCAGATTGATTAGGATTACCAGGCCCAGGTGATATTACAATTTTATTATACCTTTTTTTTAATATTTCTTTTGATGTAATTTTATCATTTCTAATTACATCAACGAAGACTTTTGGTGAAGATAAATAATGATAGAGATTA
The DNA here is from genome assembly GCA_902620465.1 of uncultured Pelagibacteraceae bacterium. Taxonomy (GTDB): domain Bacteria; phylum Pseudomonadota; class Alphaproteobacteria; order Pelagibacterales; family Pelagibacteraceae; genus Pelagibacter. The sequence goes on from CACNIF010000003.1 coordinate 96,715, forward strand.
AAAGTAAAACTATCGTAATTATCTATCAAAATTATTTTTTTCATTTTAGTGCATTAATCAGAGCTTTTGCTTTGTTAACTGTTTCCTCATATTCTTTCAAAGGTTTACTGTCAGCAACAATACCAGCTCCTGCTTGAACATAAAATTTATCTTTTGTTGCAACCGCCGTCCTTAAAGCAATACATGTATCGAATTCTCCATTTGCCGAAAAATAACCAATTCCTCCAGCATAAACTTTTCTTTTTGTCTTTTCCAATTCATCTATAATTTCCATAGCTCTTATTTTTGGAGCACCTGAAACTGTTCCTGCAGGAAAACCAGCTAAAAGAGATTTAAACTTTGTAAATTTATTATTATATCCACCAACTACATTAGAAACTATATGCATTACGTGAGAATATTTTTCTATAACAAAGCTTTCTGTGACTTTTACAGAATTTATTTTTGATACTTTTCCAGCATCATTTCTACCAAGATCAAGTAGCATTAGATGTTCTGAGAGTTCTTTTTTGTCTTTAAGCAAATCTTTTTCATAAAATTTGTCTTGAGATGCATTTTTTCCCCTTGGTCTGGTTCCTGCAATTGGTCTTACGGTAATCTTATTATTCCTTAATCTTACTAAAATTTCAGGACTTGCTCCAATTATCTGAAAGTCCTTAAAATTAAAAAAAAACATAAAAGGAGAAGGGTTTGTTACTCTTAGTTTTTTATAAATCTCTATGGGTGATTTAGTTAATTTAGCCTCAAACCTTTGACTCAGAACAACTTGAAAAATATCACCGATTTTAATGAAATTTTTTGCTTTATTTACCATATTCAAAAATCTTTTTTTTGGGGTATTTGACTTAACTTTTATATTTTTCTGAATATTGAAATTTTCATAATAATCTTTTTTTATTTTTGATTGAATTAAAAGGAGATTAAGCTCTGATTTAATCTCAGAATATCTTTTTTTATAATTTTTTATATTTTCATCAGCAAAAATATTAATGATGTAAAAAATCTTTTTTTTTAGATTATCGTGAACAATTAATGTTCGTGGTCTTAACAATCTAACATCAGGAATTTTCAAATCATCCTTACAATTATTCGGTATATTTTCTATATATCTTATAGAGTCGTATGAAAAATAACCGGAGATCAGTGACGAAATTGAAGGCAGACTTCTTGGTATTTCAAATTTAAATTCCTCAATGATTTTCTCTATCAGCTGACTTGGTTTATTTTTTAATTTTAATCTTTTATTACCTTTAATTAAAAAAGAGTTATTATTATTAAATTCCCATATCTTATCAGGATTTTTACCAAAAATAGTATATCTTCCTTTTATTTTACCTTTCTCGACAGATTCAAAGATAAAACTATTTTTTTCTTGTAAAAAACCATCAATTAAATTTAAAATATCATCATTGTTTTTAACTTTTTTAGATGTGTATATTATTTGATTTTTTTTGCCTCTATGTCGAAACTTAAAATCATTGAAGCTTCGATTAATTATCATTGAAAATAATTCTTAACACGTTCTATTGTTTTTTGGTTTAAAGTAACTTTATATTTATCATTTAAAAGTTCATCATAAGATTTTAATAATCTTTGTTTTGTATTATTTTTTTGTTCGTTCATTATATCTTTATATTTATTACTATTAAATTGAACATTTATAAATTTTCTGATTTTAGCTAAAAAAATATTTTCACTCTCATAAATTAAAGCAAAAGATTTTTCAGGAAGTGAATATAATAATTTGACTGAATTAGAGTCAAATTTTTCAACATCTTTTATTGAATTTAATATTATTGTCTCGAAATTTTGATTATGCATCTTTGAGAAATCCATATCAGAGAAGTTATTATTTTTAATTTTAGATAACAAATCTTTATTATAATCAAATCTTTTTTGTTGAAAAATCAATTCTAAAATTTCATTCTTGGTTTCTTTGTCTTTTGTATCTGGACTCCTTTGATCAATTCGATCAATTTTATACAAAACATACTCATTTTCTGTTTCAATTATGTCAAAAGAATTTTGCCTTAAATCAAATATTTTTTTTTCAATTTCGTTCGCATTATTAGAAAATTTGAAATTTGAAACCTTTGTTGACTTAATATTAAATTTTTGAACTATATCGGTAAAATCAATTTCATTTGAAATATCTATTTCTATTTGATCTATAATATCAAAAAAGGCTTGATTATATTCATCAACTCCAATCAAGTTTTTTGGATTAATCTTTGCATAGGCAAAATCAACATAGTCTACTTTTAAAGTATCTTCATTTTCTTTTAAAAATTGATCTATTTCAGATTGAGTTATTTGATCTTTTTGTACATAAAAACTATTTAAATTTATAAATTCTAATTTAATTTTTCGATTTTGCTCCTGATAAAATTTTTCAGCTAAGAATTTTGGTGTAATTGTCCCTGATCCTATATAATCGAACAAATTTTTTTGAGTTTCACTGTTTCTTAATCGCGTTTCATAAACTGGAGCAGCAATATTATTTTCTAATAAAAATTTCTCATATTTAACTCTTTGAAAAATTCCCTTTTCATCTAAAAAACTTTTATTATTTTTAATTTTCTTTGATAAAGAATTTTCACTTAAAGCTATATTAAAGCTTTTTACTTCAAGGTTTAATATTTCTGATGTGATTAGTGTGGAAAGTAACTCTTCAATTACATTTTTATCTAAATTATCTTTAATGTATTCAGGCGATATTTCTAGTGTATTAATATGATTTAAAAATTCTTCTGTAGAAATATTTTTGTCATTTATTTTGGCAATATTATTAGTATTTCCACTGCTAAAGATGTCACCCATTCCCCAAAAAACAAATGGAATACATACTAGAAAAATGAATACTGCAGAGAACTTAGATTTCGAAAAATTTCTAAAACTTTTTAACATTACTTTATTTTATAAATTTATTGAACTGTAAAAAACAAACCTATAGATTAAATTTTACCATATGACAAATAAATATATGTATTTTGTGGCTAATTGGAAAATGTATGGAAATAAAAACTCATTAAATACATTAGATAAGGTAATTAATTTTTCAAAATCTAAGGAAATTAAAAAAGGACGATTAATTTATTGTCCCCCATATACTCTATTAAGTTCTTTCTATAAAAAATTTCAAAATTGTTTAATAGATATTGGTGCACAAAATTGTCATGAGAGTTCAGAATATGGAGCACACACAGGTTTTGTGAACCCTAAGATGATAAAAAATATAGGTGCCAATTATGTGATAATTGGTCATTCTGAAAATAGGAATAAAGGAGAAACAGACAATCTTATTAATCAAAAAATTAAAAGTGCAATTAATGCAAAACTTAGAGTTATCTTCTGCATTGGGGAAACTTTAAAAGAAAAAAGAAGTGGTAAAACAAAATCAGTTTTGTCCAAACAAATCAAATACGGACTGAAGAATATAAAGATAAAAACTAATCTTTTTATAGCTTATGAGCCTGTTTGGTCAATTGGTACAGGTAAAATTCTTAAGTCATCAGAACTCAATAAAGCTATCAAATTTATAAAAAGTAAATTTAACAAGAAATCACCACAAATTTTATATGGTGGTTCAGTAAATACTAGCAATATAAATAATTTAAAAAATATAAAAGATTTAAATGGTTTTTTGATCGGTGGTGCATCACAAAATGCTAAAAATTTTATTGATATAGTGAAAAAAACATATAGTTAAATCGCATGGAAAACATACTGTTGATTTTAAATATTATTTTTGCATTTATTTTAGTTATTTTAGTTTTAATGCAAAAATCTGAGGGAGGTGCATTAGGCATCGGTGTTTCTCAAGAGTCTTATATGTTTTCAAGAACAGCAGGAAATTTCATGACTAAAGCCACAGCTGTAGTTGCAACTTTATTCATAATATGTAGCCTTGCTTTAACTATTGTTTCTAGGGGCGAACTATCACCTAAGAGCTCAGTTTTGGATACTATTGAGGAAAAAACTGAAGATACACCATCCATTCCGGAAAACAATAATTAAGACTTTTCATTTTCTTTTTTATTCGCTATAAGATAATTCCATGGCGCGATATATTTTTGTCACGGGCGGCGTGGTTTCATCTTTAGGTAAAGGACTATCATCTGCATCACTAGCATACCTTCTTCAATCGAGAGGATATAAAGTGAGGCTAAGAAAACTAGATCCTTACTTAAATGTAGACCCCGGAACAATGAGCCCATTTCAACATGGTGAAGTTTTTGTAACAGATGATGGCGCTGAAACTGATTTAGATTTAGGACATTACGAGAGATTTTCTCAAGTATCAGCAAAAAAATCTGACAACATCACAACTGGTAAAATTTATAATGATGTTTTAAAAAAAGAACGAAAAGGAAAGTATCTTGGTAAGACAGTTCAAGTAATACCTCATATCACAGATCGGATAAAAGAATTTATAAAAAATGACTCTTCTAAGGAAGACTTTATTATTTGTGAAATAGGTGGGATAGTAGGTGATATTGAGAGTCTACCTTTTGTTGAAGCTATAAGACAATTTGCTAACGATATAAAAAAAAAAAATGCATTATTTATTCATTTAACATTAGTGCCATATTTAAAATCTTCAGACGAAATTAAAACAAAACCAACACAACACTCAGTTAAAGAATTGAGAAGTATTGGTATTCAACCAGATATTATTATATGCAGATCAGATAGATCCATACCTTTAGAGCATAGAAAAAAAATATCGTTATTTTGTAATGTTCATATTAATAATGTAATTGAAACAGTTGATGTCAGAACAATTTATGAGGCACCAATTAGCTTTTTTAAAGAAAAATTAGACAAAAGAGTTTTAGATTACTTCAAATTAAGATCAAAAAAATCTGTTAACCTAAGCCCTTGGAAAAAAATCACTAATATTATTTTAAACACAAAAAAACAGGTGAATATTGCAATAATTGGAAAATATGTTGATCTAAAAGATGCATATAAATCGCTTGATGAAGCCTTAACTCATGGAGGTTTTGATAACAAGGTGAAAGTGAACCTAGTAAGAATTGATTCTGAACAGCTTAAAATAAGCGAAATTAAATCTAAATTAAAAAATATATCAGGTATATTAATTCCAGGAGGTTTTGGCAAAAGAGGGACAAAAGGTAAAATTGAAGCTATTAAGTTTGCTAGAAAAAACAACATACCTTTTTTAGGTATTTGTTATGGAATGCAAATGGCAATAATAGAATTTGCGAGAAATAAACTTAATTTAAAAAGAGCTACCTCAAGTGAATTTGATAAAAAAGGATTACCTGTAATTGGACTAATTAATGAATGGAATAAGGATGGAAAGATTATAAAAGGTACAGATAAAAATTTAGGTGGCACAATGAGACTTGGATCTTACGACGCCAAGTTACAAGATCATTCTTTAGTAAAAAAAATATATGGTAAAAGCTTAATTAAAGAGAGACATCGACATAGATATGAAGTTAATATAAATTTTAGAGAAAAATTTGAGAAAAAAGGTTTGATTTTTTCAGGATTATCTCCAGATGGTAAATTACCTGAAATTATTGAGCTTAATAATCATCCATGGTTTATTGGAGTTCAATTTCATCCTGAATTTAAATCTAGACCTTTATCACCTCATCCATTATTCTCCTCTTTTATCAAGGCAGCCAAAAATCATAAATGAGTAATATTAAAGTTAATTGTGGAAAAATAGAAATTTCAAATAAAAATAAAATTTGTCTTATATCTGGTCCTTGTCAACTTGAGTCGGAACAGCACGCACTGGATATGGCAGGAAAAATTAGGGAAATTACTAGTAAATTTAACCTTGGTTTTATTTACAAAACTTCATTTGATAAGGCTAATAGAACGAGTTTAAAAGGTAAGAGAGGTATTGGTTTGGATGCCTCATTACCAATTTTTGATAAAATTAAAAAAGATTTAAACCTACCGATATTAACTGATGTGCATAATATTGATCAATGTTCAGTTGTTGCAAAACATGTGGACATCTTACAGATTCCTGCCTTTCTATGTAGACAAACAGATTTGTTAGTCGCTGCTGCGAAAACAAATAAAATAATTAATGTTAAAAAAGGACAATTCTTAGCACCATGGGATATGATCAATGTAACAAAAAAAATTTCAGACTCAGGCAATAATAATATTTTAGTAACTGAAAGAGGAGCAAGTTTTGGTTATAACACTTTAGTTTCAGATATGAGATCAATACCAATAATGGCTAAGAACGGCTATCCAGTAATTTTTGATTCTACTCACTCAGTTCAGCAACCCGGAGGTCTTGGTGAAAAAAGTGGAGGTCAAAGAGAATTTGTAGAACACTTATCAAGAGCTGCTGTAGCAGTGGGTGTAGCCGGTTTATTTATAGAAACACATCAAGATCCAGATAATGCGCCTTCAGATGGTCCAAATATGCTACCATTAAATAAATTAGAAAACTTATTAAAACAATTAACAGAGATAGATAATTTAATAAAAAATTAGTGAGCAAAATTATTAAAGTAAAAGGGCGTCAAGTTTTTGATAGTAGGGGGAATCCAACTGTAGAAGCTGAGGTTTTTACCAAAAATAATAGTGCTAAAGCTATTTGTCCATCTGGTGCTTCTACAGGAACTTTTGAGGCCTTTGAAAAGAGAGATAGCAATAATAAAAAATATTTAGGTAAGAGTGTCTTAAATGCTGTTAATTTAATAAACACAAAAATTTCAAAAAAATTAAAAGGTCAAAATATACATCATCAAGAAAAAATTGATGCAATAATGATTAATTTAGATGGAACTAAACAAAAAAAAAAATTAGGAGCTAATTCTATTTTAGCTGTTTCTATTGCAACAAAAAAACTTTCAGCAAAAGAAAAAAAAATGTCTTTATATAAAACATTTTTTATTAAGAAGAATTTTAAATTACCTTACCCAATGATGAATATAATTAATGGTGGTGCTCATGCAAATAATGGTCTTAGAATTCAAGAATTTATGATTAGACCAGATAGAGCAAAAAGTTTTTCTGATGCAATGAGAATATGTTTTGTAGTGGTTAAAAATCTTCAGAAATTGATTAAGAAAAAAGGGTTGTCCACATCCGTTGGCGACGAAGGTGGTTTTGCACCAATGATACATAATAACAATCAAGCTTTAGATTTGATAGTTTCTGCAATAAGAAAGTCTGGATTTGTTAATGGTAAGGATGTTTCAATTTGTTTAGATGTAGCAGCAAATGAACTCTTTAAAAAAAACAAATATTCTATTCATTCAAAAAATCTTATCTCAGTAGATAAATCTATTAAAGAATATAAAAAAATCATTGAAAAATATAAAATCAAATCAGTTGAAGACCCTTTTGCTGAAAATGATTGGATTTCATGGAACAAACTTATGAAAACTATTAAAAAAATTCAAATAGTAGGTGATGATCTCTATGTTACGAACTTAGAAAGACTAAAAAAGGGTTTTTTGAATGTTTCTTCTAATGCAATTTTGATTAAGTTAAACCAAATTGGAACGGTATCTGAAACCTTAGAAGTAATTAAATTTGCTCAAATTATAGGTTTTAAGACTATTATTTCCCATAGATCAGGAGATAGTGAAGATACATTTATTGCTGATTTAGCTGTAGGGACAAACTCGAACCAAATAAAAACAGGGTCATTAGCTAGATCCGAAAGAGTAGCTAAGTACAACCAATTAATTCGAATAGAAGAAGAACTTGGAAATAAAGCAATAATGAATAAGATTCATTAATGCTAAAAAAATTAAAAAAAAATTACTTCTTATTAGTATCAACTTTTTTAATCATATATTTTTTTTTCAATCTTTTATCAGGTCAAAGAGGATTAATATCTTATTTTGATAAAAAGCAGTATTTAGAAGAGCTGAAAATAGAAGAAGCTATAATAATTAATAAAATTAAAGACTTGGATTTTAAAAATTCATTGTTAAGTGACAATCTAGATCTTGATTATATTGAAACATTGATTAGAGAAAGGTTCTTATTTGGAAAAGAAAATGAAAAAATTTATATAATAAAATATGACACAAAAAACTAAACCTAGGCATCCTGAAAAAGTGAAAAATCCTATAAATCCGATCAAAAAAAAACCGGAATGGATAAGATCAAAACTAGTTAACAGCAGAGAGTTTTTTATTACCAAAACTGTGATAAACAAAAGTAATCTTGTTACCGTCTGCCAGGAGGCTAATTGTCCAAATATAACAGAGTGTTGGAGTAAAAGGCATGCTACTTTTATGATAATGGGAGACACATGTACCAGAGCATGTGGATTTTGTGATGTTAAAACTGGCAAACCTGAAAAACTTGATCCATATGAAGATATTAAAATTGCTAATGCAGTAAGAAAACTTAATTTGAGGCACGTAGTTATTACATCAGTTGATAGAGATGATCTACCGGATGGAGGCTCAAACCATTTTAAGAAAGTAGTAGATACTACAAGAAAGAAAAATCCTAATACCACTATTGAAGTACTCACTCCAGATTTCCTTAGAAAAGGTGAATCTTATAAAAAGTTACTTGAGGCCGATCTAGATGTATTCAATCATAACATAGAAACAGTTCCTAGACTTTATTTAAAAGTTAGACCAGGAGCTAGATATTTTGCATCACTAGAACTTCTCAAGAATGCAAAGAAAGATAATAAAAAAGTTTTTACTAAATCTGGAATTATGGTTGGGCTTGGTGAGAAACATGACGAAATTATTCAAGTTATGGATGATTTGATATCTGCGAATGTTGACTTTATTACTATTGGTCAATATCTGCAACCATCCGTAAAACATCATCCTCTTGAAAGATATTACCACCCTGATGAATTTAAGGAATTAGAGTTAATTGCAAAATCAAAAGGTTTCCTTTTAGTCTCATCATCACCCTTAACAAGATCTTCTTATCATGCTGATGAAGATTTTGCTAAACTCAAATATAATAGAATTAATAGTCATTAATGCCCAAAGCTTCAGTTAAGCGATTAATTGAATGTAAAAAAGAAGACTTAATTAAATTAGTATTAGATATTGAAAAATATCCAGAATTTGTTCCTTTTTGTTTTGATGCAAAAGTTTATGAAAACAAAAATGTAGGTGATTTAACAAAAATAATAGCGGACTTAACTATTGGTAAAGGACCATTTAAAGACACTTATAAGAGTGATGTGGTCTTTGATAAAAGTAAAGATGCTATATTTGTAAAAAATATAGATGGACCTTTAAACCATTTGTCAAATAATTGGACATTTACTGATAAAAAAAATGGAATTACAGAAATTACTTTTGATATTGACTTTGAAATTAAAAATAAATTTTTGAATTCTCTTATGGTTGTTTCATTTCAATTTGGATTAGAGAAAATAGCTGATGCATTCCAGAAGAGAGCAGAAGAGCTATTTGGCAGCTCTAAAAACTAAATTTAATGCTTTTCTAACTGTTGCCTTTTGTATTGAAGATCTTTTTTTGGCTTTAAATTTACATTTATTAACTTGTATTTTATTACCTTTTTTTACTCCAATATAAACTAGACCAACAGGTTTTTCTTTAGTACCACCTTTTGGTCCTGCAATACCAGTTATTGAAACATTAATATTGGCTTTAGATATCTTAGATAAATTTTTAACCATTTCTGAGCAGCATTGATGACTTACAGCACCATATTTCTTAATTATATTTTTATTGACTTTTAAGACCTTAATTTTTGCTTGGTTAGAGTAGGTGACAAGACCTAAATTAAAAACTTTTGAAGCACCACTAACCGAAGTAATAGAGCTAGCTAGTAATCCGCCTGTACATGACTCTGCAAATGAAATTTTAAACCTTTTCTTAATAAGTAGTTTTATTAAAGTTTTCATTGAATAAAATAGCTCTTAAAAATCATAAAACAAATTAATGATAAAACAACATAAAAACCTGCAATGACATCATCCATAATTACACCTAAACTATTTTTAAATTTTCTATCAAAAAAATTTACTGGAAATGGTTTTGTTATATCGAAAAATCGAAATAAAATAAAACAAACACCATAAAAAATAATTGCTTCACCAGAAGATTTTTCTGTACCATGTGAAATCTCATACGTATAAATTGGTATAGATTGTCCAATAAATTCATCAATAACAACTTCTCTTGGATCTTTGTTTGTATTATCTTTAATATGTACCGCAATAGCCTTAAAAGAAAAAAGGAAGATAATTATCAAAAATCCAAATATTATAATTGTTGGTAAATCCAATATATGAAAAAAAATATATAATAAAATTACAGTTGCCAAAGATCCAAAAGTTCCAGGGATTATTGGTATTCTTCCCAACCCAAACATTGTTACAAATAAGGTATTAATCTTTTTAATCATATTTTGTAATTGAGATTATTACTTCACAAGCTATTGCCTTTCCTTTTCCTATTAAGCCTAATTTTTCTACTGTTTTACCTTTTAGATTAATTAAATTGTTATTTAAATTTGTGAGTTTTGAAATAGAATTAATTATTTTATTTCTATATCTTGATACTTTAGGTTGTTCACAAATTAAATTAATATCTATGTTATTTATAGAAAAATTTGATTTATAAAGATTTTCTATAATTGGTTTTAACAATTTTGGCGATCTTATATTTTTATATTTTTTAGTATTTGGAAAATAGGTACCTATATCTTTTCTTCTTAATGCTCCTAAAATAGAATCAGTAATTGCATGTAAAATTACATCACCATCAGAATGGCCCTCTAAACCTGAATGAAAAGGAATTTTAGCTCCTCCAAGAAAGAGTTTTTTATTTTTAACTAATCTATGAATATCAAATCCTAATCCATGAAAAGTTTTTGATGTTTTTATATCATCTAAATAAGTAATTTTGTTATTTGAATTTTCTCCTGCAATAAATTTTATTTTGAGATTTTGATTTAAGAACAATGTAGCTTCATCGTTAATTTTAGATTTTTCTTTTATTGCAAGTTTATATAATTCCTTAAAATTAAAGGCTTGTGGTGTTTGTGTTAATAAAGAATTTTTCCTATTTAAATTAAACACCTCATTTTTAACTTTATATTTAATCGAGTCTCTTGAATTTATTATTGGAACAACAGCCATATTTTTTTTCAAATTTTTTGAGATCGTCTTAAGTAATTTTATTGAAAAATTTGGTCTTGCAGCGTCATGAATATAAACATTTTTTGGCTTGTATTTCTTTATGAATTTAAGAGCATTTAAGGAAGAGTCTGATCTTTCTTTACCACCCTTAATAATATTTACTAATTTTGGATATTTCTTTTTTTTAAGGTATCTCGAATTATTTGATACAATAACTATCTTTTTAAATAATTTAGATTTTAATGATTTTTCTACAGAATAATCTATAATTTCTTTATTCTTATATTTATAGAATTGTTTAAGAAAATTTTTACCAAATCTCTTACTTTTTCCTGCTGCTAATATTACAAAATAGTTGTTCATTTGTTTAAATGCTATAATTCTAAATTATGTTAGATTTTTTTAAAAAAAATATATTTATAATCATTCTTTCTACTATCACACTATTTATTGGTTTTTTAACATTTTTAACATTCATTGACCGGAGTTTCATTGAATTAAATCAAAATAATTTACAATTTTTATTAATTCTTAATATCATTTTACTTTTCTTATTATTTGCATTTATTTTCGTTGAAATTAGAAAATCTATAAAAAACGATATTGATAAAGATGGTTTAAATTCTAATAAAAAATATATTACTTATTTTTCTCTTTTTACACTTATACCTTCAATATTAATTTCAATATTTTCATTATTCTTATTCTCTTTTGCTTTAGAAAAGTATTTTGATAAAAAAGTTACAACAGTTGTAAATAACTCTTATGAATTAGCAAAAAATTATGTTCAAGAAGTAAGAAATAAAGTTGAAGCAGATATTATATTGATTGCTTTTGATACTAACAAAAGTGCTAATTTTTTAAATAATGATGAAAAAGAGTATTTTAGATTCTTGAGAACCCAAAAATTAATAAGAAATGTCGATGAAATACATATTATTGATAAAGATAAAAAGTTATTATTTACATCAGAACAAAAGAATAAATATCGCCCTCCAGTGGATAAGGCATTAAATCTAGTTTTAGATGATGATAGACCTTTAAAAATTGTTGATGCTCAAAACAATATATCTGCAGCAATTATAAGACTACAAGCTTTTGAGGATCGTTTTTTATATATTATAAAATTTTTAGATGAAAATATTTCTTCATACTTATCAGAGTCTCAAGAAGCAATTAATTTTTATTATACTGTAGAAGAAAGAAGTACCGGAATTAAGATTTCATTTATTTTGATTTATATTATAGTGGTTACTTTATTATTGTTTATATCGATTACTATTGCTATTAGATTTTCATCCAGATTTTTCAGATCAATCAATAACCTGATATTAGCATCTACTGAAATTGGTCAAGGAAATTTAGACTCAAAAGTTCCTGAGATTAAAACAGATAAGGATATGGAAATTTTAAATAAAAATTTTAATTCAATGATAAGTAGACTCAAAAACCAACAAGAAAAATTGATTATCAATGAAAGATATAAAGCCTGGGGTAATCTATCCAGAAAATTAGCTCATGAAATTAAAAATCCCTTAACTCCAATTCAATTAACTATCGATAGAATAAAGGACAAATATACAAATAAAATTTCAAATGAGGATCAAGGTCATTTTAAAGAAAATTTAAAAATTATTAATAATCAAATTAAACAGATTGAAAATCTTGTGAATGAATTTTCTGATTTTGCAAGAATGCCAAAACCAATTTTCAAGGAAAATGACTTAAATAAACTTTTAAAAGAAAACATTAAACTACTTTCCGAAATAGATAGCTCGATAAAATTAGAGTTTAAATCTAAAAAGAATCAAACAATTTTAGAATGTGATAGAGAACAAATAAATAGGGTATTTTTTAATTTAATTAAAAATTCTATAGAGAGTATTCAGCAAAAATCCGATAAAAACCCTAATTTTAATAAGAAAATATCAATTGAAATTTTAGATAATAATGACCATATTCAAATTATTCTCATAGATAATGGTATTGGATTTAATAGCTTAAATAATAGGATTGATGAAATTTTTACACCATATTTTACTACAAAAAAAAATGGAACAGGATTAGGTTTATCAATTGTAAATAAAATCATAAATGATCATGGAGGCGAAATCAATTTTTACCCTATAAATGATGGTGCAAAAATAAAAATTGATTTTAATAAAAGATGGCAATAGAAATTTTAATTGTAGATGATAACGTTGATATAAGAAATATTCTCAAGGAATTAATACTTGATGCAGGTTATAAAACTAGAGTTGCTGCAAATTATAATCAAGCACTTGCAGAAATAGATAAAAAAATGCCAGACGTTGCAATCTTAGACGTCAAATTAGATAAAGGTGATAATGATGGCATTGAGTTATTGTCTCATATCAAATCAAAAAATAATGATGTACCAGTAATTATAATAACAGGCCACGCTAATGTTGAACTTGCAGTAAGTGCGCTCAAACATGGAGCATTTGAATTTATAGAGAAACCTTTTGACAAAACAAGACTGTTAAATTTTGTAAAAAGAGCTGTTGAAAATTTGAATTTAAAGTCACAGAATAAAGAATATGAAACAAAGTTATTCTATTCATATGATTTAATTGGAGATAGTAAAAATATATCCTCAATAAGAGATCAAATAGAAAAAATTTCAATTACAGAAAGTCGTATTTTAATAAATGGACCATCAGGCTCGGGAAAAGAGCTAATAGCGAGAAAAATCCATAAAAAATCTAAAAGAAATAATAAACCTTTTATTATATTAAATGGCGCTTTACTTGACTCAAATAAATATGAATTAGAGTTGTTCGGAGAAGAAAAAGATAATGGTTCCATATCTTATGGTGCTCTTGAAAAAGCTAATGAAGGAACCTTATTAATTGATCAAGTTTCAGAAATCCCATTAGCAATACAATCAAAAATTTTAAGAGTTTTGACAGATCAAAAATTTAAAAGACTAAATGGAAGCGGTGACTTAAATGTTGATGTTAGAATCATCTGTTCATCAAGTAAAGATTTAAAAGAAGAAATAAAAATAGGTAATTTTAGAGAGGATCTTTACCATCGTTTAAATGTATTCGAAATAAATGTTAAACCTTTGAATGAAAGAATTTCAGATATACCACTCTTAATAGATTATTTTTCTGGTCTTATTTCTGAAAGTTACAACATTGGTAAACTCGATATCGATTCTGACAATAGTTATATTTTAAACCATCATTGGAAAGGAAATGTAAGAGAGTTAAGAAATTTAATCGAAAGAATAGCTATTTTACAACCAGATACTAAAGATAAAGTTTCAAATATTGTTAAAGAGTCTCTAAAAAACGATAGTTACATTGAAAAAGTGAATGAAAATACCTTATCTGTGCCATTAAAAGAAGCTAGAGAAAAGTTTGAAAAAGAGTATTTAACGATGCAATTAAAAAAATTTAATGGAAATATATCTAAAACTGCAAACTTTGTTGGAATGGAAAGAAGTGCTCTTCATAGGAAGCTTAAAGGCTTAGGAATTAAAGAGTTTAATTAAATGAATATTATTATTTGTGGGGCAGGTAGAGTAGGTTTTACTATTGCAAAACTGTTAAGTGAACAGGGTCATTCTATAACTGTTATTGATCAATCTAGTGAAGATATTCAAAAAATTAATGACAGTTTGGATGTCAAAGCTATAGTCGGAAAAGCAACATATCCATCAATTCTTGAAAAAGCTAATGCACCAGAAACAGATATGATAATTGCTGTCACTAGAAATGACGAAATTAACATGTTAATTTGCCAAATAGCTTATTCTATTTTTAATATCCCAAAAAAAATTGCAAGAATAAGATCTCAGGACTATTTAAACCCTAAATTTACAAGAGTGTATAGTAAAGAAAACTTACCTATTGATGTTATAATCTCACCAGAAATTGAAATTGCAAAATCTATTCAAAGAAAATTAGAGGCTCCCGGTGCTTTAGACAGTGTTCCTTTTACTGATAACAAAATTAGATTACTTGAAATTCTGATTAAGAAAAATTGTGAGTCAATTAATATTAAATTTAATGAACTAACAAAAAAATATCCAAAATTAGATGCTAATATAATTGCAATCAATCGAGATGAAAAATTCTTTATACCCAAAAAGACAGATGCTGTAAAAGAAGGTGATAAAATTTATGTAGTTATCAATTCTTTACAGATGGGTGAAACATTACAGGCTTTTGGGCATAATGAACGAATATCGAAAAAAATTTTGATAATAGGGGGTGGAAATATTGGTTTTAACTTGGCAAAGAATATAGAGGAAACTTTAGAAACCGTTAGAGTAAAAATAGTTGAAAAAAATAAAGAGCGAGCTGAATATTTGGCAAGTCAACTTAATGATACAATTGTAATTAATGGTGACGGTTTAGATGAGGAGGTTTTAGCTGAGGCCAACATGGAAGAGGCAGAAACTGTTTTAGCTTTAACAAACGACGATGAAGATAATTTGATGGTGAGTGTATTAGTCGAAAAATTTACAAAAGATCAAAAAGAAATAGAAGAAAAAAGAACAATGGCTCTTATTAACAAACCTAATTACTCATTATTGCAATCTTCATTAAAGATTGATGATTTAATTGATCCAAGAATGAGTACAGTCTCAAGTATTTTGAAACATGTACATAAGGGAACTATTGAAAATGCTTATACAGTATCAAATGGCGAATTTGAAATTATTGAAGCAGAAGTTATTGAGATGTCTGAACTAATTAATAAAGAATTAAAAAATTCAAATCTTCCAGATGAATTAAGAATTGGTGCTATATTAAGAGATGACAAAGTTATTATTCCTAGATCAGATTTTGTTTTTAAAAAGGATGATAGAGTTGTTTTTATTGTTAAAAAAGACACGATCCCTTTTGTAGAAAATATTTTCAGGTTAAGTTCAGTTTAATTACATGATAAAATTACAGGTTAAATACCTTAGCTTCTTTTTTGCAGTCATTTCTTTATTATCTTTTTTTAATATAATTTACTCTTATTACTTAAATTTTTACCTAAATTTAAATACTTACTATTACTGCTTAATTGCCTCTATTTTTCTTTCAGTGTTATTTTTTAAATTCAAATCCCGTGAAAAAAAATTTTCAATTTTCGATAAGATATTAACAGTTTTTTTTGGGTATTTACTTATACCTGTTATTTTATCAATACCTTTTTATTTTAGTATTTATAATTTAACTTTTTTAAATTCTTATTTTGAGGCCATTTCTGGTTTTACATCTACCGGATTTACTATTTTTGATAACATTAAACATATAGACCAAAGTATTATTTTGTGGAGATCCTCCACTCAATGGATAGGTGGTTTATATTTTCTTTTTTCTATAATTTTTTTGATAGACATATATGACGAAAGTTTTAAAAAATCTTTAACTAATTATCTTTCATTTGATAGTAGCGAAATTTTCAAACAAGCTATTAAAATTTTTTTACTATATTCATTTTTAACATTAATCATCTTTCTAGTTTTAAACATATTTTCTGTACGAACTTTTAATTCATTAAATTTAGCATTTAGTTTAATATCATCAGGCGGCTTTTTACCTGACAATGATCTCACAAATATCATTAAAAATAACACGCAGATTATAATTCTATCTATGCTGATGTTGTTTTCCTTTTTTAGTATCTTCTTTAGTTATAATTTAGTTTTTTTAAGAAATAAAAATATTAATTTTTTTTATGAAGATCTTCATTTAATTGTATATCTGACAATAATTGTATTAATTTTTCTTTTATTTTTTAGTTATAACAAAGAATTTTCTGTAAATTTTTTGGCAATTGTGAGTAGCATGTCAAACATCGGTTTCTCACTTAAAACTGATCAAACAAATATGAGTTTAGTGTTTTTGATTTTAGTATTAATTGGTGGATCTTTCTTTTCTACAAGTTCTGGTTTGAGATTTGTAAAAATTTATTCTCTTTTTAAATATTCAATCAATCAAATCTTATCTTTTAGCAAACCCAAGAACGTTTTTATGAATAAATTAATATTTACTAATATTAATTTTGATTTTAATGAGATTAACAAATATTTTTTGACGATCATCATTTTTATTATGTCGCTTTTTATATTCACTTCTATACTTAGTATCAGTGGATTAAGTTTTGAAAATTCTTTTAAATTATCAATTTTAACTTTAATGAATACTGTAAATTCATCTATATATGGATTGACAGATTTCAATTTTAATAATTTACATTTTTTAACAAAATACTGTTTTATTTTATTTATGATTATCGGTAGAATTGAATTATTAACAATTTTACTAATTTTAAAAAAATTTTTATTTAAAAATTAATATATAATTGATATGTATCGGTTATATTTTTGCGCCCTTAGCTCAGCTGGATAGAGCATCGGTTTTCTAAACCGAGGGTCGTAGGTTCGAATCCTTCAGGGCGCGCCAATATTCACTTTTTTTTAATATTTTTTCTTAAAAATTTACTTGACTTAATTTTTTTAAAATAACTTTTCTCAAAAACTTTTTCTTGAAGAGAGTTTTTTTACATGATTAAATTAAGAATATTCAAAACAATGTTTTGAATTATTTGTTAACAAATAAATAATAACAGAAGGAAGAATAATGTTTAAATACTTAAAACAATTAACTTCTTTAGTTGCTATGGTAGCTGTGTTGTTTACTTTTACAACAGAGTCTATGGCTGCTAAAAAATCTAAAACACTTAAAAACACTCAAAAAAAGGGTTTTGTAAGATGTGGAGTATCTCAAGGTCTTCCAGGATTTTCTAACGCTGATGCCGCAGGAAATTGGACTGGTGTTGACGTTGATGTATGTAGAGCGGTAGCTGCTGCAGTATTAGGTGATGCAAACAAAGTTAAGTTTACACCACTAAGTGCTAAAGAAAGATTTACAGCTCTTACATCTGGTGAGATTGATATCTTATCAAGAAACACAACTTGGACACTTTCTAGAGATGCTGATATCGGACTTACTTTCGTAGGTGTAAACTTTTACGACGGTCAAGGTTTCATGGTAAGAAAAAGTTCAGGTATTACTTCAACAGGACAATTCAAAGATGGTATCTCAGCTTGTACAAACATTGGTACAACAACTGAGTTAAACATGAGAGATTTCTTTAACTCTAAAGGAATCAAGTATGAGCCAGTAGCATTTGAAAAAGCTGATGAAGTCGTAGCTGCTTACGATGCAGGTAGATGTGATACTTACACTACTGATAAATCTGGTTTAGCTGCTCAAAGAACAAAAATGAAGAACCCTGATGAACACATTGTTTTACCAGAAACTATTTCTAAAGAACCTTTAGGACCAGTTGTAAGACAAGGTGATTCAGTTTGGGAAGATATCGTGAGATGGTCTTTGAACACAATGATCGAAGCTGAAGAATATGGAATTACTTCAGCAAATGCAGACATGATGAAAACTTCTGACAATCCAGCAATCAAAAGATTAGTTGGAGCTGAAGGTGAATTAGGTGCTGCTTTTGGTCTAGACAATGACTGGAGCTTAAGAATTATCAAGCAAGTTGGTAATTATGGTGAAAGCTATAAGAGAAATATTGCTGACACTGGAATTTTACCAGACAGAGGTCCAAACCAATTATGGACAAAGGGCGGAATACTTTACGTTCCACCTGCAAGATAATTTTAGTTTAAAATACTTAAAAAGGGCTAGATTTTTCTAGCCCTTTTTTTATAAATTCATATATTATCACATTTGTGAGTCTGAAACTTAAAGACATTGTCCCTCAATTAATCACAGTTATAGCTGTGGTCTTGATTTTTGGTTTTTTTACTTACAACGCTCAAATCAATATGGAAAATAGAGGTATTGATTTTGGTTATGGTTTTTTATCGCAAGAGTCCTCTTTTGATGTTCAATTTTCTTTAATTGAATACGACGGATCTCACTCTTATTTCAGAGCTTATTTAGTTGGGTTATTAAACACAATACTTGTTTCAGTTATAGGGATAATTATAGCTACAATTCTTGGAGTAATAGTTGGTGTTGCGAGATTATCACCCAACTATTTAATAAATAAATTTGCAGCATTTTATGTAGAATTTTTTAGAAATATTCCTTTGTTGCTTCAAATCTTTTTTTGGTATTTTGCCGCTCTCAGAGCTTTACCACTTCCACAAGATGCAGAAGCAATATTCGGAGTTTTTTTCCTAACTATAAAAGGATTATATGTTCCCGCTTTTATCTGGCAAAATTTTAGTATTTTCTTTTATTCGCTTGTTGCAGCAGTAATAGCTATTATTGTAATACGAATTCATGCAAAAAAAGTTCAAGAAAATCAAGGTAAACAAATCCCAGTTTTTTTTATTTCATTAGGATTGATCTTTATTCTTCCTCTACTAAGTTTTTTGATAGGTGGAGTAAAACTTTCATTTGAAGTTCCTGTTCTAAAACAATTAGCAACAACATCTTTTATATATGAAGGAGGAGTAAGTTTACCTCCAGAACTTATTGCTTTGACATTATCCTTGTCTTTATATACAGCGACATTTATTGCAGAATGTGTCAGAGCTGGAATTCAAGGAGTTGGAAAAGGTCAAAAAGAGGCGGCAGCATCAATAGGTTTAACACCCAATCAAGTGCTAAAATTAGTGATTATGCCACAAGCTTTAAGAATAATCATTCCACCAACAACCAATCAATACCTTAATTTAACAAAAAATTCTTCTCTTGCAGCGGCAATAGCTTATCCAGATCTGGTCTTAGTTTTTGCAGGAACTGCATTAATGCAAACAGGTAAAGCAATTGAGATAGTCTCTATAACAATGTTTACTTACTTAACTCTTAGCATCTCGATTTCAATTTTAATGAATTGGTACAATAAAAGAATAGCAATACAGGAAAAATAATGTCTAAAATAAATTTCTTAAAACCTGATAGAGCAAATTTAAATACTTTTTTGTACTTAGGTTCTTTTTTATTTTTGATAAGCTTCTTGGACGTTTTTTTTAATTCCTTTTTTAATTTAAATTTAACAGGTTTTTTACCTAATTTTTTAAGCTTCGTATTACCCTTAGTATTAGGTTTTATTGGTCTATATTTTATTAGAATTGAATATAGCGGTATTAAAAGATTAGATTTATTAAATAAACATATAAACACCAATAATTTTAACGCTGTACTCTCGTTATTAATAATATTTGTAATTATAAAATCTATTCCCCCAATACTTAGTTGGTTTGTCGTAGATGCTAGTTTTGCAGGAGACTCGAAGGACGTTTGTACAGGCACAGGTGCTTGTTGGACTTATATAAAAGTCTGGATGAGAAGATTTATGTATGGAATGTATCCAAATGCAGAACAGTGGAGAATAAATTTATCGTTTATTTCTTTAGTATTACTCGGTTCTGTTGGTTATTTTGCTACCGATAAATTTAAGAAATATTTAACACTTTATTATGTAGTGATTTATCCTTTTATTGCTTTCCTATTTATCTTTTTCTTTATTTCCGGTGGTCCTGTCTTTTTTGATTTTTCATATGGAATAATAGCTGCAATATTATCAATTATTATTGGTTTTTTTATTCCAGGAAGATTTAAGTTTTATTATTTTTTAATAGTTCCTTTAGCACTTTATATTATTTTAAAATATTTTCTTTTTTTCGAGGAATATATTGAATTAGGTAAATTGGATGGTCTAAATTGGGTTGAAACGGGTGCATGGGGAGGTTTATCTCTAACATTTATTATTTCGTTTTTCTGTTTAATTTTCTGTTTTCCGATTGGTATGGCTTTCGCTCTTGGTAGAAGATCAGGTTTTCCATTGATTAGATATATTTCGGTTGGTTTTATAGAATTTTGGAGAGGTGTTCCGTTAATTACAGTTTTATTTATGTCAGCTGTTATGTTTCCAATGTTTTTACCTGAAGATTTTTTTATAGATAAATTGGTAAGAGCAATTATTGCTATTTCTTTGTTTGAGGCAGCATATGTTGCTGAAGTAATTCGAGGCGGACTGCAGGCTTTACCAAGAGGACAATACGAGGCAGCCAAATCCTTAGGTATGGGTTATTGGAAAATGCATATTTTTGTGATCTTACCTCAAGCTTTAAAATTGGTTATACCTGGAATTGCTAATACATTCTTAGCATTAGTTAAAGATACTCCATTAATATTTGTAGTTGGTCTTTTAGAAATTGTTGGAATGCTGAATTTAGCTAAAACAAATCCAGAATGGTTAGGTTTTGCTATGGAAGGATACGTGTTTGCAGCGATAATTTTCTGGATTATTTGTTATGCAATGAGTAAATATAGTTATAATCTCGAACAAAAATATAAAACTGATAGATAAAATTTATGTCTGAAAATATTATCCAAATAAACAATATGAACAAGTGGTTTGGAGACTTCCAAGTATTAAAATCAATAAATTTGGAAGTGAAGCCAAAACAAAAAATTGTAGTTTGTGGCCCTTCAGGCTCTGGTAAATCAACTTTGATCAGATGTATTAATCGACTAGAGGAACATCAAGAGGGTAATATAATTGTTGATGGAACAGAATTAACAGAGGATACAAAAAATATTGAACAAATTAGAGCAGAAGTTGGAATGGTTTTTCAACAATTTAATTTGTTTCCACATTTATCAATTTTAGATAACTGCACACTTGCACCAATTTGGGTAAAGAAAATGCCAAAAAAAGAAGCTGAGGAATTAGCTTTAAAACATCTAGAAAGAGTTCAAATTTTAGATCAGGCACAAAAATATCCTGGTCAATTGTCCGGCGGTCAACAACAAAGGGCTGCCATTGCAAGAGCTCTTTGTATGGAGCCTAAAATAATGCTTTTTGATGAACCAACTTCAGCTTTAGATCCTGAAATGATTAAAGAAGTGTTAGATGTTATGGTTAATTTAGCAAAACAAGGTATGACAATGATAGTTGTTACGCATGAAATGGGTTTTGCAAAAGAAGTGGCTGACCAAATGATATTTATGGATGAAGGTATGATAGTTGAAAAAGCAGATACCAAAGAGTTTTTTGCAAATCCAAAGAGCGATAGAACAAAACTTTTCTTAAGCCAGATACTATAGAACGTTACTTTTGCAAGAAATATTTCTTTATTTTAGGCTGAAGTAATGCTTGACAGATATTTAAAATCGACTGTTTTTCAGCTAAATAAAAAAAAAATATTGGTTGCAGTAGGTTCTAAAAACTAGTTGAATTATGTTTTATAAAAATATTAAGAGGGGTCTTAATGGAAGATAATTTTAATAAACATTTGGGCAATAAGCTTAAATTAAGAAGATTGGCTCTAGGTTTAACTCAAACAAAAGTCGCAAAAGCAATTAACGTTACATTTCAACAAATTCAAAAATACGAAAAAGGGACAAATGGTGTAAGTTCAATAAGATTACTACAACTTTCTAACTATTTAAAAGTACCAATTAATTACTTTTTTGAGGATTTTTCAGAATATCTATTGAATTTAGAAAAATCTCAACAGGGACACATGAATGTTAATTACAATTTTTTAGTTAAACTTTATTCAGAATTAAATGCAGACCAAAAATTAAAGTTTAATAAATCATTACAAGTCTCAAACAATATTTCTAAGGTAGTGTAATTTTTGGCTCCTCGGGCAGGACTCGAACCTGCGACCAATTGATTAACAGTCAACTGCTCTACCAACTGAGCTACCGAGGAATGTAAATTGTCAACTTACTTTCTTTTTTAATTAAAACAAGATTTTTTTTGGAGGCAACGCCCGGAATCGAACCGGGATACAAGGATTTGCAATCCTCTGCGTAACCATTCCGCCACGTTGCCGTATGTTTTAGAAGATAGCTACAAGGAGTTTTATATTAAATATTTGCAATTAGTCTATCAAATAACGTTCCAATTTGATTATTGTTAATTTAGATTATTAAATTATAAACTAATTACACCCATGATAAGCGATAAATATATACATTCAAAAGTTGAAGATCGAATTTATGCTTACTGGGAAAAAAATAAATTGTTTAAACCTAAAAAAAATTCCAAGAAGTATTCAATTGTAATTCCACCCCCTAATGTAACCGGAAGTTTGCATATGGGGCATGCTTTGAATAATTCAATTCAAGACTTTTTAGTTAGATATTATCGTATGAATAATTATGAAACTTTATGGCAACCAGGAACAGATCATGCGGGTATAGCTACTCAAGCGCTTGTTGAGAAAAAATTAGAAAAAGAAAGTCTTACTAAAGCCACTCTTGGAAGAGAGAAATTTATTGAAAAAGTATGGGAATGGAAAAATGAGTATGGCGATATTATAATCAATCAATTAAAGAAATTAGGTTGTTCATGTGATTGGTCAAGAAATGCTTTTACGATGGACAAAAATCTATCTAAATCCGTCTTAAAAGTTTTCGTAGAATTACATAAAAAAAAATTAATTTATAAGGCAGAAAAACTAGTGAATTGGGACACTGTATTAAAAACTGCTATTTCAGATTTAGAAGTTGATCAAAGAGAGATGAATTCAAAGATTTATTACATTAGATATCCTATAGAAAATTCCTCTGAATTTATAACTATTGCAACAACAAGACCAGAAACTATGCTTGGAGATACTGCGATAGCGGTTAATCCAAAGGATAAAAGATACAAAAAATTTGTCGGCAAAATAGTAACAATACCAATTGTAGGTAGAAAAATAAAAATTATTAAAGATAATTATGCAGATCCCGATCAAGGAACTGGAGCTTTAAAGATTACTCCAGCTCATGACTTTAATGACTACGATGTAGGTCAAAGAAATAAACTTGACATAATAAATATTTTTACTGAAGAAGGTAAAATTAATGATAATGCTCCATCAGATTATATCGGTTTAGATAGATTTGATGCTCGAAAAAAATTACTTAACGAGCTTAAAGAAAAAGATTTTTTTGTAAAAGAAGAAGATATAAAAAACAAAGTTCCATATGGGGATAGATCAAATTCTATAATAGAACCTTTTCTAACAGAGCAGTGGTTTGTTGATGCAAAAAAATTAGCTATCAAAGCAAAAAAAATTGTTAAAACAAAAAAAACAAATTTCTTTCCTGGTAATTGGTCTAAAACTTATTTTCAATGGATGAACAATATAGAGCCATGGTGTATTTCTCGACAGCTTTGGTGGGGACATCAAATACCGGCATGGTACGGACCCGATAAAAAAATTTTTGTAGCTATAAATGAGAGAGAAGCAAAAAAGTTAGCAAAAAAACATTATAAAAAAGATGTTGAATTAATCAGAGATCCTGATGTTTTAGATACATGGTTTTCTTCAGGTTTATGGCCTTTTGCTACTTTAGGATGGCCAGATGAAAAAGAGTTTGTTAAAAAATTTTATCCAACTACTGTTTTAGTCACTGGCTTTGACATTATTTTTTTCTGGGTGGCTAGAATGATTATGTTCGGCATGGAATTTTTAAACAAAGAACCTTTTAAAGATATCTATGTGCACGCTTTAGTCAGAGATGAAAAGGGACAAAAAATGTCTAAATCAAAAGGCAATGTTATTGATCCTTTAGATATAATTGAAAAATATAGTGCAGATGCATTAAGATTTACTTTATTATCTATGGCCTCTCCAGGAACTGATGTAAAACTTTCAGAAGATAGAGTTAAAGGTTACAGAAACTTTTTAAATAAATTATGGAATGCAAATAATTTTTTAATCACAAATAAATGTGATTTCAATAAAACCGATAAAACTCCAAAAACAACACTAAATATTAATAAATGGATATATTCTGAATTAATAGAAGTTAAAAATAAAATTCAAAAAAATATTGAGGACTATCGATTTGATGAGGCAGCAAAAAATGCATATCAATTTGCATGGCATTCATATTGTGATTGGTATATTGAGCTTTCTAAAACAATTCTTTATTCAGAGGACAAAAAAGCTCAAAAAGAGGTAAAAGAGGTATCCGCCTATGTGTTTAAACAAATATTAGTAATGCTACATCCTTTCATACCATTCGTTACTGAAGAAATATGGCTCAAAAATAAATTCGATAAATCAAATAAGAATTTTCTGATGTATAAGAATTGGCCATCTGCAAAAATTAAAAAAGATCAGTCTCAAAAAGATGTTGAAAAAATCATAGATATTATTTCTGAATTAAGGTCTTTTAAAAATGAGCTTAATGTTAGTCCTGGATCTTTTGTAGATATATCAATAAACAAAATAGCAAAAAAAAATAGGTCATTAATGAATAATAATGAGACAATTTTGAAAAAACTTGGGCGTATAAACAATTTTTTTGATAAAGATCAAAATAAACCATCTGCAACAATGATTATTTCAGGTGATATTTTTAAGATTTATTTTGATGAAAATGTTGACTTAAATTTAATTAAAGAAAATTTATTAAAACGACAAAGAAAACATCAAGATGATTTAGACAAGATATCGCAACGATTATCGAATAAAAGTTTTGTTGATAGAGCACCAAAAAATATTGTTGAACAAGAAAAAACTAACTATAGTAACTTGAAAGATGATATTAAAAAGATATCTTTAACAATTGAAAGTTTATAATGCGGAAATTTAATAAGAAAAAACTACCAAGTAGACATACATCTCTTGGTCCTGATAGAGCCCCTCACAGATCATTCTATTATGCTATGGGTGAAACTGAAAAAGATGTTTCAAAACCATTTATTGGTGTTGTCTCAACTTGGAATGAAGCTGCACCTTGTAACATAGCTCTAATGAGACAAGCTCAATCAGTTAAAAAGGGTGTAAGAGCCTCTGGTGGTACACCTAGAGAATTTTGTACAATTACAGTCACTGATGGTATTGCAATGGGTCACGAGGGAATGAAATCTTCATTAATTTCAAGAGAAGTGATAGCAGATAGCGCTGAATTAACGGTTAGAGGTCATTGTTACGATGCATTAGTAGGTATCGCAGGTTGTGATAAATCTTTGCCAGGTTTAATGATGTCGATGGTTAGACTGAATGTACCAAGTGTATTTATTTATGGTGGTTCAATACTACCAGGAAAATATAAAGGTAAAGATGTAACTGTAGTTGATGTTTTTGAAGCTGTTGGAAAACATTCCTCAGGACAAATGTCAGCAAAAGAATTAAGGAAGTTAGAATTAGTTGCTTGTCCTACAGCTGGAGCTTGCGGAGGTCAATTTACTGCTAATACGATGGCGTGTGTGTCTGAGGCTATTGGTTTAGCATTACCTTATTCTGCGGGAACACCTGCACCATACGAAGAAAGAGACAAGTATGCAAAAGCGAGTGGCCGAATGGTTATGGAATTATTAGCTAAAAAAATTAAACCAAGAGATATTGTAACAAGAAAAGCATTAGAAAATGCTGCAACAATTGTAGCTGCAACTGGAGGTTCAACTAATGCTGCATTACATTTGCCAGCTATTGCAAATGAAGCAGGAATAAAATTTGATTTAATGGATGTTGCAAAAATATTTAAAAGAACGCCTTATCTTGCAGACTTAAAACCAGGTGGAAAATATGTTGCAAAGGATATGTGGTTAGCAGGTGGTGTGCCGATGCTTTTAAAAACTTTATACGATGGTGGTTATATTCATGGTGATTGTATGACAGTTACAGGTAAAACAATGAAAGAAAATTTAAAGGGAATTAAGTTTAATCCAAAACAAAAAGTATTAAGAGCTTACAACAAACCCTTATCACCAGATGGTGGTGTAGTAGGTTTAAAAGGTAATTTAGCTCCAGAAGGTGGAATTGTTAAAATTGCAGGACTAAAAAAATTACAATTTACAGGAAGAGCAAGATGTTTTGATAATGAAGAAAGTGCAATGAAAGCAGTACAAAGTAGAAAATATAAAGATGGTGATGTAATTATTATTAGATACGAAGGTCCAGTAGGTGGACCAGGTATGAGAGAAATGCTTTCAACAACTGGTGCAATTTATGGTCAAGGAAAAGGCGAGAAAGTTGCTTTAATTACTGATGGAAGATTTTCAGGAGCAACTAGAGGTTTTTGTGTTGGCCACGTTGGACCAGAGGCTGCTTTAGGTGGACCGATTGCTCTTTTACGTAATGGCGATGTTATTGATATTGATGCTAAAAAGGGAACGATTAATGTTCGCTTAACTAAATCACAACTAGCTTCAAGAAGAAGAAAATGGAAGGCTAGAAAATCTGATTTTGGTTCAGGAACTCTTTGGAAATATGCTCAAACAGTTGGACCAGCAAGTTTAGGAGCACCAACACATCCAGGTAAGAAAAAAGAAGTTAAGGAATATTCGAAAATTTGATGAAAATTCGCCCTGTTATTTTATGTGGTGGCGCTGGAACAAGACTTTGGCCTAAAGCTAAAAAACATCAAGCAAAACAATTTATCGATTTTGGTAATTGGACTTTATTGGGTAAAACTTTAGAGAGAGTTAAAGCACCTATATTTGATGCTCCAATTATAAGCACCAATGCAAAATATTTAAGACAAGTAAAACAGCATCTAAAGAAACACAAAATAAGAAAATTTAAGATAGTTTTAGAGCCAGCAAAAAGAAATACTGCACCCGCTATATTAAGTACGGCTTTAATTAAAGACATTCCAATCAAACAACCATTAATGTTTTTGGCTGCTGATCATTTGATAGAAAAAGTTGGTTTATTCAATAAAGCTATCAAAAAAAATCAAAAGAAACTTACTCAAAACAATATCTTTATTTTTGGGATTAAACCCAAAATGCCCTCAAGTGAATTTGGTTATTTTTTAACAAAAAGTAACAAAGTAACTAGATTTGTAGAAAAACCCAAAAAGGCTAAAGCTAAACAAATAATTAGTAAAAAAGGTTATTGGAATTCTGGAATGTTTTATTTGAGAAAAGACTCAATAATAAATAATTTTAAGAAATACCAACCAAATATTTATCGAAATTGTAATAAAGCAGTATTAAAAGCAAAATATAAAAGTAATGTATATTATTTAAACAAACAATCTTTCACAAAAGCAAAAGCCAAGTCTTTTGACTATGCAATATTAGAAAAAACCAAAGATATAAATGCTATCAAATTAGATATTCCTTGGTCTGATTTAGGATCTTGGAAAGAAATCTGTAAGATGTACGGACGAAATAAAAGACATTATTTTAAAAAGAAGAATGTATTTCATAGACCTTGGGGTAGTTATGTAAATCTATTTAATGGTAAGGAATTCTTAATTAAAGAATTATATGTAAAACCCAAAGGTATATTAAGTCTTCAAAAACATCATCATAGAGCTGAACATTGGGTAGTTACTCATGGTAAACCTAAAATTACTTTGAATAAGAAATATTTTACAATGAAACCTGATGAAACTATTTTTATTCCACTAGGTGCAATCCATAGAATAGAAAATCCCTATAAAAAACCAGTTAAAATAATTGAAGCTCAAGTAGGCTCGATTTTAAAAGAAACAGATATAGTGAGATATCAAGATATTTATGGCAGAGTAAAATAATTATTTTACAAGAAAATTCACTTTTTTATTTGATAGATTTAAATGAATTTTTTTATATGAACCAAAATTATCTCCATCAACTTGAACAGGTATCAAATCATTTCCATCAATAGTAA
>CACNIF010000004.1 GCA_902620465.1 uncultured Pelagibacteraceae bacterium
TATTTGATTGTGAATAATCATTGAAAAAACTTAAATCGCTAATATTCTTTTTTATAATTTGACTAATATCTAAAAACTTCCAATCTTCTTGCTTTCTATTTGGAAAACCGTTTTTTATAAAATTATTTAAAAAATTTTTTTTAAACTTAATTTCTTCACTAGAAAATTTTGAAGTTTTTACCAGTTTATCAAAATCTGACTGTAATTGATCGCTCATTTAATTAAAACTTTCGTATCCTTTTTTCTCTAATTCAATTGCTAGTTCTGGGCCACCAGATCTAATTATTTTTCCATTCATTAAGACATGAACAAAATCAGGTTTTATGTAATCTAGTAACCTTTGATAGTGAGTAATTATTAAAAAAGAATTATTTTTGTTTCTTAAAGTATTAACTCCATCAGCTACTATTTTTAAAGCATCTATGTCTAAACCTGAGTCTGTCTCATCTAAAATAGATAATTTTGGAGCCAACATAGACATTTGTAAAATTTCATTCTTCTTTTTTTCTCCACCTGAAAATCCAACATTTAATTGTCTGTTAAGTTTTTCCTCATCAAATTTTAATTCTTTAGCTTTTTGTTTAACAAGCTTTAAAAACTCAATTGCATCTAATTCTTTTTCTCCACGTGCTTTTCTAATTGCGTTCAGTGATGTTTTTAAAAATATATTTGTATTTACTCCTGGAATTTCTAAAGGATATTGAAAAGCTAAAAATATTCCTTTATGCGCTCTTTCTTCTGTCTCAAGATCAAATAAATTTTTATTTTCAAATAAAATTTCACCTGATACCTCGTACCCTTTTTTTCCTGATAGAATATTAGATAATGTGCTTTTTCCTGACCCGTTAGGACCCATAATTGCATGAACTTCGCCAGGATTTATATTTAAAGAAAATTCCTTCAATATAG
This sequence comes from uncultured Pelagibacteraceae bacterium, assembly GCA_902620465.1. Classification (GTDB taxonomy): domain Bacteria; phylum Pseudomonadota; class Alphaproteobacteria; order Pelagibacterales; family Pelagibacteraceae; genus Pelagibacter. The sequence goes on from CACNIF010000004.1 coordinate 910, forward strand.
ATTTATTTTCAACATTGGCATTTAAATTGTTTATTTTAAGCATTAACCAACACTCCCCTCTAAGCTAATACCTACAAGCTTCTGAGCTTCCACTGCAAACTCCATTGGTAATTGTTGTAGTACTTCTTTGCAAAAACCATTAACAATTAATCCTACAGCTTCCTCAGGATTAAGTCCTCTTTGTTGACAATAATGTAATTGTTCTTCGCTAATTTTTGATGTTGTAGCTTCATGTGCAATATTTGAATCAAAATTTTTATTTTTTATATAGGGTACTGTGTGCGCACCACACTTGTTACCCATTAATAAAGAATCACATTGTGTATAGTTACTAGAATTTTTAGCTTTTGAATTAATATCCACTAAACCTCTGTAAGTCATGTCTGAAAATCCGGCGCTTATACCTTTGGAAATAATTTTACTTTTGGTATTTTTTCCTAGATGAATCATTTTTGTTCCAGTGTCTGCTTTTTGATGATTATTTGTGATTGCTATAGAATAAAATTCACCAATTGAATTATCACCTTTTAATATACAGCTTGGATATTTCCAGGTTATAGCTGAACCGGTTTCAACTTGTGTCCAAGAAATTTTAGAATTTTTTCCCTTACATAAGCCTCTTTTAGTTACAAAATTATAAATTCCTCCCTTGCCGTTTTCATCGCCTGGATACCAATTCTGTACTGTTGAATATTTTATTTCTGCATCGTCTAAGGCAATTAATTCTACATTCGCTGCATGTAATTGGTTTTCATCTCTCATTGGAGCAGTACATCCCTCGAGGTAACTTACGTAACTGCCTTTATCAGCAATAATTAATGTTCTTTCGAACTGTCCTGTCTCTGATGCATTAATTCTAAAATAAGTCGATAGTTCCATTGGACACTTAACACCTTCAGGAATATAAACAAATGATCCATCTGTGAAAACAGCAGAATTTAGTGTGGCAAAGAAATGATCAGTAACTGGTATTACAGTTCCTAAATATTTTTTTACTAGATCCGGATGTTTTTGAATAGCCTCTGACATTGAACAAAAAATTATTCCATGTTTAGTCAATTCACCCTTAAAAGTAGTTGCTACTGAAACAGAGTCAAATACAGCATCGACAGCAATTCCGTTTAGTCTGGCTTGTTCTTGTAATGGAATCCCAAGTTTTTTATAAGTCTCTAAAAGTTTAGGGTCAAGTTCGTCTAAACTTTTTGGTTTGTCCTTCATACTTTTTGGTGCTGAGTAGTAATATAAGTCTTGATAATCAATTTTAGGGTATTTTGGTTTTTGCCAATTAGGTTCTTTTAAAAGTTTTAATCGTTCAAAAGCTTTTAATCTAAAGTCTAACATCCACTGTGGCTCTTTTTTTATATTAGAAATAAACTTTATTACGTCTTCATTCAAACCTTTAGGAGCTTTGATATTTTCTATGTCAGTGGTAAAACCGTATTTATAATCTTTTAACTTTTCTATATCCTTTTCTCTAGTATCCATTTTCAAATTCTTCTCTCAGTATTATCTTTAATTAAATCTTCTAAACTTTTTTTCTCAAAAAAATCATTAATATGGTTTTCAAGCTCATCCCATAAATTATGAGTCAAACATTTTGTAAGTTTTCCATTACAGCCTTTTTTTGACTCTTTTTTGCACTGTACTGTCTTTACTTTTTCATCTACAGCATCAAAAATGTTAGTAAGTTTTATTTCATTGGCTTTTTTATTTAAAACATAGCCACCTTGATTTCCTCTAACACTTTGAACAATTGCTTTTTTTCTTAGTTTAGAAAAAATTTGTTCCAAATAATCAAGGGAAATACCTTGTCTTAATGATATGTCTCTTAGAGATACTGGATTAATATCATTAAACTTTGCCAGGTCCACTAAAGCCATTACAGCATATCTGCCTTTAGATGTTAGTTTCATAAGTCCTTATTTTTCAAGGATATATATAAACCTGACTAAATTAGTCAAGTATCTGATAACAAAAAAAAATAACATTTTGTCACGCACATGTGATATGTCTAATTTTTTTTTGATAATAGTTATCATTAACAATTATGGATAATAAAATTTTAGAAATTTTTATTCCTGGTCCAGCTGGAAGACTCGAAGCTAAATATTTTAAAAGTAAAAAAAGTACCTCACCAATCGCATTAATATTACAACCACATCCCCAGTATGGAGGAACGATGAATAATAAAGTTGTTGTGGAAACTTTTCACTCTTTTATGGATAACAACTTCTCAGTTTGTCGTGTAAATTTTAGAGGTGTTGGAAAAAGTGATGGAGAATTTGATAATGGACAAGGTGAACTTGCTGATGCAGCTGCTGCATTAGATTGGCTAGAAAGAGAAAATTTTGATAATTCACAATGTTGGGTTTCTGGTTTTTCTTTTGGCTCATTAATTGCAATGCAACTTTTAATGAGAAGACCAGAAATAAACAGATTTATTGCAATATCACCTCAGCCAAATGTTTATGATTTTTCTTTTTTATCACCCTGTCCTACATCTGGATTAATGGTTTATGGAAAAAAAGATGAACTTGTACCAGTTGATTATGTTAATGAATTAAATAAGAGACTGAGTAATCAAAAAGGTATAAAGGTTGAATTTCAAGCTGTTCAAGATGCTAATCATTTTTTTTCGAAAAATGAGACCAATTTAGTTAAAGTTTTAGATAAATACATTAAAAAAGAGACTGCTTTATATTAAAAGTTCTTAACTATTTCACCTCCAGAAATTGGTTTTTTACATCCAGTTGTATTAGGAAAAGAAATTGGTAATTTCAAAATAGATCTTATTGCAAGATATCCAAAAGCTTGAGACTCTACAAAGTCACCGTCAATGCCATACTCTTCAACAGGATAAAAGTTTATTTTTTTTGAGTCTTTAATAATATCAAATGATCTTAAGATTGATTTCATTAAATATTTATTTTTTCTACCTCCACCACAAACCAAAAATATTGTATTTTTTTCTGAGTCTTTAAAATATTTTAGGGCTTTTGAAATTTGTGATGATGTAAAATCTGCTAATGTCGATGTTCCATCTTCTAAAGAAAGACCCTTTGCAAAAGATATATCAAAATCTTTTATATCTAATGAGTCTTTATAAGGTGGACCAATATTAAAATTTTCTAAAGCTTGATTTAGAATTAATTCATCTGTTTTGCCAATACTTGCTAGTGTTCCACCAATATCATATTTCTTTTTTGATTTTTTTCTAACCCACTCATCTATCAAACAATTTCCTGGAGCTATATCACATGCTTTTATATAATCTTTTTTTTTATCTAATTCATCCCATTTAACTGTTTGTGTAATATTTGAAATTCCTCCTATATTAACAAAATTAACAGAATAAGATTTATCAAATTTTTCTTTCAAATATTTATTTGCAATTAAGTTATGAAAAATTGGTGTTAATGGAGCACCTTGACCTCCATTTTTTAGATCGTTTTGTCTAAAATTATAAACTACCTTTTTTTTTGTTAATTGTGATAAAAGTTTCCCATCACCTAATTGTTTAGTAATTTTTTTTTTACTGTCGTGAAATATCGTTTGTCCGTGAAAACCTAATAGATCTACATCTATTTTATTATTGTTTAAAATTTCCTTAACTATATTTGAGTGGAAGAGTGTAATTTCTCTTTCGATATCTTTAATTTCACTTTCATGTTTGATAAGGTGATCTGGAACTAAAATTTTTGCTCTAATATCAAGTATTTTTTGTCTTATTTTATCTCCATACTCAAAATACCTGTCAAATAAAGCTGAATATACTCGTTCACCATCAGACTTTATAATAGATGCATCTACTCCATCCATTGAAGTTCCACTCATTAATCCTAATGCTGTATATAACTTACCCATTCTTATTTTTTTTTAAAAAAATTTGTATATTGTAAGACTATAAGCTTATGAATAAATTTTTAAAAGAATTTAAAGAAAGAGGTTTTTTTTATCAATGTACTAGTGAGAATGACCTCTCAGAGTTACTAGACAAGAAAAAAATTTCTGCATATATAGGTTTTGATTGCACTGCTGAAAGTCTTCATGTGGGTAGTTTACTTCAAATAATGTGTTTAAGGCTTCTTCAAAAGCATGGTCACAGACCAATAGTTTTATTAGGAGGGGGCACCACAAGAATTGGGGACCCATCTGGAAAAGATAAGACACGTAAATTACTATCTGAAAAAGAGATTTTAAAAAATTCAAAAAATATTAAAAAAATATTAGAAAAATTTTTAGATAAAAAAAATAAGAAAACAAAACCTATATTTGTGGATAATTATAAATGGTTAAAGAACCTTAATTATATTAATTTTTTAAGAAAAATTGGTAAACATTTCACTATAAATAAAATGCTTTCATTTGATAGTGTTAAGACACGTTTGGACAGAGAGCAGTCATTGAGTTACATGGAATTCAATTATATGATACTTCAGGCATACGATTTTTTAGAATTAAACAATAAAGAAGATTGCATATTGCAAATAGGTGGGTCAGACCAGTGGGGAAATATAATTAATGGTGTTGATTTAATCAAAAAACATTCTGATAAAGAAGCTTTTGGTTTAACCACGCCATTAATTACTTTAGCAAGTGGAGCCAAAATGGGTAAAACTGCTAATGGCGCGGTTTGGCTTGATAAAAAATTTCTTTCACCATACGACTATTGGCAATTTTGGCGAAATACAGATGATAGAGATGTAAAAAAATTCTTAAAATTTTTCACGGATATTGAAACTGAAGAAATTGAAAATTTTAGTGACCAAAATGTAAATCAGTTAAAAATTTTACTTGCAAATAAAACAACTGAAATGCTTCATGGTAAAAAAGAGTCACAAAAATCAGAAAAAATCGCAAAAGAAGTATTTTCAGATAACTCTTCAGGTTCAAGTCTTCCGTCAATTAAATTAAGTAAAAGAATATTGAATGAAAATATAAATATTATTGATTTAGTTGTTTTGGCAAAATTTGAGCAATCAAAAAGTGAGGTGAGGAGATTGATTAAAGGAAAAGCAGTAAAAATAAATAATCATATTATTGAGGATGAAAAATTTATGATTTCAGATAAAATTTTTAAAAATAACTATATTAAATTATCGATTGGAAAAAAAAGACATATTAGAATTCAATTGAGTTAATTTTTTTTAATTTTTTCTAGAGTTCTTGTTATAAATCTTGGGGTTAAAGTCTTAATCGGATTAACAGATGTCTCTAAATTTTTAGGTGGACCTTTAACTTTAAAACTTACACCAAAAACACCCTCCCCAGTTTTCGAGCCAACTAATATTTTCCCCAAAACAGGGATAGTCCCTATTACTTTATTAATTGTAGTTGCTGGAACTAATGTTCCCCTCAAGCTTATCAACTTATCTTTTTCAACATACCCATTCATCAATACAGATATCGCAGGTCCTATTGCATAGATTTCATTTATAGTCATTAACCTTTTTTTATTTTCAAACTTCATCTCAAATTCATCAAATCTTATTCCCTCACCAGACAAAATATCGGCAATACCTTGTAAAGAAGCAAGAGTTAGTAATTTAGTTAAAGTAGGAAGTTCTTTTAACTTAAAATCATAGATTTTTAGAGTAGAATTCGCAACATCACCATCTTTAATACTGTAAAAGTCTAAAATCCCATCATCAAACCCTTTAATAAATTTATATTTTTTAACTATTGGTTTAGCAAAATCTAAAAATAAAGTAGTAATAGTTTTATTATCTTTCGTAATAACTGTAAATTTCATCTCTTTTTGGTTTGTAAAATCTCCTTTGAGATTTCCTTCAAACAATTTTTGTTTTTTAAATTTTAAATTACCGGATAAATTTTTTAAATTAAACTCGCTATCTAAACGAACATTTTTAATTTTTAAAATTAATTCAAAATCTTCGTTAAAATAATCTTTATTCTCATCACCAACCAAAATATTTTCAATTAGGCTATCCCCATTGAAAGCACTGCCCTGTAGTACATATTTATTATTAGTTTTTTTTATGTTAAAAATATTTTGTTGACCTTGGATGTCTACATAATCAGCATTAATATTGTTAATACTTTTTATCTTAAATTTAGAGGAAAGTTGGATATTTTTTGCCTCAATAGTGTTTTTATTTTCATCGAGCCTAATCGAGTTTAGAAAAATTTTTTTTGTTGCGTCCCTATATCCATTAAATTTAATTTTTGTCTCATAATTTTGATCTTTTTCAAAGTTTAAGAAATTTATGATGAAAGGATCTTTATCTAATTTTATCAAACCCTCAAAATTTATTAATTGATTTTTTTTTTCAACTTTAAAATCAATATAATCTTTATTATTTTGCAGATAAATATCACCCTTTCCCTCAATATAAAGATTATTTTTATTATATTCTATTTTTAGATTATTATTTTCAATGAAAATTTTATCATTAATTTTTGGGAAAACATTTTTTAATTTAAAATTGTTTGTTATTTGAAATTTTTTAATGTCAATATAAGAAAGTATATACTCATTTGAAATTTTAAAATTTTTATCTAAATCGAATGAAAATTCATTTTTCGAGCCAAAAATTATTTTTTCAATACCCAAATCTGGGAAAATTTTTTCTTCAAACAAAGCAAGAGTTTTATTGTCCAACTCAACAATATTATTGTTGAGATTTCCTTTTAATGTATATCTTCTTTTAATTTTTTTTATATTTATTGTATCTGATATAAAATTTATATCATTCAATATAAATTTACTATCTTGAATTTCTAAATTATCTTTTTCAACTTTAAATACAAAATTTAAATCATGTACTTTATGATCTCTAAATAAACTTAATTTTGCATCTTTTACATATCCTTTTACAAAATAATTATTTTTTATATTGCCTTTATTATCAAAATTAATTTTCAAATCTGCTACAACAAAACCGTTAATTTGAAGAAGTTTTTCTAGAATTATTATTTTTGGGTTGTCATAAAAAGTTCTTGTAAATGATATTAAATCTTTAATATTTATAGACTTAGTTGAAATATTGAGATTTTTAATCACAAATTCGTTTTTAAAAAAAGAAATTAATGATATTTTAGTTTTAATACTTTCAGTTTCTAAGACCTTTTTTTTATTTTTAATTTTCGAGCCTAAAATTTTTACATTTATTTTTAATTTTAATGGGTTAAGCTTTAAGTTTACTTGCTTTAGTTCAAGGTCGAGATTCTTATTTATACTTGTTAATTTACTTTTTATTTGATTGTTAAATTGATCTGTTTCAATGCCTACCAAACTAAAATAAGTTAAAAATATAATTATAACTAAGGTAAATATTATTGTAATTTTTAAAATTATTTTCATATATCTTGATACATTGATTTCTCAAGAAACTGATCAATATCTCCGTTTAACACTTTATCTGGATCTGAACTTTCATGATTTGACCTGTTGTCCTTAACAAGTCTATAAGGTTGTAAAACATAAGATCTAATCTGATGACCCCATCCAATTTCTGATTTTGTAGATTCATGACTTTGATTTTCTTTTTCTTTTTTTTTTATTTCAAAATCATAAAGTCTTGCTTTAAGCATATTTAAACATGTTTCTTTATTTTTATGTTGAGATCTCTCATTTTGGCACTGAACAACAATTTTTGTAGGTAAATGAGTAATTCTTACAGCGCTATCTGTGGTATTAACATGTTGTCCGCCTGCTCCACTTGAACGATAAGTATCAATTCTTAAATCTTTATCCAATATTTCTATATTGATGTTTTCATCTACGACTGGATAAACCCAAACACTTGCGAAACTTGTGTGTCTTCTAGCACCAGAGTCAAATGGCGAGATTCTGACCAGTCTATGAATACCTGACTCTTTTTTTAACCAACCAAAAATATAATCTCCCTCAATTTTAATTGTAGATGATTTAATTCCAGCCTCATCACCTTTGTGTTCACTAATCAAACTTGACTTAAATTTTTTTTGAACAGACCATTTTAGATACATTCTTCTCAACATTTCTGCCCAATCTTGACTCTCTGTACCACCCGCACCTGCATGAATCTCTATATAACAATCAAAGGAGTCTGCCTCTCTTGATAAAAAACATCTTATCTCATTTTTTTTTACTAATTCTTTTAAACCTTTAATATTTTTTAATAATTCATTTTGAAAATTTGTGTTTCTTTCTTCGATAGCTAATTTATTTAGTTCATCAAAGTCTTTTAAATTATTGATAGATTTTTCGTAAGAACTTACTAATTCTTCATACAATTTTTTTTCTTTGATAACTTTCTGAGAGTTTGATTTATCTTTCCAAAAATTTACATCAAGTATTTTTTTGTTATGAATTTCTAATTTTTTATAGATATCATTCTTTTCAAAGATACTCCTTCACTCTTCGATTAATCTTTTCAATATCTCTTTTAAAATCTAAGTATTTTGAATCCATTAATAAAACCTTAATATATTATTAGTGTCTAATCTATTATTATTTGAATATAATATTTTACCATCAACTACATTTTTGCTTTTATAAGCCTCCAGAATTGTATTCTTTGATGTAAATTTAGCTTTTTGACCAGTTAAATGATCAACTACCATCATTGTAATGTCTTTTGATACCTTAAAAGGTCTCGCATCCGATTTCTTCACAGCTGTTTCAACAAATTTTTTAAATATAGGTAAAGCTGTTTTTGAACCTGTTTCAAACTTACCTAAGGGTTCTGGATTATCCATGCCTACATAAACACCTATAACCAAGTTCGATGTAAAACCAATAAACCATGTGTCAGTATTTTCGTTCGTTGTACCAGTTTTGCCTGCTAAATTTAAGTTAAGATCTCTTAATTTTTTTCCAGTTCCTCTTTTAACTACTCCCTCTAATAATGACGTAACTTGATAAGCTGTTTGAGGTGAGAAAATTTGTTTATAAGTATCTTTAATTTCAGGATAAGCACTTCCAGTAAATGAGATCATTTCACAATTGCCACAGATTCTTTTTTCATTGTTTAAAATTGTGTTTCCCTCACTATCTTGAATACGATCAATTAAAATTGGTGTTACTAACTTGCCTCCATTGACAAAAGCAGAATAAGCAGAAGTAAGTTTTAATAAAGTAGTTTCTGCAGAACCTAAGGATATAGATAACAGTTCATCAGGTTCATCATATATACCAAGATTTTTGGAAAATTTAGCCAAATTTTTTACACCTATTTTTTGTGCAATTCGGACTGTCATCAAATTTCTAGATTTTTCTAAACCTACTCTTAAAGTAGAAGGCCCATAAAATTTTTTTCCATAATTTTCAGGTTTCCACATTTTTAAATCTGACCCTTGATCTAAAACTAAAGGTGCATCTAAAACTAAAGACGAAGGGGTGAAATTATTTTCCAAAGCTAGAGCATATACAAAAGGTTTAAAGGCTGACCCTGGTTGCCTCAAGGCTTGTGAAGCTCTATTAAACTCACTATTTTTGAAACTAAACCCTCCTGAAATAGCCATTACTCTTCCAGTATAAGGATCCATGACAACGATACCCCCATTAATTTTTGGAATTTGTTTAAGACTAAAATTATTTTCTGAAACTTGCTTGACGAACACAACATCTCCAACTTTTAATAAATTTTCAAATTCTTTTTTAGTCCAAGTTATATCTTGATATTTTATAACACCTTTTAATTTATCTTTAGTTTCTACTTCGGCAGAAAATTTATTTACTTTTTTTACTATCGCTATTTTCCAATTTATCGATTTTTCTATTTCGTACTTATCAAGATCATTAAACCAATTTTTGCTAAGTTTTCTATTCATGATTGGACCTCTCCAACCTTTTCTTTTATCGTACTCAATTAATCCTTGCCTAAGTGACTCAGTAGCAATTTTTTGTAATTCTAGATTAATAGGCGTATTGATATTAAATCCTTGTTTATAAACTTTTTCGTAAGTTAAGTTTTCAATTACATTTTTTCTAACATCCTCAATGTAATATTGAGCATCCTCTAAAAAAATTTTTTTCGCTTTTTTAAGTTGGATTTTTTGAGATTTAAAATTTTTATATTGATTTGCGTTAATAAAATTATTTTCTAATAAATTTTTTAATACTAAATCTCGTCTAAATTTAGCTAATTCTGAATTACGATACGGGTTATATTTACTTGGTGCCTTAGGTAATGCTGCTAGCATCGCAGACTCAACATAATTTAATTCTTTTATTGATTTATCAAAATATTCTAAACTAGCTGCCGCTACTCCATATGCACCACTTCCTAAATAGATTTGATTTAAATATAACTCAAGTATTCTCTCCTTCGAAAGTGCTCGTTCAATTCTAAATGCAAGTATTGCCTCTTTAATTTTTCTATTTAAACTTACTTCGTTAGTTAATAAAAAATTCTTTGCTACTTGCTGAGTAATTGTAGACGCTCCTTCTAATCTTTTTGAGGACAATATATTGCTGATATTGTTAATAGTTGCTCGAAGAACTCCTTTTGCATCCACGCCAGGATGTGAAAAAAAATTTTTATCTTCGGCAGATAAAAAAGCATTAATGACTTTTTGTGGAATGGAACTATAAGGAACAAATATTCTTTTTTCTTTTGAGAAGTCAGATACTAATTCACCATTTCCTGAATACACTTTGCTCGATACTGGTGGTTTATAGTTCTTTAAAAACTTATAGTCAGGGATATTATTTGAAAAATTCCACAAAATAACCATCATTAAAGTAAAGGTAAATAATGAAATACCAATAATACCAATAAATATTTTTTTTAAAATTTTACTCATTTTAATTCCATTATATACGGGAATTTGTTAAAGATATGGCATAAAGAATACACAAAATTTATAATGAACTATTCAATTAAAAAATTAAAGCAAAAATTATGGATAAAAATTTATATATTGATGCTTCGCATCCAAATGAAACTAGAGTTGTACTTAAATCCAATGATAATATTGAGGATTACGAGTACGAGGGTTTAAAAAATAATTTAATAAAAAATAACATTTATTTAGGTAAGGTAAGTAGAATTGAGCCTTCTTTACAAGCTGCATTTGTAGACTTTGGAAGAGAAAGACATGGCTTTCTGTCTTTTAATGACATTCAGTCAGACTACTATCAAATTCCTAGAAGTGATCTTGAAATAATTAAATTGGAGGAAGAAAAAGCTCGAGAAGAATTATCAAAAAAAGTAGAGGAAAAAGAAGAGGAGCGTATTGCGGAAGGAAATTTAGAATTAGAGGATCCCATTGAGATAAAAAATCAAGATGAAAAAGAAAATATCGAAGATTTTAAAGATAAAAAAATTAATAATAAAACAAAATTTAAAAGGTATAAGATTCAGGAAGTAATCAAACCTAATCAAGTAATACTTGTTCAGGTTATAAAAGATGAAAGAGGTCAAAAAGGAGCTGCCTTAAGCACTTTTATATCTATAGCAGGTAAATATATTGTTTTGATGCCTAATACCCCTAAAGGAGGGGGAATATCTAGAAAAATATTTAACCCGGCTGATAGAAAAAAAATTAGATCAATACTTAACGAAATTGAAATACCAAAAGAAATGGGATTAATAGTTAGAACAGCCGGAAGCAATAAAACAAAAAATGAAATCGACCATGATTTAAAAACATTAATAAATACTTGGAATCAAATAAAAGAAAATGCAATTAATTCTATTGCACCCTCTCTGATACATCAAGAAAGTGAAATTATAAAAAGAACACTTAGAGATATGTACGATGAAAATACCCAAAACATATTTGTTGAGGGAAATGAAGGTTATAAAAAAGCACAAAATTTTATGAAAATGATGATGCCTTCACATGTAAAAAAAATTAAAAAGTATAGAGGTAAAAATCCATTGTTCATTGAGGAGGGAATTGAACAGAAGCTAAATCAAATATTCGAAACAGAAATAAAATTAAAATCTGGGGGGTACTTAGTTGTAAACCCGACAGAAGCTTTAGTGTCAATCGATATAAATTCAGGAAGTTCAATAAGACAAAAAAATGTAGAAAGTACTGCTTTGGACACCAATCTTGAGGCAGCTGATGAAATTGCCAGACAAATTAAAATTAGAGATTTATCAGGGTTAATAATTATTGATTTTATAGATATGCTTAGTTATGGGAATAGAAAATTAGTAGAGAGAAGATTAAAAGAGAAATGTAGGGCTGATAGAGCAAGAATTCAAATCGGAAGAATAAGTAATTTTGGTTTACTAGAAATGTCTAGACAAAGGTTGAGAGAAAGTGCAGTTAAATGGAAAATAAATCTTACTGACGAATCTTTTGCATTAAAAATTTTAAAATTAGTTGAACTTAAAACAGTTATAAATAAAGCAAAATACGTAACTTTAAAGGTATGTGAAAAAATCTCAAATTTTTTAAAAGAAAATTTTATTGAAGATTTAAAATATTTTGAGAAAAAGAATAAAATGAAAATAGATATAATTACTGATACTAATTTGATTATACCTGAATATATAATTGATTTAAAGAATAAATCAAAAAAAACTCTTGAACTAATAGAGCATTATGAAAAATTAAAAAATATAGATAAGACTGTATTACAGGAAAATGTAATTCAATTAAAAAATAAGAGAGTATATAAAAAGAAAACTTTTAAAAAAAAAAGATTTTATAAAAAAGCTAAATAATTCCTCTTGATGGAGATGAAGCACTACCCATCAAATTTTTTTGAATTCTTCCAGAAAGATAAGATTGTCTTCCTGCTATTACAGCATTCTTGAATGCAAGAGCCATATCAAAAGGTTTTGTAGCTTTAGCTATTGCAGTATTAACCAAGACACCATCACATCCAAGTTCCATTGCAATTGTTGCATCTGATGCTTGACCAAGACCAGCATCAATAATTAAAGGTAATTTTGTTTGTCTTCTAATTATTTTAATATTTGTTTGATTTTGTATACCGAGACCCGAACCTATTGGAGCAGCTAAAGGCATAATTGCACATGCTCCAGCATTTTCTAATCTTTTAGCCATTAAAGGGTCATCATTGCAGTAAACCATAACTTTAAATCCCTCATTAGATAAAACCTCTGTTGATTTTAGAGTTTCAATCATTTCTGGAAATAAATTCTTCTTATCACCCAAAACTTCTAATTTTACCAATTTCCAACCCCCAATCTCTCTTGCCAATCTTAATGTTCTCAATGCGTCTTTTGAATTAAAGCATCCGGCGGTATTTGGTAAATAAGTGATTTTCTTAGGATCAATATAATCCATTAAAAGGGCTTTTTTTTTGTCAGTTATGTTAACTCGTCTTACGGCAACTGTAACTATACTTGCACCTGATAACTTGACTGCCTTAGCACATTGGGACATGCTTTTATATTTTCCAGTCCCAACAATCAAACGGGATTTAAAATTTCTTCCTGCAATTATAAATTTATCTTTTTTCAAACTAACCTCCTCCAATGAAGTGGACTATTTCTATCTTATCATTATTTCTTAAAATTTGTTTGTTAAGTTTTTTTTTATTCAATATTTCTTGATTTAACTCAATTGCCACTTTTTTTAATGGTATTTTCAAAGTTTTTAAAAGATCAGATAAATTTGTGTTGTCTTTTACAAACTTAAAATTACCATTTATTTTAATTTTTATTTTTTTTATTTTTTTCATCGTATATAAAAGCTGAATGAATAATAAAATAATTATTATTAATGGTCCAAATATTAATCTATTAGGAGAAAGAGAACAATCACAATATGGCTCAATAACTTTTAAAGAACTAAAAGAAATCTGCGCTAAAAAATCAAATGAATTAGGTTTGAAAGTAGAATTTGCTCAATCTAATGTGGAAGGAGAATTGGTGAATATAATTCAAGAATCCAGAAAAAAATTTAGTGGAATTATAATTAATGCTGCTGCCTTCACACATACATCGGTTGCCATAAGAGATGCTTTAGATATATTTAAAAAACCTATTATAGAATTACATATATCAAATATATACAAGAGAGAAGAATTTAGACAAAAATCTCTTATAAGTGATATAGTTACAGGTGGAATTTTTGGTTTAGGTATAGATGGTTATATTTTAGCCATAATTTCTATGCAAAAGCTCTTGAAAAATGAAAATTGATAAAAAAATAATTAAAGAATTAACTGAATATTTAGATGAATTTAAACTCACTGAATTAGAATATACAGTTAAGGATACAAAGATTAAAGTTTCAAAAAATAGTATCTCGGTAAACAGTCAATCTTTTCCGAGTCCAAATCTTGTTTCTTCATCGAAGCCAGATGCAAATATTTCAGATGATATTATTTCAGGTATAGAAATTAAATCTCCAATAATTGGAACTGCGTATCATGCGCCAGAACCTGGAGCTAAAAAGTTTGTTGAAGTTGGAAAAAAAATTAAAAAAGGAGACACGGTAATGATTGTTGAAGCTATGAAAACAATGAATCACGTTCCCTCAACTTCAAATGGTGTTGTAAAAAAAATTTTGGTGAATGATGGACAACCTGTTGAATTTGGACAAGTCTTAATCATACTAGAATAATGTTTAAAAAAATCTTAATCGCAAATCGTGGAGAAATTGCAGTTAGAGTAATAAGAGCATGTAAGGAATGGGGAATTTCTACTGTTGCTGTTCACTCGGATGTTGACAGAAATAGCATGCATGTAAAATTAGCTGATGAAAGTGTATGCATAGGCTCACACCAACCTTCTAGTAGTTATTTAAATATACCTGCTTTGTTATCCGCTATAGATCTCACAGGGGCTGAAGCTGTTCATCCAGGCTATGGTTTTTTATCAGAAAATGCAAACTTTGCCAGAATGTTAGAAGAAAATAAAATAAAATTTATTGGTGCTTCATCAAAACATATAGAAATGATGGGTGACAAAATTCAAGCTAAAAAAATTGCAGAAGAAAATGGTCTACCAGTCATTGAAGGATCAGAAGGTGGAGTTAAGAATGTAGTCGAGGCAAAAGAACTTTCAAAAAAAATTGGTTTCCCAGTCTTAATCAAAGCTTCTGGTGGAGGTGGTGGAAAAGGGATGAAAATAGTTCACAATGAGGAAGATTTTGATTTATTATTTGCAACTGCTAGATCAGAAGCAAAAAAATATTTTGGTAACGACGAGGTCTACATAGAAAAATTTTTTCAAAATCCTAGGCATATTGAGGTTCAGATATTGGCTGGAAAAAATAGGACAATTCATTTGCATGAGAGAGATTGTTCTGTTCAAAGAAGACACCAAAAATTAATTGAGGAAACTCCAAGTCCAGTTTTAAATGATGAAATTAGAAAAGACCTTTTTGAAAAAACTGTCAACATGGTAAGTAAAATTGGATATGAAGGTGCTGGAACTGTAGAGTTTATATATGAAGATGGAAAATTTTACTTTTTAGAAATGAATACGAGAGTGCAAGTAGAACATCCTGTTTCTGAAATGGTTACTGGCATAGATATTATCAAAGAACAAATATGGATAGCTTTTACAGGAGAGACTGCATTAACACAGTCAGACGTTAATCCAAGAGGTCACGCTATAGAATGTAGAATTAATGCAGAAGATCCAAGAAATAATTTTCAGCCTTCTCCAGGTACTATCGCAATGTGTAATCAACCTTCAGGATTTAGAACAAGAGTGGATGGTGCAATTTTTCAAGGTTACAAGGTTACTCCATATTATGATAGCTTGATTTGCAAACTGATTTGCCATGGAAGAAATAGAACTGAGGCTATTCAAAGAATGAATAGATCTCTTGATGAATTTGTAATTGATGGAATTACAACAACTATACCCTTACACAAAAAATTACTCAATCATGAGAAGTTTATAAATTCAGATTTTAATGTGAGTTGGCTTGATAATGAAAAAATTCTTTAATAACATTTAACAAGCCATATATCATAAACTGGATGATCAAATGGTGCTATCGATGGGCTCGAAGAAAACATCCAGCCATTGAACACAAATACATCATCTTTATCTTTTTTGCTTAAGTCTTTCACTTGAATATAAGCTGTGATTTCAGGATTATCGTCAAATTCTGAATTTTTACACTTCATACTTTTTATAGTAAGATCTTTATGTCTAGTTTCATCGCCGTTCTTTAGTTTCACTAATATATTTTTTGAACTTATCTTATCTAATACTTTAATTTCAGTTATAGAGCCTTCCAGGTCAGAACTTGAACTCGAATTAGTATTAGGATTTAAAAGTAAAAATAGGACTAAAAATAAAAATTTAAATTTAATTTTTCCAACTTTTATATTTTTTTTCGTTAACATTTTTATTTTTATTTGGATAGTAGGCAGAATCTGTTCCTGTTAGGTTTGGTTTATGTGGTTTTTGCCATCTATATTTTTCAAGTTTATGATTTTTTTCAATTTTGTTAGATGTGAAGTGCATCCATGAATACCACTCCACAGGTATTTTACTTGCATCAATTTCATCTGCATAAATAACCCATCTCTTACCTTTTTTGCTTTCATAATATTTATTTCCAAAATCGTCTTTACCAACAAATTTTCCAAAAAAAATTGTTTTTAATCTTGTCCCAAATGTATCTCGATTCCACCAAGTGAAAATTTTTTTTAAAAGTGTCAACATATAAAATTAAATTATTTTCAATTTAAAATTGTATAAAATAAATTAGACTAAAATTTGTTTTAATATATAAATAATTTGAATCTTTAATCAAATTATTTTTTATATTGAGGTTTTATGGCAAAATATTTAGTCGAAACTTATTATACTTGCACCTTTAAGGTAAATCATCATTTAAATAGTATAAATGAAACAGAGTTAAAAAACTTAGAAAAAAGAGATGATGGGGAATTTGAAATATTAGATGTTAAGCTTGATAATAGAAAAACAAAAAGTTTAGACCCGAATAACAAAAAAATCTTAAAAGATACCAGTGTAGATATCAAATCTGATGTCGAACAAACTAGTCAAAGAAATTTAGAAAAAATAATTAAAAAAACATCTAATAATTCAGATGTACATGAAAAAAGATTTAGTATGCCTGATAGAAGAAAAGGCTATATTCAAAAAGCAACAATAGGTGATCATAAAGTTTATTTACATACTGGAGAATATGAGGATGGTAAGATTGGTGAAATTTTTATTGATACAAGTAAAGAAGGTGAGTTAGTTAAGGCCTTAATGAATAATTTTGCAATAGCCATATCACTTGGACTTCAATACGGCGTTCCACTAGATGAATTTATTAACGCGTTTGTCGGAACAAAATTTGAGCCATCTGGTAAGGTTTATGGAAATGATCGAATTTTGAGCGCCACTTCAATTTTAGATTATATATTTAGAGAATTAGCAATTTCTTATCAAAATAGAGAAGATTTAGCCCATACACCAGCTATAGGAAATAATGAAAATACAAATTTGGATGAAAAAAATCCTGAAGAGCAAAATCAACTATTAAAAATTGTTAAGGATATGACTAGCAAAGGCTTTGTGAGAAATAACTATAAAAAAAATCTAGTGGATTTGTCCGACGTAAAAATAAGTCTGAAAGGTAAAAAATAACTATTTTTTCGTTTTTAAAGAAATGTTCAATTCTTTTAATTGATCATTGCTAACTTCTGAAGGAGCATTCATCATCAAATCTTGAGCATTTTGATTCATTGGGAACATGGTAACCTCTCTTATATTTTTTTCATTTGCTAAAAGCATAACTATTCTATCTAAACCTGGGGCGATACCGCCATGTGGAGGTGCACCATAATTCAAAGCATTTATCATCCCACTAAATTTTTGATCTACTTGGTTCTTGTCATATCCAGCTATAGAAAATAATTTGTACATTAATTCAGGAATATGATTTCTAATAGCACCAGAGGATAGCTCAATTCCATTACACACAATATCATACTGATAAGCTAAAATTTCGAGGGGTTTGTCAAAATCAATTTTATCTATCTCTCCTTGAGGCATCGAGAATGGATTATGACTAAAATTAATTTTTTTTGTCACTTCATCTCTCTCATACATTGGATAGTCGACAATCCAACAAAATGCAAAAATGTTTTCATCTATTAAATCTAAATCTTTAGCAATTTTATTTCTAGCTAATGATGTGATTGCCTCTAAATCTTTTTCTTTATTACATGCAAAAAAAATACTGTCACCTATGTTAGCACCTGTTTTTTTCATTAATTCTTCTAATGCTTCTTTAGAAAAAAATTTTCCAACAGGTCCTTTACCATAAACTTCTTTATCTTTTTCAAAAGTAAAGTAAGCCATACCAGATGCTCCTTGATCTTTGGCCCATTTGTCAATCCCATCAAAAAAACTTCTAGGTTTATTTATTGTATTTTTAGTAATTATACATCTTACTTTAGAACCAGATTTAACTAATTTTTTAAAAATCTCAAATTTGACATCGTCCCTAAAAAAGATGTCAGTTATATCATTAATTATAAGAGGGTTTCTAAGATCAGGTTTATCTGTTCCATACTTGATCATAGATTCCTTGTAAGGAATTCTTGGAAATTTTTTTTCTAATAATTTTTTTTTTGAAAAATTTTCAAAAGTATTCACTAAAAGTGTTTCTACTACATTGAAAACATCCTCTTGTTCAACGAAAGACATCTCTAAGTCTAATTGATAAAACTCTCCTGGACTCCTATCTGCTCTAGCATCTTCATCTCTAAAACAAGGTGCAATTTGAAAATATTTATCAAATCCTGAAACCATTATTAATTGTTTAAATTGCTGGGGAGCTTGAGGGAGTGCATAAAATTTTCCTGGATTTAACCTGCTTGGAACTAAAAAATCTCTTGCTCCCTCAGGACTTGATGATGTCAAAATTGGTGTCTGATATTCTAAAAAACCAAGATTATTCATCTCATTTCTTATAAAGGAAATTACTTTTGATCTGAGAATAATATTTTCATGAATTTTTTTTCTTCTCAAATCTAAAAATCTATATTTTAATCTAATCTCCTCTGAATATTCTTGATCACTAAATATTGGCATTGGAAGTTCTTTGCATGTTCCTAAAACATTAAAGTTTTTTATTGCAACCTCTATTTCTCCAGTGTTTATTTCTTTATTAATTGTCTCATCTGATCTGTTAACAACTTCCCCATCAATTTTTACAACTGTTTCAAGTTGCATTTTTTCAAGAATTGAAAAATTTTGATTTTCTTTATCAATTATACATTGTGTAATTCCATAGTTATCTCTCAAATCAACAAATAAAAGATTACCATGATCTCTTTTTTTATTTATCCATCCAGAAAGTAATACTTTTTTACCAACATCTTTTTTTCTTAATTCATCGCAATTATGACTTCTATAAATATTCAATTATTCTCCTAAGATTTCTTTAACTAAATTTATATTAATAGGTTTTTTTTTTTTTAAACTCATTTCGTCGATCTTATATATAAAATCAAATATTTTACTATAAGATCTATGAATTCTTTTAACTATGTAATTAAGTAACTTTTTTTCTATTATAATCTGTCGATCTGATAAATTCTTAATTAAAAGTGCAAAAATCAACTCATCATCAGGTTTTTGAATATCTTGAATCAAAAAATTTTTTGCTCTTGATTTTAAATCATTTAGATTAAAATTAAACTCAGATATAGATCTATGTGATGTAATAATAAGATATTTGTCATTTTGTTCTACAGTGTTGATTAAAGTATAGATTAATTTTTCATTAATCTTATTGTTCAAATTTTCTAAGACAATATTTTGATGAATATCCAAACTTGACAAATTATCATTATCAAATGTATCAGCGTTAAAGATAACACCTTTAAAATTTTTAATAAAAATATTTACTAAATGACTTTTACCAGAAAAGTTTTCTCCACAAATATTTACAAGATTTTTTTCCCAATTTGGCCAACTTAGTAAAAAATCGTGGACATGCTTGTTGCTTTTTGACACAAAAAAATCACAATCTTTTAGATTTATTTCGTGTGTAAATTTTATAATTTTTTGATCCATATTTCTCATGTCATTTGAGCGACCAAATTTTATTTTGTGTATTGAAGTTATAATCTTTTTCTTCCATTGTTTCTAAAAAGGTACTTGGGGTTCCATTAAAAATTAATTGATAATAAGTGTAATCTTTATCAAACTTAGTTATAAAAAAATAATTTATTAAATCAAGATTGTTCAAATTTTTTTCAAAATCAGATAAAAATTCACTATTTTTATTGCTTATTTTAATATTTAATAAGAGTTTTAGTGAGGTGTTAATTTGATTTATCTTTTTCCAATGATCTTCGTAAACTAACTTTAATTCTTCAATTAATTTATTAACTTGATTTTTATCATTCAAATCTTTTGAAGGAAAAGACTCATTTTTTATAACTATATTGTTATTGTAAGTTATCCTTGACATAACTCTTAGTCCAACTCTATCTTTAAAGATTAGTGATATAATTGAGTCATCTAGATTATATTTTGAAATTATTTCATTAAAATCATATTGTTCAATAATTTCATAATTTTTTTTTATTTGATCCAAATCCTCAAGATCTTCTGTTGGCAATAAATATTCAATTAAATGTGTTTTTTCTGCATTAATATTCCAATTTTTAAATATTTCATTTTTATCAAAAATTAAAAGATCTTTTTTATTTTCATCTATAATTATCGGAATAAATAAGAATTTTTTTCTATTTGGTACTGAAGGAAAAATATTTCTTTCCTCTAGATATTTATAGATTTTTTTTTTATTGAAAGACACTCCCAAATTTACATAGTATATTTCTTTTATAAACTTTTCTTCTTGAATAGAAAATGATTCGATCATACCTTTAAGTTCATTTAATTTAATGTTATCTATTTTGCTTCTATCACTTGAACTTACTATTAATGAAATTAGTTCAAAAAAAGCACGCTCAAACCCCTCATTTATCACTTGATTTTTGTCGAAGTTGGTCTCAAATGGTCTAGATATTTCTATATTTTCTATATCAAAGGACTTTGCAAAAATCTTATCTGTGGAAAAAAAAAATATATTTAAGGATAGTAAAACAAAAAAAATATATAAGATTTTAGGTATACTTTTTTTTTTTTTAAATATCATAATAAAAGTTGATGCGTAAAAATACATTAACATATAAAGAAAGTGGTGTTGACATTAATGCTGCTGATAAATTCGTTAAATTCATATCTAACATTTCTACAAGAAAAAAAGGCAAAAAAAAGTTGAATAACATTGGCGGATTTGGCTCGATCACTAATATTCCAAAAAATTTAAAAAATCCCAAAATTGTAGCTTGCACAGATGGAATTGGAACAAAAATTGAGATCGCAAATTTGCTTAATAAATTTAACACTATAGGAATTGATCTCGTCGCTATGAATGTAAATGATTTGATAGTTCAAGGTGCGAAACCATTATTTTTTTTAGATTATATATCAATCAATAAAATTGATTTATCAAAGTTAAAATCAATTTTAAGTGGAATTCTAAAAGGATGTAAAATTTCTAAGTGTAATCTAGTTGGTGGTGAAACTGCTGAGATGCCAGGAACATATGCTAAGAATAAATTTGATATTGCGGGTTTTGCTGTTGGGATTGTTGAAGAAAAGAAAATACTTAATGGAAAAAAAATTAAAAAAGATGACCTAATTTTAGCAGTTCCATCCAGTGGGTTACACTCTAATGGATATTCATTAGTAAGAAAATTGATATATGTAAAAAAAATAAATATAAATAGAAATAAATTTCTAAAAAAACAATTAATTAAACCCACTAAAATTTATGTCAAAGAAGTTTTAAATCTTATTGACAATAATCTTCTTAATGGATGTGCAAACATAACAGGAGGAGGTATAGTTGATAACTTAAAAAGAATTCTACCAAATAATCTTTATGCTAAAATAAATTTATTTAAGATTAATCCTCTTAAAATATTTAATTGGTTAAAAAATCATAATATAAGTGATAAGGAAATGTTGAAAACGTTTAATTGTGGTGTTGGTTTTTGTTTGGTTATAAATCCAAAAAATTTAAGTAAAGTTATAAAATTTTTTCCAAAGAAATATAAACCTTATGTTATAGGGAAAATGTGTGTTGGAACAAAACAAATCAAATTACATGGTAAAATCAACTGGGATTAAGAAAAGAACAGCTATTTTTATTTCTGGTAATGGAAGTAATATGAAAAATTTAGTGAAATTTTCTAAAATAAAAAATGCACCAATTAAGGTTGATTTGGTCATATCCAGTAATAAAAAAAGTAATGCAATTCAATATTTAAAAAAAAATAAAATTTATTTTAAAATTTTTGAATTTAAACAAAAAAATAAAGATGAAATAAAAATTTTTGACATTTTAAAAAAAAAAAAAATTCAATTAATTTGTCTGGCAGGATTTATGAAAATACTATCAGGAAGTTTTATTAAAAAATTTAGCGGTAAAATATTAAATATACATCCATCACTATTACCTAAATATAAAGGATTAAACACACATGAAAGAGTTATACTCGACAAGGAAAAATATTCAGGTTGTACTGTTCATTTTGTAAACTCAAAATTAGACTCTGGAGAAATCATTATTCAAAAAAAAGTAAAGATAAACAAAAAAGATAATCCAAAATCCCTGTCAAAAAAAATCTTAAAACAGGAGCACTTATTATATCCAAAAGCTTTAATAAAAATACTTTCTAAGACTTAAAAAAGAAATCGATTTCAATTTTTGCATTTTCTACACTATCTGAGCCATGAACAGAATTTTTATCAATAGATATTCCAAATTTTTTTCTTATTGTGCCTTCAGCAGCATCTTTTGGATTTGTTGATCCCATTAATTCTCTATTAGCCACGATAGCATTTTCCTTTTCTAGTATCATAACAACTATTGGTCCAGAAGATAAGTAAGCGCATAAATCATTATAAAATGGCTTTATTTCATGAACTTTATAAAATTTTTCTGCCTCATGTTTTTCAATTTGAATTTTTTTTTCCTGAACAATTTTAAAACCATTATTTAAAAACATCTCTTTAATTTTACCTTCTAAATTTCTCTCTACAGCATCTGGTTTAACAATTGATAATGTTTGTTCAATATTATTCATAACAGTCTTCAATTAATTGGTTTAACAATCTAACTCCATAACCAGTTGCTCCACCTGAATTCAATGCTCCTCCATATTTTGAAAAAGCCATTCCTGCGATATCTAAATGCGCCCAAGGAGTTTTATTCAAAATAAATCTTTGTAAAAATTGTGCCGCAGTTGTTGAGCCTGCACCACCAACATAATTTATATTTTGCATATCAGCATTTTTAGAGTTTATCAATTTATCAAAATTTTTATGTAATGGCATTCTCCATAACTTCTCTTCTACTTTTTCACCTGCTTTAATTAATTCATTTGACAGCTTATCATTATTAGAAAAAAGACCTGCATATTCGGAGCCCAAAGAAACTATTATTGCACCGGTTAAGGTAGCTAAATCTATCATGAATTTGGGTTTAAATTTTTTTTCAGTAAAAGTAATTGCATCAGCTAAAACTAATCTTCCCTCTGCATCTGTGTTTAGAATTTCTATTGTTTTTCCACTATAAGATTTTACTATATCACCTGGTCTTTGAGCGTTTCCACTAACCATATTTTCCACAAGACCTACTATACCCACTGCATTAATTTTTGCTTTTCTTAATGCAAGACTTTTCATTAATCCAACAACAGCTGCTGAGCCAGCCATATCATAAGTCATATCCTCCATAAATTTAGCAGGTTTCAAAGAATATCCACCTGTATCAAAACAAACTCCCTTACCGATAAAAGCTAGGGGTTTAGAATTATTTTTCACCCCTTTCCACTCCATAGTAGCAAGATATGAACCTCTTATACTTCCTTGCCCTACGCCTAGCAAAGCGTTCATGCCCAGTTTCTTTAATTTTTTTTCATCATAAATATTTATTTTTAGACCATATTTTTTTAATGATTTAATTCTTTTTGCATATTCATCGGGGTGTAACACATTACCTGGCTCTGAAACCAAATCTCTTGCGTAAAAAGTTCCTTCCTCAAGTGCTTTAAACTTCAATTGATCTTTAAGAGAAATATTATTTTTTTTTCCAATAATATTTATATTGATTGATCTTTTTTCTTTTTTTGTTTTATATTTTGTAAAATTGTAGGATTTAAGCTTCATTCCGTGAAGGAAATATCCAATAAAGTTTTTCGTATTGCTTACAACACTTTCTGAATTAATGAAATAGTGAGAACTTTTTCCAGAATTAATAAGGCCATAGAGTTCAGCACCTAAATTTTCAATATCATAATTTATGATATTTTTTTTGATTGAAACTAAAATTATTTTTTTTTTTGAATTTAGATTAAAAACTAACATCTTTTTATTTAAATCACTTGTTTTCAGTAAATCGGATATGTAAGAAAATTCTGAATTTGAAATATATTTCTTAATCAATTTTGTATTAAATTTTTCATCTACAAATAAGACCAAATTTGAGGACGTTTTTCCAGCTATGCCCTTTTTAAAGCTTATTTTTATTGACATTTTTTATATATATGTACTTTAAGTTGTATATTAATTGTAAACTGTTAGACGAAAGATATAATTACTATTTTGTAAGATTTCAATGGAAAAAATATTATTTAGGAAACTATTAATTGATTGTTTAATCTTTTTCTCAGTTACCCTTTTTAGTGCAAGTATTATTATCTGGGTATTCCAGGCCGTTAACTTTTTGGACATAATGATAGAAGACGGCAGGGACTATTTGGTATATATAAATTATTCATTACTTAACTTTCCAAAAATTGTCAGCAAAGTTTTACCTTTTGTGTTTTTTTTTAGTTTTTTTTATGTAATTTCAAAATATGAGTTAAACAATGAATTGATAATATTTTGGAATTTTGGTGTTAATAAAATTCAAATCATAAATTTTTTATTAACTTTTTCAATATTTTTAACAATTATGCAAATAACATTAGCTGCATTTGTAGTCCCTAATTCATTGGACAAAGCGAGATCTTTTTTAAGGACATCCTCTGTAAATTTTTTAGATAGCTTTATTAAACAAAAAAAATTTAATGATACAATTAAGAATGTTACAATTTATAGTGATGGAAAAGATAAAGATGGAAATCTATTAAATATTTACCTAAAAAAAGAAGAGAATATTAATAATTTTCAAATTACTTATGCGAAAAAAGGAAAATTTATTGAAAAGAAAAATACTCAATTATTAGTACTTCATGAGGGAGAGACAATTAATTTTATCAACAATAAAATTACAAATTTTAGATTTTCAAAATCAGACTTCAATCTTAAGAATTTAGAGACAAATACAACGACTTATATAAAAACCCAGGAGGTGTCTACATCTAAATTAATAAGATGTTATTTGAAACTTAATAACTTAAATTTTTTTAGTTTAGATACTAATAATGTTGTAATTGAAAATTGTCTTCCAGCAAATTTAAATAATGTAATTAAAGAATTATACAAAAGGTTTATTGTGCCTTTTTACATCCCGCCCTTAATGTTAACCGTTTTGTTTTTATTACTTAAATCTAAAGAAAATATTAATTATTTTAATTACAGAATTTTTATCTTTCTATTTGGATTATTGCTAATCATTTCTTCCGAAATGAGTTTAAGATTTATTAAAAATGATATTCTTGAAAATATTAAAATTTCTATAATTCCTATGATTGTAATAGTTTTGATATATTCAATAATTTATTTCAATTTAAATTCTTACAAAGAAAAAAGATGAAGACCTATATAAAATTTTTATGTAAAACCTATTTAAGTTCTTTTTTTTATGTATCATTGATAATGTTTAGTTTAATTTTCATACTTAATTTACTAAGTGAATTGGATTTTTTTAAAGATATTAATGTTAATAGCTACTTTCCAATATACTTATCACTTCTTAACTCACCAACTTTTATATTTGAAATGTTTCCTTTTATTTTTCTTATTTCTACTCAACTTTTTTTTATTACATTATTTAGCAATAATCAGATAAGTATTTTAAAATACTCTGGTCTTAAAAATTCAAAAATTTTATTTATAATTAGTTTAATGAGTTTTATTTTAGGCATAATAATCATAACTTTATTTTATAGCTTTTCTTCAAGTTTAAAAAATTTTTATTTAGACTTAAAAACTAATTATACCTCAGATGGAAAATATCTAGCTGTTATAACTAAAAATGGACTCTGGATTAAAGACGTAGTTGATGACAAAATTTTGATAATAAACTCTGTCAAAATAGATCAAAATTTTTTGATTGACGCTTATATTTCTGAGTTTAATAGTAATTTTGAAATTAAGAGAAATATTGTAAGCCCAAAAATTGATATATCTAATAAAAATTGGATAATATTTGATGCAAAAGTTTTTGAAAAAAATACAAAAAAAAAATTTGAAACCTTAGAAATGAAAACAAATTTTGATTACTTAGTTGTTCAAAGTCTATTTTCTAACTTGTCTTCGCTATCAATATTGGAGCTTTTAGAACTAAGGAAAAACTACAAATCTTTAAATTATTCTCTGATAGAGATAGATATTCAGCTTTTAAAACTTATCTCTTTTCCAATATATTTGATGCTCATGACTATATTTTCCAGCATAATAATGATGAGTACCAAACAACTCAAAAGTTCAATTTTAAAAATTTCAATCGGTTTGTTCTTTTCTGTTTTAATATATTATCTATTTAATTTTTTTAATGTTCTTGGAAAAACAGAAAAAATTGATTTATTTAGTTCGGTATTATTACCTATAGTGTTATTAACAATCATAAACTCTTTAATGATCAGAAGGTTTAATGAAAAATAAAATTTTATTAATACTTGTATATTTTTTTCTAAATTTTTTCACAATAGGGTTATCTAATGCACAAGATCAATTTAATTTTAATATTTCTGAAATAGAAATTTTAGAAAATGGAAACAAAATTGTAGGCTCAAAAAGGGGTGATGTCTCAACTGGTGATGGTCTTGTGATTGAGGCTGATAATTTTATCTACAAAAAAATCGAGAACATACTTAATGCCAATGGCAATGTTATTATTAAAGATACGATTAATAATTATAAAATAAATTCAAATAACATCACATACGAAAAAAATAATGAAAAAATATTTAGTAAAGGAGAAACTAAAAGTGAAATTGGTTCGAGATTTATTTTAGATTCAGCCGATATTATTTTCTTTAGAGATAAGAAAATATTAAGTTCAAATAAAGATACTTCGATATTAGATAATGATGAGCAAACCTATGTTAAATTAAAAAAATTTAGTTTTTCTATCAATGAAGAGTTATTAAAAGGTGAAAAAATTTTAGTAAATTTAGATTATAATTTACCACAAAATAATAAGTTATTTTTTAATAATGGAATTTTTGATTTTAAAAAGAAGAGTTTTGTTGCAAAAGATATTCAAATTAATTTAGCAAAAAATATATTTAATAATATTAAAAATGACCCTAGGCTGATAGGTGTATCCGCTCAAAGTGAAAATAATATCACTACTGTTAAAAAAGGAGTTTTTACAAGCTGCGCTGACGATACTGATTGTCCACCCTGGGTTATCACTGCTAGTCAAATTAAACATGACAAAAATAAAAAGCAGCTTATTTATGATGACGCATTATTAAAAATTTATAACATTCCAGTTTTATATTTTCCAAAGTTTTTTCATCCTGATCCAACTGTAAAAAGACAATCAGGTTTTTTAATGCCCAGTTTAAACAATTCAAATGTTTTGGGATCGTCTCTAAATATACCTTACTATCATGTAATTTCTCAAAATAAGGATTTCACATTTAGACCTACAATATTTGATAGTGACATAAAAATGTTTCAAAATGAATTTAGGGTGGAGAATAAAAATTCATCTGCAATATTGGATTTTGCTTATGTTGATGGATATCAATCATCTCTCTCAAATAAGAAAAACAGCTTAAGCCATATATTTGCAAAATTTGATTTAAACTTAGCATGGGAAAATTTTAATCAAAGTGACTTAATCGTTTCTATGAAAAAAGTATCAAATGATACATACTTGAAAATTTTTGATGGAAATATTTTTAAAAACAACACAACTCCTACAGACTATGACGTGCTAAACTCTGAGGCAAAATTAATAGTAAATAATAAAGATTTTAACTTTATTTCAGGTTTTCAATCATTTGAAGATCTAAATAAAATTAGTTCTGATCGATTTCAATTTATATTACCTTATTATAATTTTGATAAACAATTATTTAATAATTTTGAAAACGGATCAATTAATTTTAGTTCTAGTGGAAGTAATGATCTAAACAATACAAATAATTTAAGAACAAAAATAATAAATGACATAAATTTTCAAAGTTTAGATATTATAACTGATTATGGTTTTATGAATGAATATAATATTCATTTAAAAAATCTTAACACCATAGGAAAAAATGATAGTTTGTATAAATCTAGTCCACAAATGGAGGTTATGAGTATTTTTGAGCTTAATACAAGTTTGCCAATGATAAATCAGACTGAAAGAAATATAAATTATCTAACTCCAAAAGCTTCAATAAGATTTAATCCAGGTGATATGAAAGATTATACTTCTAGTGATAGATCAATAAATGTAGATGGTATTTTTGATATTAACAGATTGGCTATTGATGATTCTTTCGAAGAGGGAAAATCACTAACTTTAGGAATTGAATATAAAAAAACAAAATTAGATGATATAAATAAATACTTTGAAGCAAAAATAGCTACTGTATATAGAGACGAAAAAGAGGAATTTATACCTAAATCCAGCGGTATAAATAGCAAAGATCCAAATATTTTTGGATCAATATCAAATAGTCTCTCAGATACTTTAAATATCTCTTATAATTTTATTTTAGATAATGACTTTAATACTTTAGAATATAACTCGTTGAATACATCAATTAATTATAAGAATTTAAATACATCGTTTAATTTTATTGAAGAAAACGGAGTAATTGGTGATACAAATACATTTGAAAATAAAACTTCTATTAAATTTAATAATGAAAATTACCTAACATTTAACACAAGAAGAAATAGAAAGATTAATTTAACAGAATATTACAATCTAATCTATGAATATAAAAATGATTGCTTAATAGCTGGTATTAAATATAATAAATCATACTATGAGGATAGAGATCTAAAACCTTCAGAAAATTTTTTATTTAGTTTAACTTTAATTCCTTTGACAAGTTTTGAGCAAAAAATTGATCAATGATAAGAATTATTTCTGTGAGATTTATAGTTGCTATTTTTGTGATTTTTCTTTCAACAGAAATAAAATTTTCAGTATTAGCAAGTGAAAATAAAATTTTATTAAAAGTAAACAATGAGCTTATCACGTCAATAGATATCTTAAATGAAATTAATTATTTAAAGTCAATTAATAAAGATATAGATAATTTGGAAAACAAGAAAATTATTGAGATCGCAAGAAATTCATTGATAAAATACAAAATCAAAAAAATTACGCTCATGCCAATTGTAAAAAAAATGGAAATAAGCGACGATGATTTTAAAAGAGTTTTGATTTCAAATTATTCAAATATAGGATTTACAAAAATTGACGAAGTATATCAACATCTTAAAAAATATAATATAAAACCTAAATTAATAAGAAATAAAATGACAATTAATGCCATATGGAGTCAGTTTATTTATGATAAATACTCCAAAAATATCAAAATTGATATTGATAAATTAAAACAAGATATTCAAAGAAATGAAGGTCAAACTGAATATCTTCTTTCGGAAATTATATTTGATTTAAAAGAAAAGGAGACGGTAAATGAAAAATTTAATATTATCAAAAATGCTATAAATGAAAATGGTTTTGCAAATACCGCTCTAATTTACAGCATTTCTGAAACATCAACTTCTGGTGGAAATATTGGCTGGGTAAGTGAAAATTCTATAAATAAAAAAATTTTAAAAAAAATTATGGAAATTGATATCAATAATTTTACTGAACCTTTAGTAGTACCTGGTGGTTATTTGATTCTTAAAATAAATGAAAAAAGAATTACAAAAAAGAATATTAAGCTTGAGGATGAATTAAAAAAAATTGTTCAAATTAAAACTAACGAGCAATTAAACCAATTTTCAAACATTTTTTTAAATAAAATTAAAAAAGATATTGTTATTAATGAACAATAAACCAATAATATTAGTTGCGGGGGAGCCTAATAGCATTTTCTTTGAAATTCTATTTAAAGTGCTAAAGACTAAAAGAATTAAGTGTCCTTTAATTTTAATTGCATCACATAAAATTCTCACACTTCAAATGAGAAAACTGAATTATAAGATGAATATAAAACTTTTAGATTTAAAGAAAATTAATGATTATAAACTAAATAACAGTTCAATTAATCTTATAAATGTTAACTATAATCAAAAAAAAGCTTTTGAAAAAATTAGTGATAAATCAAATGATTACATAAGAAAATGTTTTGAGATAGCTATCATTTTAATTAAAACAAATTTCTCTAACAAATTAATTAATGGCCCAATTTCAAAAAAAAATTTTTTAAAGAATAAATTTCTAGGTGTCACGGAATTTTTTGGTAAAAAATTTAAGAAAAAAGAAATTGCAATGCTAATATATAATAAAGATCTATCAGTTAGTCCTGTAACAACACATCTCCCTTTAAAAAAAGTTTCTAAAACAATAAACAAAAAATTGATAACTGAAAAAGTTGTATTGATTGATAACTTTTATAAAACATTTATTGGATATAGGCCTAAAATCGCATTAACTGGTCTCAACCCACATTGTGAAAGTATTAGCAATTTTAATGAAGATGAAAAAATTATAAAGCCAACAGTTAAGAATTTGATGAAACGTAAATTTAGAGTATCTGGACCATATCCTGCAGATACAATTTTTTTAGAAAAAAATAGAAGAAAATTTGATGTAATTCTAGGCATGTACCATGACCAAGTTTTATCACCTATCAAAACTCTCTTTGAATATGATGCTATTAATATTACTTTAGGTTTGCCCTTTGTAAGAATTTCACCTGATCACGGACCTAATGAAAAAATGCTAGGTAAAAACGTCTCAAGTCCTTTAAGTTTATATAAAGCGATTTCTTTCCTTGAGAGACTTAAGTGATAAAAGCCAAAAAAAACTTAGGTCAAAACTTTTTAATAGATGAAAAGATCCTAAAAAAAATCACTGATGTAACTGAAATTAAAGGCAAGACTATACTTGAAGTTGGTCCTGGAACTGGAAATTTATCATCATTTATATTGAAAAAAAATCCAAAAAAATTTTTTGTTGTAGAAAAAGATCATAGACTTATTTCAAGTTTACAAAAAAAATTTCAAAACCAAGTTGAAATAATTAATGGAGATATACTAAAAATTGATGAAAAAGAGTTTTCCCAAGATAAGTTAGTTGTTTTTGGAAATTTACCATATAATATTTCTACCGAAATACTATGTAAATGGATATTAAACTTAAATGATAATAACTTTTGGTTTGAAAACATGATATTAATGTTTCAAAAAGAAGTTGCAGATAGAATTATAGCAAATGTGAATACTTCTAATTATGGAAGACTAGCTATACTAGCGAAATGGAAATTGGAAATTAAAAAAATCTGTGATGTACTACCTTCATCGTTTTACCCTAAACCAAAAATAGATAGTTCTTTATTGTTTTTTACACCGAAGAAAAGTTTTTTTAAGATAAATAAGCCAAAAAATATTGAAATAATTACTAGACTTTTTTTTAATCATAGAAGGAAAATGATTAAAAAACCATTTAATCAATTATTCAATGCAAATACAGGAGTTCAAAAAAAATTAAAATTAAGTTTAAATTTAAGGCCACAAAATTTGGATTTCAATACATATTATAACTTGGCTAGAGAATATGAAAACTTAAACAGTTAATTTTTCAACATGCTTTCTTATAAAATCTTTATCATAATCTTTTGAACCATCTTTTAACTCTGCATCAATTAAGTTAATAATTTTTGAAAAACAATTATTCAATGTATCGTTTATCACAACATAATCATAATTAATCCAATGTAAAATATCATGACTAAATTGATTCATTCTTTCCTCGACCATAGTCCTATCTCCCATGTGTCGATTTGATAATCTTTGAAATAAAACCTCTTTACTTGGGGGTAAAATAAAAAAAGTTATAAGTTTATAATCTAATTTTTTATTTTTAATTTGATCAGCTCCTTGCCAATCAATATCAAATAAAACATGTTTTCCTTTGTTTAATCTCTCAATAACTGGTGTTCGAGTAGTTCCATATAAATTGTTAAAAACTTTAGCATATTCTAAAAATTCCTCATTTCTTATAAGCCTTTTAAATTCATTTTCACTTACAAAATAATAATCTTTATTTTGTATTTCATTTTGTCTTGGTTTTCTTGTTGTATGAGATACTGAAATTTCAAATTTAGGATTTTGAGATAACAATCCAACCAGTGTAGTTTTTCCAGCTCCAGAAGGAGAGGAAAGAATAATCATTACCCCGTCATTATTCGTGGGCATTAATTGTTAGTTAGCTTTTCCTTCAATAAATTTTACAGCATCTCCAACTGTTAAAATTTTTTCAGCCTCACTATCAGAAATTTCTGAACCAAACTCCTCCTCAAAAGCCATAACTAATTCCACAGTATCTAGACTGTCCGCACCTAAATCATCTATAAAACTAGATTCCTCGGTTACTTTTGCTTCATCAATACCTAAGTGATCTGCAACTATTTTTTTAACTTTACTTGAAACATCTTCTGACATTTTGATCCTTATTGTTATAAATTCTTAATAGTTTAAAAACCTATTTTGTCAAGCCATATACATACCGCCATTAACATGCAAGGTTTCTCCATTTATATAACTTGAATGACTAGAACATAAAAAAAGCACAGCATTTGCAATATCATCTGGCTCTCCTAGTCGGGCAGAAGGAATTTTTGATATTATAGCCTCTTTAAATTTATCGTCTAATTTATCCGTCATAGCTGTTTTAATAAAACCAGGTGAAATACAATTTATATTTATATTTTTCTTAGCATATTCTATTGCCAGACTCTTAGACATTGCAATTATACCAGCTTTAGAAGCTGTGTAATTGGCCTGTCCTAAATTACCTGTGTGTCCAACGACTGAAGTAATATTAACAATCTTTCCAGATTTATTTTTAAGCATTTTTTTAATTGCTGATTTGCTCATCAAAAAAGTTGATGTTAAGTTAACATCAATAACTTTTTTCCATTCATCTAGGCTCATCCTTATTGCTAAATTGTCTTGGGTAATGCCTGCATTATTAACGATGCAATCTAAACTGCCACCAAGCTCTTTAGTTGCGTTTTCAACAAACTCCTCAATTTTATCGCTTTGAGAAATATCAAACTTTAATATTTTAATATTTCCATATTTACTTTTTAATTCCTCAAGTTTTTCTATTCTTGTACCAGAGGCTAAAATATTTGCTCCTGATTGATGTAATTTTTCAATTATTGAATTCCCTATCCCACCTGAGGCACCAGTAACAATAATATTTTTACCTTTTAAATCAGTCATATTTTTAGACCTTCAATATCGCCTTGAGAATTAATTGTATCAATTTTAACATTTCTATTAATTCTTTTTACCAAACCTGACAAAACTTTCCCAGGTCCAATTTCTATAAAATGGTCTACATCATTTTCTATCATATTAATCACGCTTTCTCTCCATCTAACTCTACTCTCTATTTGCTTAATTAAGAGATTTTTAAGCTCATCTGGGTCTTTAATCTCATTAGCGGTAACGTTAGAAATTAATTTATTTTGCCCATTTTTAAAATTAAGTTTATTTAACTCTTCTTTCATAATTTTTGTAGCATTATTCATTAGTTCGCAGTGAAAGGGTGCACTTACAGGAAGTTTAATATTTTTAATTGAACTAGCCTTAAAAATTTGAATTAATTGTTCTAAATCTTTAGTTTTTCCGCTCAAAACAATTTGACCTTCAGAATTATCATTTGCAATTTGTGCTTTTAAATTTTCTTTATTTTCCATTAAAATTCTTTCAATCTCATCAACTGTTGAGCCCAATACCGCAACCATCCCTCCCTGTCCTTTAGGTACAGAGTTTTGCATAGCATCCCCTCTTATTCTCAATATTTTTAAAGTATCTGAAAAATCCAGATATCCTGCACATGATAATGCCGAATATTCTCCTAAAGAGTGTCCCGCAAAGTATTTTGCTTTATTTAAATCTATGTTGAATTCATTTTTTGCTAAATTAAATATTGAGTAACTTATTAAAAATATTGCTGGTTGCGTATTTGCTGTTAAATCTAATTCTTCTTTTGGCCCTTCCAGGATAAGCTTAGAAATAGAAAAATTTAATGTGTTGTCTGCCTGTTTAAAAAGGTCTTTTACTATATTAAATTTATCATAAAGCGCTTTTCCCATTCCAACTAATTGAGACCCTTGACCTGGGAAAATTACTGAAAACATAAAAAAAACCTATTTTTCAAACCTTTTTGCTATTGTAATTAAAGATTTATAATAGTATATCCTCATTTTTTTAAAAAGTTTAAATGAATTTATACGAACATACAATTATAGCAAGACAAGACGCTTCACCAAGTGATATACAGCAACTAACTGAAAAATATTCAAAAATTGTTGAAAAAAATGATGGTGAAATAATTAAAACTGAGAACTGGGGTTTACTAAATCTTTCATATTTAATTAAAAAAAATAAAAAAGGTAGTTATATACATTTCAAGATCAAATGTGATGGTCAGGTAATAAGCGAGTTGGAAAAAAATGAATCAATAGACAAGAAACTTTTAAGATACTTAACAGTTAAAGTTAAGAAATTTGATTTGAAAACCAATTATTTCAATAAGAAAGAAGACTCAGAAAAAGAAAATAAATAGATAGATCGTTCATGCCAAAAAAACAATTAGGAAATAA
This sequence comes from uncultured Pelagibacteraceae bacterium, assembly GCA_902620465.1. Classification (GTDB taxonomy): domain Bacteria; phylum Pseudomonadota; class Alphaproteobacteria; order Pelagibacterales; family Pelagibacteraceae; genus Pelagibacter. The sequence goes on from CACNIF010000004.1 coordinate 35,834, forward strand.
AAAAAATAAGCAAAGTAATTTTGCCAAACTTAGTATTTTTCAACCAAATAAATATAAATTTAAAAAAAGCTGTCCTCTTTCCGCCAAAAATGCTCCAACTATTGATTATAAAAACATCAAATTATTAAAAAAATACACTTCTGAAAATGGTAAAATTCTTCCATCTCGAATTACTAATGTTAGTCAAAAAAAACAAAGAGAGCTATCTTTATCTATCAAAAGAGCGAGAAATTTAGCGTTAATATAATATGAAAGTAATCTTGCTTGAAAACTTAAAGAAAATTGGTTCTATAGGTGAAATAATAGATGTTAAAAGAGGATTTGCTCGAAATTTCCTAATTGCAAATAATAAAGCTTTATACGCATCCAAAGAAAATGTTACCAAAGTAGAAAAAATTAAGTCTGAGCTTTCAAAAAAAGATAACGAAAAAAAACAACAAGCGAAGAAAATATCAGAAAAGATTAACAAAAAAGAATATAAAATTGAAAAATTATCTACTGAAAATAACGAATTATACGGTTCGGTGAAACCAACAGAAATTTCAAAATTAATAAAAGAAATAGATGATCAAGGAGTCAAGCCTTCAATGATCCAGCCAATAAAAGATATTAAATCAATTGGAAAGTTTAAGGTAAAAGTAAGCCTACACCCAGAAGTTGATGCCGAGATAATTATTAATGTGGTTTCATCAGAGACAATTCAATAATTATACAATTTTCTCCCCAGCAAATTTAAAAAATAAATTTTCCACAATATTTGTTATCTTCATCTATGGAAAAAAGTTTAAGTATTCTAAAAGACAGTTTTAAAGAATTGCCAAACAATATTGAAGCGGAGCAATCTGTTATAGGATCAATTTTAGTATCTAATGAAATTTTTGACGACATAAATACAATTATATCTGGTTCAAATTTTTATGATCCAATGCATCAAAAGATTTTCAGTGCAATAGAAAACTTAATTTATAAAGGGATGTTAGCAAATCCAATAACGCTTAAGAATTATTTTGAATCTGATAAAGATGAAATAAATATACCAGAGTATCTAGTAAAAATTACCAAATTCTCAACATCTACAAGACAAGCTACTGAATACTCAAAAATAATTTATGATATGTTTGTTAGACGAGAATTAATTAAAATCTCAGAACAAACTATTGATACAGCTAAAATCAATGATCTAAATATAAATGGTCAAAATATAATTGAAAAATCTGAAAGATTGTTATTTGATTTAGCTGAAAAAGGATCTTTTAATTCATCGTTAGTAAAATTTGATGAGGCCATGAAAAAAACAATCGAGATGGCTTCTGCTGCATATAAAAATGAAGAGGGGATAGTTGGAGTTCCGACTGGTTTAAGAGATCTAGATGATAGACTCGGAGGTCTGCATCAATCTGATTTAATTATCATAGCAGGTAGACCATCAATGGGTAAAACTGCTTTAGCAACTAACATAGCATTCAATGCAGCACAAAAACTACAAGAAGGTCAAAGGAAGTCTTCAGTCGCTTTCTTTTCCCTAGAAATGTCATCTGAGCAATTGTCTACCAGAATATTAGCCGAACAATCTAGAATTAAATCAAATGATATAAGGCGTGGAAGAATTTCTGATGAACAATTTGACAAATTTATTGAAACCTCAAAAAATATTGCAGAGCTTCCATTATACATTGATGAAACTCCAGCTATTAGTATCGCAGCCATGAGTAACAGAGCTAGAAGAATTAAAAGGTTATTTGGTCTCGATATGATAGTAGTTGATTACATTCAATTAATGAGAGGATCAATCAATAACAAAGATGGTAGAGTTCAAGAAATTTCTGAGATAACACAAGGTTTAAAAGCTATAGCTAAAGAGCTTTCGGTACCAGTTGTTGCATTATCTCAACTTTCTAGAGCAGTAGAGCAAAGAGACTTAAAGAAACCTCAACTAGCTGATTTAAGAGAATCTGGCTCAATTGAGCAAGATGCAGATGTGGTTATGTTTGTTTACAGGGAGGCATATTATTTGGAAAGACAAGAACCGAGACCCGCAACTGTGGAACATGCTGAGTGGCAAGCAAAAATGAATGAGGTATCAAATTTAGCAGAAATAATTATTGGTAAACAAAGGCATGGTCCAACTGGAAATGTAATGCTTGAGTTTGAGGCTATGTTTACCAAATTTAAAGATACTCAAAATACTTAAATTAAAATATAAATAGGGTAAATGTTCACCCTTTTTTATCAAAATTTTATACTTAAAAATCCTAAGTTTATATTTGCTCTTTTAATAATTGCGTTAATAAGTTTTGGGTATCACTCAAAAAACTTTAGGCTAGATGCCTCATCTGATACTCTATTAATTGATGGTGATCCTGACCTTAAATATCTTCAAGAGATAAATGAACGTTATGGATCAAAAGAATTTTTAATTTTAACTTATACACCTAATGAAGGTATGATTACCGATACCTCAATAAATAATCTCTTAAGTTTAAAGTATAAAATTCAAAGTTTAGAGTGGGTATATAGCGTAGTTACTTTGCTAGATATTCCCTTATTGAATAATTCGGAGGCTCCATTACAAGAAAGATTGAAAAATTTTAAGACTCTTAAAGATGAAAATGTAAATAAAGATAGAGGTTTTAAAGAAATAATAAGTAGTCCAGTTTTTAGAAACTTCGTTATTAGTGAAGACGGTAAGACTAGTGGGATCATTGTTTATTTAAAAAAAAATAAACCTTTAGATGATATTGAAAATAAATCAAAAGAGGAAATTGAAATTTATAAGGACCAGATAAAAAAACAAAATCATAATAATATTATTGAGATAAGAGACGTAATTAAAAGTTATGAAAATATAGGCAAGATTCACTTGGGTGGTATTCCCATGATAGCAGATGACATGATGACATTTATTAAAAGTGATATAGTTGTTTTTGGATTAGGTGTTCTTTTATTTATAATTGCAACACTGTGGTATATCTTTAGAAAATTGATTTGGATATTGGTTCCAATAAGCAGCTGTTTTTTCTCAGTTATTATAATGACTGGTTTACTCGGTTTGTTAGGATGGAAAGTTACAGTCATCTCCTCAAATTTTATTGCCTTAATGTTAATTTTGACTATGGCAATGAATATTCATATGAGCACACGTTTTTTACAATTAAAAGAAAATTTTCCAGATAAAAATGTTTTGGATATTTTGATTTTAACTACTAAGAAAATGTTTTGGCCAATATTGTATACTGTAATGACAACAATTATTGCTTTCTTGTCTTTAATTTTTAGTGAAATAAAACCTATAATAGATTTTGGCTGGATGATGACTATGGGTTTGGTGATATCATTCATTATTACATTTACGTTACTACCAACCCTTATTAATTTTGTGCCAAAAAAAAATGTTTCTCTTATTAAATATGAAAAATCTAAAATTACGTCTTTCTTTTCAAAGATTTCGCAAGAATATCAAAAGTCAACTTTCGTTCTAACTGGAATTGTGATTTTATTTAGCATCATTGGCATTAGCCGTCTTGAAGTTGAAAATAGTTTTATAAATTATTTTAGTAAGAAGACTGAAATTTATAAAGGTATGAAGCTTATTGATGAAAAATTAGGTGGCACCACACCTCTAGAGGTAATTCTAAAATTCCCAAAAAACAAAACTGAAACAAACGATGATGAATTTGAGGATTGGGATAATGAAAATAACGAGGATGATGAAAAAAAATATTGGTTCACAAAAGATAAAATTGATAAAATTGCATCAGTCCACAATTATTTAGATGGTTTGCCTGAGGTCGGTAAGGTTCTATCTTTTTCCTCAATTATTGATGTCGCAACTTTGCTTAATAATAATAAACCATTAGGAACTTTAGAAATGGGAGTTCTTTATTCAAAAATTCCTGAAAGTATTAGGACTGAAATTGTTGATCCCTATATTTCTATAAAAGATAATGAAGCCAGGATAAATCTTAGAATTATAGATTCTAAAAAAGACTTAAGAAGAAATGATTTAATAAACAAAATAAATTATGAATTGCAAAACAAATTGGGACTTGAAAAAAAAGAATTTAAACTTGCTGGAGTTTTAATTTTATTTAACAATTTACTTCAAAGTTTATTTAAATCACAAATTTTAACCCTTGGATTTGTTATGATTGGTATTTTTGTAATGTTTCTAATTCTTTTTAAAAATATAAAACTCTCACTGATTGGTGTGGTTCCTAATTTTATAGCAGCCTTTTTTATCTTGGGGATTATTGGCCTACTTGGTATTCCTTTAGATATGATGACAATTACAATAGCAGCTATAACTATAGGAATAGCTGTTGATAATAGTATTCATTATATCTATCGTTTTAAAGAAGAATATAACAATCTGAGTGACTATAATAAAACAGTCGAAGTCTGTCATTCAACAGTTGGTAAGGCAATTTTAAATACATCAATCACCATTGTTTTTGGTTTTTCGATCTTAATTTTATCTAATTTTATTCCTACTATTTATTTTGGTATTTTTACTGGAATTGCGATGCTGCTTGCGATGATATCTGTTTTAACTCTTTTACCATCCTTAATCTTATTGATTAAACCTTTTGAAAAATAAAATTTAAAATGGAAATTTTAAAAGAGTTTTATAATTCAATGTCATTTTTAGATTTGGTTTACTTAATAATAACAATATTATCCTTAATCAAATGCTATATAAAAGGTTTCGTATTAAGTGTGCTGGCTATGGCCAAATGGTTATTAGCATACATCTTAACTTTAATTATTTTTCCTAGAATTAAACCTTATGTTAAAGATATTATAGATAATGAATATATTTTAGATATTGCTCTAGGTATAAGTATTTTTATAATATTAATATTCTTCATCTTATTGATTAATAAAGGGATTAGTAAAGCTGTTAAATATACAGGGCTTGGAAATTTAGACACAATATTTGGCTTTTTTTTTGGATTCGTAAGATCTTACATAATCGCTGTTTGTATATTTTCTGCAGTACATATTGTTTATAATCATGATAAATGGCCCATAAATCATAATAAATCATACATCTTTCCATATTTGAAAAAAGGTAGTAATTATTTATTAAAAGAATTTCCGGATGAAAAAACTTATCAAGACTCTAAAGAAAAAATTAAGGAACTTTAATCCAAAGCTTAAAGAAGAATGTGGAGTGTTTGGTATAAGTGATAACAAAGACGCTTCAGCTCTAACTGCCTTAGGCTTGCATGCACTGCAACATAGGGGTCAAGAAGGTTGTGGAATAGTAACATTTGATGGATCACATTATTTTTCAGAAAAAAGATTTGGTTTAGTGGGAGATAACTTTAATAAAGAAAAGATATTAAATAGATTGAAAGGAAATTATGCGATTGGCCATAATAGATATAGTACCACTGGTGAAAATACTTTAAGAAATATACAGCCTTTTTTTGCTGATACTAATGCAGGTGGTATTGGTGTTGCTCACAACGGTAATCTTACAAACTCAATTTCATTAAGAAAAAAATTAGTCGATGAGGGTGCTATTTTTTATACAACCTCAGACACCGAAACTATTGTTCAGTTAATAGCTAGGTCAAAAAGAAAAAAAACTATCGATAAAATTGTAGATGCGATATTTCAAATCCAAGGGGGTTACGCTTTAGTCATGTTGACCCAATCTTCATTGATAGGTGTGAGGGATCCATATGGAATAAGGCCACTAATAATTGGTAAACTGAATAATAGTTATGTACTTTCATCAGAAACTTGCGCTTTAGATATAATTGGTGCAAAATTTGTTAGAGAAGTTGACAATGGAGAAATCGTTTTTATAGAAGATAATAAGATTCAAAGTATTAAACCTTTTCCTCCTAGAAAAATAAGACCATGTGTTTTTGAATATATTTACTTTTCAAGACCTGATAGTATTTTAAATGGCAAGAGTGCTTACGAATATCGAAAAAATCTTGGTAAAGAGTTAGCCAAAGAAAGCAATTTAAAAGCAGATATAGTTGTTCCAGTACCAGACTCTGGTAATGCCGCAGCTCTAGGTTTTGCCCAGTATCTTGATATCAACTTTGAATTAGGACTCACAAGAAATCATTATGTTGGTAGAACTTTCATAGAACCAATTCAAAAGATAAGAAGTTTAGGGGTAAAATTAAAATTAAATGCGAACCAATCAACTATTAAAAATAAAAAGATAATTCTCGTAGATGACTCTTTAGTCAGAGGAACCACTTCTCATAAGATAATAAAAATGCTCTATGACGCGGGTGCAAAAGAAGTTCATATGAAAATTGCTTGTCCTGAAATAAAGTTTCCAGATTTTTATGGAGTCGATACACCTACAAAGAAAGAATTACTCGCAGCAAACAAAACTAATGATGAAATTCGTAAATATATTGGTGCTAAAACCTTAACTTTTTTATCAATTGATGGACTATATAGAGCTATAGGTTTTGATAAGAGGAATGATAGTTATCCTCAATTGACAGACCATTATTTTACTGGTGATTATCCAGTTAAACCAGTTGATGAACTTGGAGATAATAAGATTACACAACTTTCATTGCTAAGTTCTGCATCGAATAATTAATTTATGAAAAAAGTTAGCTTTACAGAAATGAAAAATGGGACAAAAGATGATTATCTTTTTTTAGATAGACATGAAAAAAATTTTGCTAGTAAAACAGCGGATAGAATATTAAAGTTTATGTCTGGTTTAACCGAAACACTAGAAGGTTACCAAATTTCAAGGTTGGAACATTCTCTTCAAAGCGCAACTAGAGCACATAAGAATGGGGAGAGTGAAGAAATGGTTGTAGCTGCTTTATTACATGATATTGGAGATGAACTTGCTCCAATGAATCACTCTGAATATGCTGCTGCAATATTGAAACCATATGTATCAGAGAGAACACATTGGATAGTTGAAAAACATGGAGAATTCCAAATGTTTTATTATGCTCATCATTTAGGTGGAGATAAAAATAAAAGAGATAAATACAAGGGACATAAATACTACCAAGCAACTATAGACTTTTGTGAGAAATACGATCAAAATTCATTTGACCCCAATTATAAATCTCTTCCACTTGATTTTTTTAAACCAATGGTTAAGAAAATTTTTTCGAGAAAACCATATTCATTAATTTAAAATAAAATATTAATTGAAACTTACATGATTAATACAAAAGATGAGATAATTAAGTATTTTAAATCAGGTTTTAAAGAATCCAAAAATTTTAAAATTGGAATTGAACATGAAAAATTTTTATTTGATGATAAAAGTAATAAAAGATTAGATTATCTAAAAATAAAAAAGATGTTTTCAGCTCTTATTGAATTTGGCTGGAACCCAATTGTTGAACAAGATAACATTATAGGTCTTAATAAAGGCGGAAAAAATATCACTTTAGAACCAGGTAATCAAATAGAGCTATCTGGTGATAAGCTTAATAACATTCATGAGGGTTGTGCGGAATCACAGGATTATTTGTTTGAACTAAGACAAGTTACAAAAAAACTTGGAATTAATATTGTCAGTGCTGGGTTCGATCCGATCTCAAAACTTAAGGAAATACCAAATAATCCAAAGCAAAGGTATAAATTGATGACCAAGGATATGCCTTTGGGAGGTAGCTTAAGTTTGGATATGATGTATAGAACCTGTGGCACTCAGATAAATTTAGACTACAGTTCAGAGGAAGATTTTATAAAAAAATTTAAAATTGTTAATTCAGTAGTCCCAATTTCAATAGCATTATTTGCTAATTCTTCTATAGTCGAAAAAAAAAAAACAAGATACTTATCTTATCGCTCTAAAGTTTGGCAAAATACCTCAAGGGGAGGATTGCCGAAAATATTTTTTGATAATTTAGATTTTGAGAAATATGCTGATTTCATAATCAACTTTCCAATTTTATTTATTCAGGATGGATCAAAATATATTTCTGGTAAAAATTATAAATTTAGTAATTTTATGAATGGAGAAATAAAAGAAATTAATAATAGACTTCCCTCTCAAAAGGATTTGTCTACTCATTTAAGCACGATATTTACAGAAAATAGATTAAAAAAATATATAGAAGTAAGGTCTATGGATACTTGTGGATGGGATTGCTTATGTTCAGGTCCAGCCTTTTTTGTTGGCATACTTTACGGAAATCTGAATGAAGTTTATGAATTAGTCTCTAAATGGGATAAAGATAAAATTATTAATGCTTATCTAGAAGCGCCTCATAAAGGTTTTAATACTCAATTAATGGGTAAAGATCTTTTTTATTGGTCGTCAACTTTATTAGATTTATCAAAAAAAGGACTAGAGAAAAGGGATATTCTTAATAAAGGTGGAAGAAATGAGGTTGTATTTTTAAGCCACTTACAAAAAATCATCAATAATAGAACAACAAATGCTGATCATATGATAAGTAAATTTTCTAAAAATGAAGATTTAAATGAGTTATATGACAAATAAGATAGTTGCTATTCAAGGAAATCATCCAACAAATCTCAATCCTTTAACAGACACAACTATATTTTTAGCAAATGAGATACAAAAAAAAAATTATCAAATTTTCTACTATGAGCCAAAAAATTTATCAATACTGAACTCAAAAGTTTTAGCTAATGGTTTTTTTATTAAATTTGAGTATAAAAAAAAAAGTTCATTTAAGATCCTAAAAAAGAAAAAATTGGATTTATCCAGCTGTAAATTTGTATTAATTAGGCAAGATCCCCCTTTTAATCTAGAGTACATATCATCAACCTACATTTTAGACACAATTAAAGATAATGTTAAAATTATTAATGATCCGACTTCAATTAGAAATATTTCTGAAAAACTTTATTCCGCCAATTATCAAAAATTTATGCCTAAAACAATATTTACCCAGGATATTCGTGAAGTTAGAAATTTTTTTAAGAAAAATAAGGAAATTGTAATAAAACCAATTCATGGCTACAGCGGCAACGATATTCATCTTATTAAGATTTTTAGATCTAAATTTATAAGTAAATTTATAAAAAAACATAGTTATGTAATGTGTCAAAAATTTTTACCTAAGATTAAGTATGGAGATAAAAGAGTATTCATAATTAATGGCAAGATATGCGGAGCTATATCAAGAATTCCCAAAAAAGGCTCATTTTTAAGCAATATGAGTAAAGGCGCTAAGCCAGTAAGTATTAATTTAACAAGAAATGAAAAAAAAATATCCAATATTATTGGAAAAGATTTAAAGAAGAAGAATATTTTTTTTGCTGGTATCGACTTTATTGATCAAAAACTTAACGGAGATATTAATATTACCTCCCCTACTGGATTAAAAACTTTTTATGATCTCTCAAAAATTAATCTTGCTAAAACTTTTTGGAAAGAGCTTAAAGCGTGAAAAATTTAACTGATCAGCAAAAAGGCTCTTTACTTGCTTTTGTTGCTGTAATGTTTATTACACCAGATTCATTATTTATAAGACTTTCAAATCTTGATACTTGGGGTCTGGTTTTTTATCGAGGTATCATACCTTTTTTTACTGTTTTTTTTGGAATGTTATTAATTTATAAACTAAATTTTTTTAAGATCCTTTTTAATTCCGGTGTTCATGGAATAATATATATCACAACATTTAGCATAACGAATATTACGTTTGTCGTCTCAATTCAAAATACGAATGTTGCAAATACTCTTGTTATGATTGCAACAGCACCAATGTTGTCTGCAATTCTTGGAGCTATTTTTTTGAAGGAGCCGCCTGATCGTAAAACATTGTTTTCTATAATAATTACTTTTTTTGCTATAATCTATATTTTTTTCGACTCTCTAAAAGTTGGAAATCTTTATGGGGATGTTTTAGGTTTTATAACTGCATTTGGTTTAGCTTTAGGAGCTATTACAATAAGGTCTGCTAAAACAAAAAACTTAGTACCTGCAGCTGTAGTAGGTAAATTATTTGTTGCTTCTTTTGCCTTGTTTTTTATCGAGAGTTTTGTGCTTATAGATAGAGATTTATTTATTGTTCCACTAATGTGTATTTTGTGCGTTGCGATACCATTTGTACTAGTGACTATTGCCCCAAGATTTATAACTGCAGCTGAAGTTAACCTTTTTTTTTTACTAGAGACTATTATTGGCCCTATTTGGGTCTGGGTTATTATAAATGAGCAACCTAGTATAGAAACACTTCAAGGCGGAGCAATTATAGTTACTACTCTTGCAATACACTCATTTCTGAAATTAAAAAAAAATTAAACTTGTCACAATTAAGACTTGATTTAATAATACATCGCGAATAGTTACAGCATTTTATGAGCAAAGTTTTAAAAAATTCCTGGGCACTATTTTTGGGTATGGGATGCATAATGATGGCCTACGGCTTTCAGGGTTCCCTCTTAGGAGTAAGAGCAGTGCAAGAAGAATTTAGTCTAACATCAACAGGTTTCATGATGTCAGGATATTTTGTCGGCTATTTTATAGGTGCAGCAACTATTCCCAATATTATATCTAGTGTTGGTCATATAAGGGTTTTTGCGGCATTTGCATCATTGTCATCATTGGTCATTTTAATGCACTCTATTATTGTTAATCCTTTAGTGTGGTTTTTTTTAAGATTTTTGACTGGGATAAGTATGGTTTGTATCTATACAGTTGCTGAAAGCTGGCTTAACGATAGATCAAGTAATAAAAATAGAGGAAGTGTATTATCCATCTACATGGTCATACTTTACGGGTCAATGGGAATCGGGATGTTTTTACTAAACTTTAGTAGTCCTCTAAATTTCCAGCCTTTTATTCTAATTTCTGTAATTACATCAGTTGCATTAATTCCTATTTTGCTTACCAAAAAAAAACCACCAACATTTAAAAGAATTAAAGTTATGACACTCAAAGATCTCTATGAGTCGTCCCCCTTTGGAATGGTAAGCTCTTTTTTTTATGGAACTATACAGGCTGCACTTTTTACCCTTTTAGCTGTGTACGCCACCTCAATGAATTTTACAATATTAGAGATTTCAATTGTAACATTTCTTCTGGCTATATCTGGAGCTATTTCTCAATTTCCAGTAGGAAAAATATCAGATATGTACGATCGGCGAAAAGTAATAGTTTTTTCTAGTTTTGGTGCAGCAGCTTTTGCAATTTTTACAATTTTAGTTACTAGACAGATGTATTTACCAGGTGAGCTTGCTACAAGTAAAACTTGGTTCTATATTTTTTTGGTTCTTTTTTCATTCTGTAGTTTGCCAATGTTTTCTTTAATTTTAGCCCACACTAATGATTTCATTCCAAAAGAAAAATTTGTAGCTGCCGGTGCAGGTCTTCAATTTGTATTTGGTTTAGGTGCAATGAGTGGTCCATTTCTATGTTCAATATTCATGGATTTAGTTGGTCCAAATGGATTTTTTATTTTTTTATTTTTTTTTCATGCGGTAATTGGTTTTTTTGGTATGTATAGAATGAAAGTAAGAAAAACTGTTGAAAATCCAGACTCACAATTCGTAGCAATGCCCCAAACAATTACACCAGCTGGTATTGAGCTAAATCCGTCAACAGAACACATCGAAGAACCTTATTCTGATAAAGTTAAGGAGATACTTGAAAGAAAAGGTGTAAAATACAAAAAAGAGGATGAACAGCTTAAAACAGATAATCAGGTCAATTAATTATCCCTCGCAGGTTGTAGCTTTAAAACATAATTTTAAAAAAAATTTCTTAAAATTTTTATTGAATAATAATTATTTCTCTAGTGAAATAATGTTTTTATAAAATGAAAACGAAAAAAAAGTCGCGAACTAGAGTAAGTAAAGAAAAGCACGGAATTTCAAAGATTGCTTCCTTTACTACAAAATCTATCACTACTGCAATACAAAATTATAAAAAAAATAAAGAACAAAATAAAATCAAGTTAATAAAATTGCAAAAACTTGAGGAAAGAAATTCACTTTTAAAAGAAAAAAAAGATTTAAAAGCTTGGGAAGACAAATTAATCAAAGAAAATAATAAACTAAAGGCAAGCGAAGATGAAATTAAATTGAAAGAAAAAGAAATAAAACAAAAAGATGAAAAACAAAAAATTGAGAGTGAAAGATTAGTTAGAAAAGATGAAGAATTAGTTCTAGTAGCAAAAGAGTTAAGAGAAAAAGAAAAACAATTAAAAACAAGAGAAGAAGAACAAAATAGAAAAGATATTGATTTAAAAGTGAGAGAAGATGAGTTGCTCCAAAGGGATCTTAGAGATCAAAGACGTAAAAATAGAGAATTAAAAAGATTAAGAGAAGAGCATGATAAAGAGAAAGAAATTGAATATATAAAAATTAAAGAGTGGGAAGAGAAATTTGATAGAGAACAAAAACTAAAGGAACAAGAAGAAATGAGAAGAGAGCAAAAATTGATACAAAAAGAGATGGAAAGACGTGCTAAATTTGAAAATATTAATAATAATACGAAAAGTTCTTTAAGCCAGTTGGAAAAATTTAGTATCGACAAATCAAAAAAAAACTAAGAAAAGATTTATTTGTTTATTGTATTGGAAAATAATCTTTTAAATCTCCTTCTCTAAATACATCTGCTGTACTACAATGAAGTCCACCTCCAAAAGCATATGCATCTCTTAAATCAATCGGAATAACTTCCATCCCTAATTTATCAAGTTGTTCTGCCTGATATTTTTCACTTTTTTCTACACATACTGTTTTTGGATCTAAAATTAGTACGTTCATTGATAGCCAAACTGAAGAATAACAAAGAGGTGGTGGTTCATTGTGTGCTGGTTGAGCAGCATCAATTATTTCCCATCCATTTTTCTCAAAAAGTTTTCTTTGTTCCTTGGGTAATCTTCTTTGAGGGTTATTAATTATTAATCCTTCTTTAATGGGGGTAAAAGTGGCATCTATATGTATTGGATATGGGTCCCCTGGAAAGTTTACAGCATGAACTCTATGATCTTTATAGTGTCTTTTTAACCAATCTATACCTTTTAAATTTGTAGTAAATCCATGTTGAACTATTAAATCTTTTCCAAATCTTAAAACATCAGCAGCATCAAATAAAGGTTCCTCCTCAGTGGTTACAAAAAATTTTTCTTCAGTCCATTTAAGTCTTTTTTGTATGCCAATTTTATCTGATAAATAATCTTTTCTATAATCAGAATCAGTCAATCTTGGTTTAGGAGCAGATTCATGTCTCATATTTGAATCTTCTTCATAATACTTTTTTAAAAGGGGTCGATAACATAAATATTCAAACCATCTACATCTATAACTCATTGTGGCTTCTAAGATTTCATTTCCTACTGTTAGAAGAACATCTCTTGGGGGCATACATCCAAACATTGTTTCTGCTTTCCAATCTGGTGTAGAGATTTTTTGATTAAAATTAATTGGCTCTGGTCTATCAACTTTGATACCTCTTTTTTCTAAAATTTTCGAAAAATTATCTAAAAGTTCATTTGCTTTGTCGACAGTATCTTTTGTTCTTGGACCAAATTTTCCTTTCATGTCCGAGTCCTCTGGAACTTTTGCATCTAAAGCAGGTTCAGGTGCAGGTATACAAGTACCATCTGCCCTACCCACTATTACATGTTTTAGTGGATCCCATTCATTCCAACTATTTACTATTGTGTTTTTTTTAACCATTTCATTTGATAACTAGTGATATAATTTTTTTTTTTCAATGAAATTTTAATTTAATGCTATGTGTCTCTTATTCCATCTCATTATTAAACTATAATAAAAAAGGGAGATAAAAAGAAAAAATCCACCAACTATTGTGTTTGTATTAGGCACCTCATTAATTCCAAATAAAGGAAGCCATACCCAAAAAATTCCACCAATTACTTCAGTCAATGATAATAAAGTTAATTCTGCTGCAGGAATTGCTTTTGATCCGATTGCATATAAAATCATTCCCATACACACCAAAGTTCCATGAAGAGAGAACAATGATGAGTTATAACTCGTTGAAAAAAACGGTTGGTTTTTGAGTAATATTACCGAAGCAGCTAAAACAAAACAAAACAAACCAGCAATAGCTACTGTTGTAAACTTAGGAGTTTCTTTTCTCCATCTCAAAGTCACAGAAAATATTGAAAAACCAATAGAAGAGGTGATGCCAAAAATAAATCCTACAATCGAATTTTTTTCATTATTTCCAATAGCCATTATTATTATTCCTATTGTTGCAATAAATATTGAAATCCATACATTTAAGCTAATTTTTTCCTTTAAAAAGAGAAATGCAAGTAAAGCAGTAAAAAAAGGCATTGCAGCTAAACATAATAAAGTGATTGCTGCACTAGTATTTGTAATTGAGTAAATAAATGAAATCATGGCCACACCTAACCCACAACCACCAATTATTCCAGATTTACCCACTTTTTTATAATTCTTGTAAAAATTTAGACCTTCCTCAAAATATAAATAAAGATTTAGAAGAATAAAAATCGTTAAACCTCTTCCAAAAATATACTGCCACGGTACTAGATTGGGATCATCCATATATCTTACTACTAAAGGACCAAATGACCAGATAAGACCAGCAAATAATACTATTGGTACTGCTATTTTTTCATTTTTAAGTTCTATCATTTATCAGTTTTTAATTCTAATTTATTTCAACTACAACAAAAATAGATATTGTGGAAAAAGAATTTTTTCTATTATTGTTGTTTTTTTTATATTTAGAGACCCAGCTGTAAGATTTATAGTTTATAATGTATATATAAATATATGAATTTAGAAATAATTAATATTGCAGCTGACACAAAAAATAATAAAGATATTAAGAATCATACTCACTTTATAAAATTAAAAAACTCTGTATGTGGAGACGAAATTAAACTGAAGCTAATAATAAATGGAGATAAAATAACTAATATTGGTTATCAAACAGAATCTTGTATATATTGCCAAGCATCTGCAAGTTTATTATCAAAAATTTCTATGAATAGTAAAAGAGTTAAAATTACGAAATTATGTGATGAAGCAAAATCATTTTTTAACAAAGATGAAAAAAATTTAAATAAAAATTTGAAACTATTTTCAAAATTATTTGTAAAAGAGAATCTTTCTCGAAAAGATTGTATATTATTACCTTTTAAAGCAATGGAAAAAGTAATATCAAATTAAGTTTATGGGTGATATCAAAAAATCTTTTTTAGCTGGCTTATTTTCAATAATTACAATCGGAATACTTACTGGACTCACTTACAAAACTGAATTAGGTATTTTTTTACTAGCCTCTTTTGGATCATCCATGGTTTTGTTATATGGATATCCTGAAAGTCCATTCGCTCAACCAAAAAATGTTTTTTTTGGACACTTCACAACTACTTTGGTGGGATTATTTTTTTTGTATCTAATCCCGCTTCCAATATTTTTAACAATCCCTTTAGCTGTAGGTTTGGGAGTTGGCTTAATGATATTGTTTAATGTTACTCATCCACCAGCGGGAGGAAACCCAATTATTGTTATAATTGGTAGTGTCTCACTTGATTATCTTTTAAGCCCAGTGATAACTGGCTCAGTGATAATTATTGTTTTTGCGATAGTAATCAATCGTTTTATTTTAAAAAAAATATACCCAAGTAAAAAATAATTTATTTGCTTGATCCTTGAAAATAGGGTTAGATGTAGCAATTTAATTTTTAATTACAGAGGAGATTTAATGAAAATATTATGCATATTGTATGATGATCCAAAAGGAGGGATGCCAAAATCCTACGCTTTATCAGAACTTCCAAAAATAGATAAGTATCCGGATGGTATGACACTTCCTTCACCTAAAGGAAGAGATTATACACCAGGTCAATTACTAGGATGTGTTTCTGGTGAACTAGGTTTAAGAAAATTTTTAGAAAGTAACGGACATGAATTTGTTGTTACAAATAGTAAAGATGGAGATGGTTGTGAAGCTGATAAACATATAGTTGATGCAGATATCGTTATATCTCAACCCTTTTTTCCTTACTACTTAACTAAAGAAAGAATAGCTAAGGCCAAAAATTTAAAGATGGCAATAACAGCTGGAATTGGATCAGACCACGTTGACTTACAAGCAGCAATGGATAACAAAATTGACGTTGTTGAAGTAACTTATTGTAATTCAAGATCAGTTGCTGAGCATATTGTGATGATGATTGTGTCTATGGTTAGAGATTATCATAACCAACACAGAATCGTAAATGAAGGTGGTTGGAATATTGCTGATGCTGTTCAAAGATCTTATGATGTTGAAGGTATGCATATTGGTACTGTTGCAGCTGGAAGAATAGGATTAGATGCGTTACGAAAAATGAAACCATTTGATACGCATTTGCATTATTTTGATAGACACAGATTACCTGATAGTGTTGAAAAAGAACTTAATTTAACATTTCACGAAACTGTAGAGTCAATGGTTAAAGTTTGTGACGTTGTAACAATCAATTGTCCGCTTCACCCAGAGACAGAAAACCTATTTGATGATGCTATGATAAGCAAAATGAAAAAAGGTGCCTATATTGTCAACACAGCTAGAGGAAAAATTTGTAATCGAGATGCAATTGCAAAAGCTTTGAAAAGTGGTCAACTAAGTGGTTATGCCGGTGATGTATGGTTTCCTCAACCTGCACCGAATGATCACGTGTGGAGAACTATGCCAAACCACGGTATGACACCTCATACTTCTGGTACATCTTTAACTGCACAATCAAGATATGCAGATGGTGTTAGAGAGATATTAGAATGTTTCTTCGATGGTAAAGAAATTAGAAATCAGTATTTAATTGTCAAAGATGGTCAGTTAGCTGGTATGGGAGCTCACTCATACAGTAAAGGTTCAGCTACTGGTGGATCTGAAGAAGCGGCAAAATACAAAAAAAAATAATTTAAGATAAACTATTAAAGGTAGCCTACTTAAAAGTAGCTACCTTTAATATAATGGACTTATCATAACTATTTTGATTATGATATTTAATGAAATATTTTTTAATTATTTTCATAATTCTATTTAATATTAATTTTTCTTATTCAGCACAAAAAGATAAGGCATATTTTGCTGGTGGATGTTTTTGGTGTATGGAAGAGTCTTTTGAAAATTTAAGTGGTGTAGAGGAGGTAATTTCAGGCTATTCAGGTGGAGTTACTGAGAACCCAACATACAAAGAAGTAACATATGGAAATACTGGTCATTTTGAGGTTGTAGAAGTTGTATATAATAAAAAAATTATTTCATATGAGGAATTATTGGAAAATTTTTGGATAAATATAGATCCATTTGATTCTTACGGACAGTTTTGTGACAAAGGTTATAGTTACAGATCGGTTGCGTTTTATAAAGATACAAATGAAAAGAAATTAATAGAAAAAGATGTTAAAGAATTAGAAAAAAGATTTAACAAAAAAGTTGTCACATATATTCGAAGTTTTGAAAAATTTTATAGAGCTGAAGAATATCATCAGGATTTTTATAAAGTTAAGTTAGAGAGATATTTAAGATATAAAAAGGCATGTGGCAGAGAAGAAATTTTAAAAAGAATTTGGAGCCAATAAATTAAAATGAAAAATAAAATAAATTGGAATTTTGATAATTCTTACTCAAGATTGTCTGATGTTTTTAAAGAAAATATAGATCCTGTATCAGTCAAAAATCCTGAATTAGTATTACTTAATGAAGATTTGGCTGAGACTTTAGAATTGAACTTTTCAAAAATATCTAGAAATGAGCTATCATCTTTATTCACAGGAAATTCTTTACCAAATGGAAGTAATTCAATTGCTCAAGCATATGCTGGTCATCAATTTGGACATTTTACTATGCTTGGAGATGGGAGAGCTGTTTTAATAGGTGAGCACATAACCTCTAAAAATAAGAGATATGATATTCAATTTAAAGGATCTGGAAAAACCTCATTTTCAAGAAGTGGTGATGGAAGAGCGGCGTTGGGGCCAATGTTAAGAGAATATATTATAAGCGAGGCAATACATCATCTTAATATCCCATCCACAAGAAGTTTAGCAGTTGCTAAAACTGGAGAAAAAATAATTAGAGAAAAACCATTGAAAGGCGCAGTGCTTACTAGAGTAGCCTTAAGTCATATAAGAGTTGGAACTTTTCAATATATAGCTGCCAGAGAAAATATTGAAGATTTAAAGATTTTATTAAATTATGTAATTAATAGACATTATCCACAAATTAATAATTCAAAGAATAAAGCACTACAACTTTTAGAAGTTGTTATGAATAAACAAATTGATCTGGTTATAGATTGGATGAGAGTTGGATTTATACATGGTGTAATGAATACAGATAATATGTCAATTTCTGGAGAAACAATTGACTATGGACCTTGTAGGTTTTTTTCAATAAAGAGACAAGATTTGACTTCCTTGCTGAAAAAAATAATAAAAAAATCTTTATTGAGGTAAAAAATGTAACACTTTTTCGTGATAAAAAAACTGCTGAATTTCCTGATGCAATTACCTCAAGAGGATCAAAGCATTTACTCACCCTTATTGATGCCATAAAAAAAGGTTATAAAACATACTTAATTTTTCTAGTGCAAATACAAAATATGGAAAACTTTAAAATAGCAAAAGACATCGACCCAGAATATTATAATAATTATCAGGTGGCTAAAAAAGCAGGAGTAAAATTTTTAGCATATAGATGTAAAATTAGTTCAAAAAAAATTTTGATCGAAAAAAAATTAAAAATTATAAATGAATAATTACTCAGAAAAGTTTGAAAAAATGAGAATTGCAGGAAACCTTGCTGCAAAAACTTTAGATATGCTCACTGAAAATATTAAAGAAGGTGTTACAACAAGCTACATAGATAAGCTTGGCTATGAATTTATAAGAGATAACGGAGGTCACTCTGCTCCACTTTTTTACAGAGGTTTTGAAAAATCATTATGTACGTCTTTAAATCATGTCGTCTGTCACGGCATACCTTCAGACAATAGAATTTTACAAGATGGCGATGCTTTAAATGTAGATGTTACTGCAATCATTGATAATCATTATGGGGATACTAGTAGAATGTTTTGTGTTGGCAAAACTTCGATAAAATTAAATAATTTAATTGATGCTACTTATGAAGGAATGATGAAAGCAATTAAAATTCTTAAACCAGGTATTAAGCTTGGTGATATTGGGCACGAAATTCAATCCTACGTCGAGAAAAAAGGTTTTTCAGTCGTAAGAGATTTTTGTGGTCATGGAATTGGAACAGTGTTTCATGAAGCACCTAATATTTTACACTATGGTAATAAAAATACTGGCATGGAATTAAGACCAGGTATGACTTTTACAATAGAGCCAATGATAAATGCTGGAAAATTTGATACCAAAGTTTTAAACGATGGTTGGACTGCTGTTACAAAAGATAAATCTTTATCAGCACAATTCGAGCATACAATAGGAATAACTGAAAATGGTTATGAAATCTTTACAGAATCTGCTAAAGGATATTCTAAACCACCATACAATTAATGATAAAAAGATACTCTCGTAAAGAATTAACAGACATATGGTCTGAAGAAAATAAGTATAAGATTTGGCTTAATGTAGAAATTGCTGCGGCTCAAGCAATGGAAAAACTAAACCAAATTCCAAAAGGGGTTTCCTCAACGGTTAGAAAAAAAGCAAGAATTAATGTAAAAAGAATTCATCAAATTGAAAGTCAGGTTAAACATGATGTGATTGCTTTTTTAACCTCTGTAACTGAAAAAGCGGGACTTAAAGCAAGGTATCTCCATCAAGGGATGACTTCATCAGATGTTTTGGATACAAGTTTTAATATTCAATTAGTTCAATCAGGAAAAATTCTTGTTAAAGATTTGGATCAAATTTTAAAAGTTCTTAAAAAACAAGCGCATAAATATAAATTTACTCCTTGTATGGGAAGAAGTCACGGTATACATGCTGAACCAATCACGTTTGGTCTTAAATTAGCATCTTTTTATGAGGAGTTTAAAAGAAATAAAAAAAGATTAATCAATGCAATTGATGAGGTTTCTACATGTGCAATATCAGGAGCAGTGGGAACTTTTGCAAATATTTCTCCAAAGGTCGAACAGCATGTTGCTAAAAAACTTGGATTAAAAGTTGAACCAATTTCAACTCAAATAATTCCTCGCGATCGTCATGCTTTTTATTTTTCAGTCTTAGGAATTATTGCTGGATCAATAGAGAGAGTTGCAACAGAAATAAGGCATCTTCAAAGAACAGAAGTGTATGAATTACAAGAATATTTTTCAAAAAATCAAAAAGGATCTTCGGCGATGCCACATAAAAAAAATCCTATCTTAAGTGAAAATCTAACAGGTTTATCAAGAATGGTAAGAAGTGCAGTTTTACCTGCCTTAGAAAATATTGCTTTATGGCATGAAAGAGATATTTCACATTCAAGTGTAGAGAGAAATATAGGGCCAGACGCAAACATTACGCTTGATTTCGCTTTAGTAAGGCTGGCTAATATATTGGATAATATGATTGTTTATCCAAAAAAAATGTTACAAAATTTAAATCTAACAAAAGGATTAATTTTTTCTCAAGAATTAATGTTAGAATTAACTAAAACTGGATTAAGTAGAGAAAAATCTTATAAAATGATTCAAAATTATGCAAAAAAATGTTTTGCAGAAGATTTGGACTTATATAGCGTCATTCAGACCGACAGATATATAATGAGTAAGATTTCACCAAAAAAATTACAATCAGTTTTTAGTTACGCTAAACATTTTAAGAACGTGAACTTAATATTTAAAAGAGTATTCAGATAATGAAAAAAGGTAAAAAATTATACGAGGGTAAAGCAAAAATCATTTATGCCTCTTCTGATAAAAATTTAGTTATCCAATATTTTAAAGATGACGCTACTGCTTTTAATAATCAGAAAAAAAGTACCATAGAGGGAAAAGGTGTATTGAATAATCGTATTTCAGAATACATACTTTCTAATCTGTCTCAAATAGGAATTAAAAATCATTTAGTAAAAAGATTAAATATGAGAGAACAATTAATCAAATTGGTAGAAATTATTCCAATTGAGTTTGTTGTGAGAAATGTTGCTACCGGTTCTTTAACGAAAAGGCTTGGAATTGAAGATGGAACGGTTCTTAAAGAACCCCTAATTGAATACTGTTTAAAGGATGACGAACTTGGAGATCCCTTAATAGCAGAAGATCATATCTATGCTTTTGAGTGGGCCTCAAAAAAAGAAATTGAAAAAGTAAAAAAAATGATCTTAAGAATTAACGATTTCATGATTGGTATGTTTAGAGGCGTTGGTATCAAGTTGATAGACTTTAAACTTGAGTTTGGAAGAATAAAAATAAACGGTAAAAATGAGGTTATTTTAGCTGATGAAATTAGTCCAGATACTTGTCGATTATGGGACTCTGTTACAGAAAAAAAATTAGATAAAGATAGATTCAGAAAAGATTTAGGAGATTTAATACCAGCATACACTGAAGTCGCAAAAAGACTGGGAATTTTACATGAACTATCCAATGTTACTGCGGTCAATGTTACAAAATTATCTTCAGTAAAAAAAAAGAGTAAATGAAGGTTTCTGCAATTATTACTTTAAAAAAAGATGTTCTTGATCCGCAAGGAAAAGTTATTCACCAGACCTTAGATGGAATGGGATTTAAAGATGTTAATGAAGTTAGACAAGGTAAATATTTTGAAATTGACGTAAAAGAAAACGATCCCCAAAAAGCTCAAAAAATTGTTGAAGATATGTGTAACAAACTCTTAGCGAATCTTGTAATAGAGAATTATAAAATTATTGAGATACAATAATTAATGAAATCAGCAGTAATTACTTTTCCAGGTTCAAATTGTGACAGAGATATGCACGTCGCACTGAATAAGTTTGGTTTTAAAAATAAAATGGTCTGGCATAATGATAATGAATTACCTAAATCTGATTTGATAGTACTTCCAGGAGGATTTTCATATGGTGATTATTTGAGATGTGGGAGCATGGCTTCTAAATCAAAGATAATGCAATCAGTAATCAATTTTGCAAAATCAGGTGGTTTAGTAATGGGAATTTGTAATGGATTTCAGATTTTGGTTGAAAGTGGATTGGTTCCAGGAATTTTGTTGAGAAATAAATATTTAGAATTTATTTGTAAAAATGTTTTTGTAAAAATTGATAATAAGGATAACCCATATTTTAAAAATTTAGATAAAGAGGTATTTGAGCTTCATATTGCACATAATGAGGGAAATTATTTTTGCACCAATGATCAACTTAAAGAAATCCAAGATAATAATCAGGTAGCTATTTATTATTGTAATGATAATGGAAAAACTGAGGAAAAATTTAATCCCAATGGATCATTAAAGAATATTGCTGGTATTTTTAATAAGGAAAAAAATGTTTTAGGAATGATGCCTCATCCTGAAAGGATGATAGATAAAAGTTTATCTGGGGAAGATGGATCTTTATTTTTTAAAAATTTAATAAATAACATAAAATAATGAAAGTTAACGAACAGATAGCTATAGATCACGGATTAAAAAAAGAGGAATACAAAAAAATTTGTGACCTATTAAAAAGAGTTCCTAATCTAACTGAACTTGGAATTTTCTCTGCAATGTGGAATGAACACTGTTCCTATAAATCATCAAGACTTCATTTAAAAAAACTACCAACTTCTGGTAAAAAAGTTATTCAAGGGCCCGGAGAAAATGCTGGTGTTATTGATATCGAAGATGGTGATGCAATAGTCTTCAAGATTGAAAGCCACAACCATCCCTCTTTTATTGAACCATATCAAGGAGCAGCCACTGGTGTGGGTGGTATAATGAGGGATGTATTTACAATGGGTGCAAGACCAATTGCAAATTTAAATTCAATTCATTTTGGATCTTCACAACACAAAAAAACAAAAAATCTTTTAAGAGGAGTTGTTCATGGAATTGGAGGTTATGGAAACTGCATGGGTGTGCCAACAATTGCTGGACAAACTTCTTTTGATAGTTCTTACAATGGAAACATTTTAGTCAATGCGATGACACTTGGATTAGTTAAGAAAAATAAAATTTTTTACTCAAAGGCTGCTGGTCTTAACAAACCTGTTATTTACGTTGGTTCTAAAACTGGACGAGATGGTATTCATGGAGCAAGTATGGCGTCTGCTAGTTTTGATGAAAAAATTGAAGAAAAAAAACCAACTGTTCAAGTAGGAGATCCTTTTACAGAAAAACTTTTACTTGAGGCTTGTCTAGAATTGATGGCTGGAGACTCAATTATTGCAATACAAGACATGGGGGCAGCGGGTCTCACATCATCAAGTATCGAAATGGCTTCAAAAGGTAATTTAGGAATTGAATTAAACCTTAATAAGGTTCCATGTAGAGAAAGCAAAATGACCCCTTATGAAATTATGCTTTCTGAAAGCCAAGAAAGAATGCTGATTGTTCTAGAAAATGGAAAAGAAGATTTAGCAAAAAAAATATTTGATAAATGGGATCTAGATTTCGCTGTAATTGGTAAAACAACAAACTCCAAAAATATTGAATTGTTTTATGATGAAAAACAAGTCGCAAGTATTCCAATTAATACTTTAGTTGAAAATTCTCCAATGTATGATCGAAAGTGGAAAAAAACAAAGTTACCTAAAAAAAATTTAATCAAAAAAGAGGAGTTTAAAAAATTTAAAATCAAAGAAGTTTTAAATAAAATTTTATCAAATCCTAATGTTTGTAGTAAAGAATGGATCTGGCAACAATATGATCACACCGTTATGGGTGATACAATACAAAAACCAGGTGGTGACTCTGGTGTGGTGAGAGTTCATGGAACCGATAAGGCAGTAGCTGCAACTGTTGACTCTTCAGCTATTTATTGTTGGGCGCATCCTCTAACAGGTGGAAAACAAGTTGTTTGTGAAAGTTGGAGAAATCTTATTTCAGTTGGGGCAACTCCTATTGCCATAACAAATTGTTTGAACTTTGGGAGTCCAGAGAAAGAAGAAAACATGGGAGAATTTGTTGAATGTGTCCAGGGGATAGGTGAAGCTTGTGAATATTTAAAATTTCCAGTCGTTTCTGGGAATGTATCATTTTACAACCAAACAAAAGAAATTGGAATTAAACCAACCCCATCAATTGGCGGTGTGGGTCTAATAAAAGATTACAAACAAATGATTACTATGGACTTCAAAGAAATAGATAACCTTGTTTTAATAATTGGTAAAACTGAAGGTCATTTAGATCAAAGCCTTTTTGCAAGAAATATATTAAATGAAAAAAATGGACCACCACCTGAAATAAATCTCTTTAATGAAAAAAATAATGGTGAAACAGTTCTCCAACTTATTAAAGATAATCTTGTTAGAAGTGCTCATGATGTTTCAATTGGTGGAATAATTACAGCTGTAAGTAAAATGTGTATAAAAGGAAATAAAGGTATAGAATTTAATAAGCCTAAATATTTCATGAGTGATACCGAATATTTATTTTCTGAAGATCAAGGTCGATATGTAATTGAGATAGAGCCAAAAAATTTAAAAAAAGTTGAAAGTATTTTGAATAAAAACTCTGTCCACTTTGATGAATTTGGTAAAATTACGGATAAAAATATGATTATTAATGGGAAGACAAAAGTTACAATTGACGAATTAAAATCATATAATACTAATTGGTTATCTAACTACATGAATTAATTATGGCGATGGACTTAAAGGAAATTGAAAAGCACATAAAAGAAGCATTACCCGATGCATTGGTTGAGATTCAAGATTTAGCTGGTGACGGAAACCATTACTCTGCAACCATTACTTCTTCTAAATTTACTGGTAAAAGTAAAATTGAGCAGCATAAAATGGTATATAATTCTTTAAAAGGTAAAATGGGAAATGAACTTCACGCCTTAGCGATAAAAACAAAGGAGCAATAATGGACGATCAAATTAAAAATTTAATTCAAAATCATATTGATAATAATGACGTTTGTTTATTTATGAAGGGAACGCCCGATGCTCCACAATGTGGATTTTCAATGGCAGTTGCAAACTTGCTTAAAATCTTAGAAGTGAATTATAAAGGAGTTAATGTTTTAGAAGATCAATCATTAAGAGAGGGTATAAAGACTTTCAGTGATTGGCCAACAATACCACAATTATATGTCAAAAAAGAATTTGTTGGTGGATGTGATATCGTTAAAGAAATGTATGAAAATGGTGAATTAAAAAAAGTCTTTGACGATAAAGGTGTGAATTATAAAAAATAATTCTATCTAGAGTAATATTCAATGACTAGATTTGGTTCCATAACAATAGGATAAGGAACTTCCTCAAATTTTGGCACCCTTATGAATTTAAATTTTTTGTTCTTTTCATCCATTTGGATATATTCTGGAGTTTCTCTTTCTTTATTTGCTAAAGCTATATCAACTATTGCCAATTGTTTTGACTTGTCTCTAATCTCAATCGTATCCTCTTCTCTAACTGAATAACTTGAAATGTTAACTTTTTTTCCATTTACTCTCACATGTCCATGGTTAATAAGTTGTCGTGCAGAAAAAATTGTCGTTGCAAATTTTGCTCTATAAATGACAGCATCTAATCTTCTTTCTAACAAACCAATTAAGTTTTCGCTTGTATCTCCTTTTTGCATGCTAGCTTTTTTATAAATATTTCTGAATTGTCTCTCATTGATATTGCCATAATAAGCTTTTAACTTCTGTTTTGCTTGAAGCTGAATACCGTAGTCTGAGGGTTTAGATGTTTTGGTTTGACCATGCTGTCCTGGCCCATATGCTCTGGTGTTAAAAGGGCTTTTAGGTCTTCCCCAAAGGTTAACTTTCAATCTTCTATCAACTTTGTGTTTAGAGTTTAATCTTTTTGTCATTTAATATTGGGTCTTATAAACTTACACATTATTTTGTCAATCAACGTTTTTTACCCAAACTTGCAAATACGCTTGATAAAATACGTGTTTCTTTATCAGATAATTCCATTTTATAAAAAATGTTTCTTAAATTCTGTAACATTATAGGTTTCTTTTCTTTTGGTTTAAAAAAATTGATGTCTTCTAAATTACTTAAACACAAGTTTATCATTGATTGAATTTCTTTTTTTGATGCAGATTTAACTTTTTTAGATTTTTTAAATGGTTTGGTTTTCATTTTAATTATACTTGAGATTACTTGAGCTATAATAGTTAAACTATGAGAAAGATTTAATGACTTAAATTCTGGATTAGTTGGAATTTGTAAAGTGTAATTAGCATAACTCACCTCTTCATTTGAAAGACCTGAGGCTTCAGATCCAAATAAAAAACCAACTTTTTTTTTAAAATCTATTTTCTTCAAATCATCTAAATTTATATGTTTTATATTTTTATTTCTAAACCGCGCTGAAGTTGCAATTACAATATCAATATCTTTGAGTGCTTTTTCAATATTCTCATACACTTTACTTTGATTAATAATATTTTTTGCACCTACTGATGTAGCAAAAATTTTGTCATTTGGAAAAATAGGCTTAGGATTTATTAAAATTAACTTTTTAAAGCTAAAATTTTTTATTGCTCTTGCGCATGCACCGATATTTTCTGACAACTGCGGCTTATGTAAAATAAATGAAATATTATTTTTTGACATGTTAATCAGTTAGACCATGGTCTCTATTATAAGATGATATCTTAGTAATTTTTATACCTTCCAAAAATTTTTTATTTACATCCCAAATAGAAACTTTTAGTGGATAACATTTTGCAACGTCCGATGAATGTTCGGAACCGCAATCACCACCGGGACATGCAGATAAGGCTCCTAATAGATCAGTTTCAGCAAAAAATTCTAGATAATCGCCAGGTCTTACTGGGCTTGATTTCATAAAATATTGCTTAGTGTCATTGGTAAAACCAGTAAGCATAAATACATTTAATACATCGTGTACAATTTTTTCTGCCTCATCCACTTTGATATTCTTTTCCTTAACTAAAGCCCTGGTTAGATTTGAATGACAACAATAATGGTAATCGTTGTTTGATGTTAGCTTGTAAGTATAAGGATCACATCTAGTGCCAATAACATCATGAACCGAACCCCCATCTTTATCATAACCATACCAATCTAACGTATCCCACGTAATTGTTGCCAATGATCTTAAATATGGGAAACTGCTAAACATTTTGTCTCCAACTGAAATATGTGTTCCATAGAGAGCTCTAGTTTTTCCAGAATAAAACTTTTCATTTAAATTATCAGCTTGAAATATATTTAAATCCCCTACTTGTGGACCTTCAATACTTTCAATTCTAAAAAAATTACCTGATTTAACATTGAAAGTTTTAGCATCTCTTGGAGGGACTATAACTTCATCAATTTTTTTAATGTGTTTTCTCGCTTCATGTAATATTTCAAGATTATTATTTATATTATCATTTGGGTAACAAACGACAGGATCTGCTCCAACCCTGCTTTCAATATCAGCAGGTTTCAAAGAGAACTTTTTAATTTTCATTTATTTACTTGCAGGAGCTTTGTCCTTAAATAATTTGAAATCTAAACTATCGATAAGAGCTTTAAATGATGCATCAATTATGTTTGGTGATACGCCGATTGTAAACCAATTTTTTCCTTGGGAATCTGTGCTTTCAATAGATACTCTTGTAGTAGCTTCAGTTCCTGTATTTAAAATTCTCACCTTATAGTCAACTAGTTTTAAATCTTTCAAATATTCAGAATATTTTTCTAATTTTGTAACATTTTTTCTTATAGCGTTATCTAAAGCATGAACAGGTCCATTACCCTCACCTTCGCAGACTATTTGTTCACCATCAACTTCCAATTTTGCTTTTGCTCTAGAAATTATTTTATCTTGATTGTTTTTTGAGACTGAAACGTCGTATTCCTTAATTGAGATATATCTTGGGATTTCCCCCATTACTCTTCTAGCCAATAACTCAAATGATGCATCTGCTCCATCATAACTGTAGCCAATGAACTCTCTATCTTTAACTTCTTCTAATAGTTTTTTAACTTTAGGGTCATTTTCCTTAATATCAATCCCAATTGTTTTAAGTCTAGAAAGAATATTTGATTTACCTGACTGATCAGAAACAACAATATTTCTATTGTTACCTACATCTTCAGGATTTATATGCTCATAAGTTTTGGGATCTTTTTGAACAGCAGATACATGTAGACCGCCCTTGTGTGAAAATGCTGCAGCACCAACATATGGCAAATGTTTATTTGGTTTTCTATTTAGTATCTCATCAAGCAACCTTGAACATTGTGTAATATGTTTAATGTTTTTATTTTTTACACTAATTTCAAATTTATCTGATAGCTCTTTTTTAAGATGAAAAGTTGGAATAATTGACATTAAGTTAGCATTACCACATCTTTCACCTAAACCATTTATGGTACCTTGAATTTGTCTGGCTCCTGACAAAACTGCTGCTATTGAATTTGCAACAGCATTACCAGTATCATTATGTGCATGAATACCTAAATTTTCACCAGGTATGTGTTCTGAAACTTCTTTTACGATCTTCGTTACCTCATGAGGAAGTGTGCCGCCATTAGTATCACATAGAACTATCCATTTAGCTCCATTATCATAGGCTGCCTTGATACAAGCTAAAGCATATTTGGAGTTTGCCTTGTAGCCATCAAAGAAATGTTCTGCATCAAACATGAACTCTTTATTGTTTTTTACAAAATGCTTTGTTGTTTCTTTAATATTATCTAAATTTTCCTCTTTAGATATTCCTAAAGCAACATCAACATGAAAATCCCAAGACTTTCCAACTAAACAAACAGATTTAGTATTAGAATTTAAAATTGCTGACAAACCCAGATCATTTTCGGCACTTCGTCCTACTTTTTTTGTCATTCCAAATGCAGTAAAGGTAGAGTTTTTTAGTTCTAAACCTTTCTGAAAAAATTCTGTATCAGTCGGATTAGCGCCTGGCCAACCTCCTTCAATATAATCTACACCAAGATCATCTAAAGCATGTGCAATCTTTGTTTTTTCATCAATTGAAAAATGCACACCTTGAGTTTGAGCTCCATCTCGAAGTGTTGTATCAAATATGTATAATCTTTCTTTGCTCATTTAAATTTCCACAGTGTTCTACCATTTTTGTCCTCTATTAAAACACCTTTATCTGAAAGTTCATCTCGAATTCGATCAGCCTCTTTATAATCCTTATTTTCTCTAGCTTTATCTCTTAAGTTTATCATTTTTTCGATTTCAGACTCACTTAATGAAACTCTATCTTTTTTAAAATTATGCCACTGTTCACTAGTTTCATTTAATAAACCAATAAATTTACATGCTGATATAAATAAATCTTTGTTATCACCTTTGATTGCTTTTTCATACAAGCCATGGAGATTAGCAATATAACCTGGGGTATTTAAATCTTCGTATAAAGGTTTCAATATTTCATCAGGGATTTTTATAGGTTTGAAATTTTCTAATTTTATTCGATACCATTTATCTAAAGTATTTTCACAATCAGTTAATAATTTATCGTTCCAATCTAAGGGTTGTCTATAATGTGCACTCATCAGCGCTAACCTGATTATTTGACCACTCATTTTTTTTCTAAAATCTTTTATTTTTAAGATATTACCTTGAGACTTAGCCATTTTTTCATTCGACATTGTTATGAAGGCATTATGAATCCAAAAATTAGCAAAAACCTCTGTGTCGTTGGCACATCTCGATTGAGCAATTTCATTCTCGTGATGAGGAAAAATTAAATCAATACCACCACCATGAATATCAAATTCATTACCCAGAAGTTTTTTTGACATTGCAGAACATTCTAAATGCCATCCTGGTCTACCTGATCCCCAAGGAGAGTCCCAAGAAGGTTCATCCTTGATTGATGGCTTCCATAATACGAAATCCTGAGAGTTTTTTTTGTTATCACTTATTTCAATTCTCGATCCTGCAATTAAATCCTCTAACTTTTTATTTGATAATTTACCATACTCAGAAAATTTTTTTACCTCAAAATATACATGTTTATTATTTTCATATGCATAACCTTTTTTAATCAAATCGTTAATCATTTGAATCATTATATCTATATGTTCTGTAGCTTTTGGTTGGTGAGTGGGATCTTCACAGTTTAAAAATTTACAGTCTTCAAAAAAACTTTTAGTTATTTTTTGAGTTAATTCTTTTGTTGTTATTTTAAGTTTTTGTGAGGATAAAATAATTTTATCATCAATATCTGTGATGTTTCTTACATATGTAACTTTTGAAAAATTATTCTTTAAAATTTTAAAAAGAATATCAAATATAACTAGTGGTCTTGCATTGCCAATATGTGGATCATCATAAACAGTTGGTCCACAAACATACATACCAATATTTTCTTTTTGTATTGGAATGAATTGTTCTTTTTTATTTGTTAAATTGTTTGTTAAAAAAATATCCATTTCACTTAATTAAGAAATATACCTTATTTGATGATTTGTTAATCTAATTGATTAACTAGGAATTTTGCATACTGGAATAGGCTCCATTTTATGCATATTTTGTTTTCTGATTTTTTCGTATTCTGCTTTATGTGGAGAATTCGGATTCTTCATTGCATCCTCTAGAGCTTGATAATCAAAACCTAACTGACCCTCATCAGTTCTTCCATCATCCCAAAGACCATCTGTTGGAGCAGCATCGATAATCTCTTGTAATATTCCAAGTTCTTTTCCAATTTCCCAAACTTCAGTTTTGTTACAATCTGCTATTGGTGAAATATCAACTCCTCCATCTCCATATTTTGTATAAAATCCAACTCCAAAATCCTCTACTTTGTTACCTGTTCCAACAACTATTCCTTTATTAGCTGCTGCTACTTGGTAAAGAGTTGTCATTCTTAATCTTGCTCTTGAGTTTGCAAATCCATGTTCGTTATCAAATTTATTTAATGTTGATGAAAATGTTTCAAATAATTTATCTAAACTTATAGTGTGTGCCTCTACATTTTTAAAATTTTTTACTAACCATTGTTGATGTTTTAAACTTAAATCATGTTGGTTTTCTAATTGCTTTATAGGCATTGTCAAAACGATAGTTTTTAAGCCTGTCATTGCACTTAATGTACTTGATACAGATGAGTCAATTCCTCCCGAAATACCAATTACCAGAGCTTGGGCTTTAGATGGCATTTGATCAACGTATGATTTGATCCAGTTTGATATATATTTTACTTTTTCTTTAGGATTCATGAAGTAATATTTAACAATCTTATGATTTAAAGCAATAGATCAAGATGCCACTTGAATAGAATTTTTCGAATAGCTGCTATTCTTTTTAATCTCATCTGATATTAAAAATGCTAATTCTAAGGCTTGATCTGCATTAAGTCTAGGATCACAATGGGTGTGGTATCTGCTTGACAAATCAGCATCAGAAATTTTTCTTGCTCCACCGGTGCATTCTGTCACATTTTGACCAGTCATTTCAATATGTAAGCCTCCTGCGTAAGAACCTTCACTTTGGTGAACAGCAAATACATCTCTTACTTCTTTCAAAACCCTATTAAATGGTCTAGTTTTAAATCCAGTTGTAGATTTGATTGTGTTTCCATGCATCGGATCACAAGACCAAATAACATTCGAACCCTCTTTCTTAATCGTTCTTACAAGTTTTGGTAAAAATTTTTCAACTGAGTCATGTCCAAATCTAGATATTAAAGTAATCTTACCCTTTTCATTTTTAGGGTTTATCAAATTACAAATTTTTACAATTTCCTCTGGTTTACTAGTAGGTCCACATTTTATTCCTATTGGATTTTCTATTCCTCTGCAAAATTCGACATGACCTCCATCTAACTGTCTAGTTCTATCACCAATCCATACAAAGTGAGCAGATGTGTCGTGGTATTCTCCAGTTGTGGAGTCTATTCTTGTCATGCTTTCCTCAAAAGGTAGATGTAAAGCCTCGTGTGATGTCCAAAAATTGACTGTATATAATCTGTTATTAAAATCCGATGTAATTCCACACGCTGACATAAATGCTAATGCATCTGCAATCTTATCCTCTAAATCTTTAAATTTTTTAGCTTGAGGACTTTTTTTAATATAGTCTAAATTCCACAAGTGAACTTTATTCAAATCAGCAAAACCTCCTTTTGAAAAAGCCCTTAACAAATTCAAAGTTGATGCAGATTGTGAGTAAGCTCTAAAAAGTCTTTTTGGATCATGCTCTCTTGCTTTTTTATTAAATTCAATACCATTTACATTGTCACCCAAATAGCTTGGAAGTTCTAAATTTCCTTGTTTTTCAGTTGGTGCACTTCTTGGTTTAGCAAACTGACCTGCAATTCTTCCAAGCTTGATTACTGGAAGTGATGCTGAGTAGGTTAAAACTAATGACATTTGTAAAATTAGTTTAAATGTATCTCTAATATTATCTGGGTTAAATTCAGCGAAACTCTCTGCACAATCTCCTCCCTGAAGTAAAAAAGCTTTACCATCTACTACTTCGGCAAGTTGTTGTTTTAAGTGTCTCGTCTCACCAGCAAAAACAAGTGGTGGAAATTTTTTTATCTTACCTAAAACTTGTTCTAATTCCTTCTTATCTGAGTAATTAGGGATGTGTTTTACCGGAAACTTTCTCCAACTATTTATTTTCCAATTTTTCATGTTCAACCTGCGATTGTTGTAGCAGAGTTTTAGAAGTAATCAACTCAGAATTAATATGCTTAAATGTTACTAAAAGTCTAATTCTATTAATGTATTCTCACATACATACCAAGCATCAAAATCTGTTAAATTCTTAAATACTCTTTTATATTTGTTATTGCTCATCAAATCATCAATCTTAATTTCTAAGTCTGTATGATTATGCTCAATCGTAAATACTTTTGGCCTATAATTTGCAAAATTAAGAGATTTTAAAATCTCATATTCTGAACCTTCAGTATCTATCGAGATATAAGAAGGTGTTATATTGTTAAAATGTTCCTCAATTACATCATTTAACGCAATGGTTTTTACAGGAATAATTTTACCATTTCTTTTTCTTAATGCTGCATTCCCTGGCATAGAATTTTTATCACTATCTACGAAATCATTAAGTGTAGAATAAACGCCGGCATCTGACATGAAAAAATCTAGAGTCTCTTTACTCTTAGACCATATACATTGTGTAATAATCTTAGTATTTTTTCTGTTTTTTTTTAAAGATTCATGCCATTGTGGGCTTGGCTCTGATAAAGCACCTTTCCAGCCATGTCGATTTTCTAACATATAGGAATTGGAAAATTCTATCCCATCCGTAGCCCCAAATTCTAAAAAGGTTTTGTCAAATTTATTTCCAATTATAAATGAAGCAAAAACATCTTGATACATTTGAGACTTAATACCCTTTTTGTTTTTAAAATAGTTAATGAAATTTTGGAGAAGTATTGTATTTTGATCATTCAAAGCGTTTTGATTAAAAGCCTTATTGAGTAATAAAAAATCATCAATATTTTTACTCCGAGCGGTAGAAGCAATTTGCCAAAAGTTCACAGAATTTTTAAAAACTATATTTACCAAAATTTATTTAAATGTAATAAGTTACTCACATTTTTAAATTTATTTTAAAAAATATCCCAATTTAAGAATTAAACCAATGTTGCAACTATCAAAAATAATAAAACAGCGGCAGAAAAAGAATATAATTTCATGCGCTAAATTTATTAGAAATATCAATTAAAGTAAATATGACTTTTACTCAACAGTTACTGACTTAGCTAGATTTCTAGGCTTATCTATATCAAAACCTTTTTTTAAAGCCGAATAATAAGCTAATTTTTGAAGAGGTATGGTTAAAAGAAAAGGTAAAAGATCTTCATTAGTTTTCTCGACCTCAATTGTTTCCCAAATATTTTCTGAGACTATCTCATCTTTACTTTTATTAGTAATCAATAAAACTTTCGCTCCTCTTGCTATAACTTCCTGCATATTAGAAATAGTTTTTTTATAATAATTATCTCTAGGCGCTAACACTACAACTGGCATACCTTCCTCAATTAAAGCTAAAGGTCCATGTTTCATTTCTCCTGCTGGGTAACCTTCAGCATGGACATAAGATAATTCTTTTAATTTTAATGCACCCTCTAGTGCTATCGGATATGAAAAACCTCTTCCTAAAAACATAGAACCTTTTGCTTCATTAAAAGTGCTGGAAATATTCTGTATTTTATTATCTATCAATAAAGTTTGTTCTACTAATTTTGGTAAAATTTTTAATTCCTTTAACTTTTGGGAAAATTCTTTTTTATTAATATCTTTTCTGATTAATCCAAGTTTTAAAGAAAAAATATATAATATTAACATCTGGCCTAAGAAGGCTTTAGTCGAAGCAACACCTATCTCAGTACCACAATGTATCGGTAAAACAAATTTAGAATCTCTTGCTATTGAACTTTCAATTACATTAACAACACCACAAGTTTTCATACCATTTTTATTACACAAATCTAAAGCCGCATAAGTATCAGCAGTTTCACCTGATTGTGATACAAAAATATATAAACTGTCTTTTTTAAATCTATTTTTCCTATACCTAAATTCTGAAGCTATATCTACACTCACATCTAAAGAAGTTAGTTCCTCAAACCAATATTTGGCCATTAAACAAGAATGATAAGCGGTACCACATCCTATCAATATTACTGAGGAAACATCTTCAACCTTCCATGGAAAATTAAATATATTAATATCATTATTTGCAGTATCTAAATATTCTTTAATACCATTCTTTATTGACATTGGTTGTTCGTCTATTTCTTTTGCCATAAAATGTTTATAGTCACCTTTGTCATATTTTTGGTTTTCACTTGATAACTCTAGAACTTTTTTATTTATTTTTTTTCCCTTCTCATCAAAAAATTCTACTAGATCTTTTTTAATCACACAAAATTCACCATCATTTAGATAAGTAATTTTGTTTGTCATTGATTTTAAAGCATAGGAGTCTGAACCTAAATAATTTTCATTTGGACCATAACCAACAGCTAAAGGTGAGCCCCTTCTAGCACCTATAATTAAATCTGGTTGATCTTTAAAGATAATTCCTAAAGCAAAACTTCCATGAAGTAATTTTAAAGTTTTTTTTATAGAGTTTATTATATTTTCTGTTTTCAAATGCTCAGTTATTAAATGAACTATAACCTCTGTATCTGTTTGGGATTTAAATTTGTGTCCTTTCCCAATTAAAAATTTTTTTAAAATAGTTGAATTTTCAATTATTCCATTATGTACCACTGAAACATTTTGGGAAGAATGCGGGTGAGCATTCAAGCTACTAGGTATTCCATGGGTTGCCCATCTAACATGACCAATGCCTATAGTTCCCTCCATCTTTTGGACAAGTAAATTTTTTTCTAAATTATCTACTCTCCCCTCAGATTTTATCTCATTAATCGAACCGCTTGATAAAGTGGCAATTCCCGCTGAATCGTAACCCCTATACTCTAATTTTTTTAAAGAATTAATTATCGCTGACGATACTGGCTTGTAACTATTAATTCCAATAATTCCACACATTATTTTTTTCTAGTTTTGTAATTTTTGATTTCTTTTTGTTCACTCCTTGTTAAGGCCAAAGATTTTTTTTTTACATTTCTTGTTATAACAGATCCAGCTCCGATTGTACTACCTTCACCAATAGTTATTGGAGCTACAAGTGATGAGTTTGATCCTATAAATACTTTGTCTTTTATATTGGTTACGTATTTCTTTTTTCCATCATAATTACAAGTGATTGTTCCTGCGCCTACATTCACAGATTTACCTATCTTGCTGTCACCAACATATGTTAAGTGATTTATCTTTGACTTTTTACCAATTACACTTTTTTTTACTTCAACAAAATTTCCAACTTTTGAACCTTCTTTTAAAATTGTATTAGGTCTTATTCTTGCATAGGGTCCAATCTCAACTTTATTCTCAATTTGACATGACTCAAGATGAGAAAAAGATTTAATTACAACATTATTTCCAATTTTTACTTTAGAACCAATCACAACATAAGGTTCAATTATTACGTTTTTGCCTATTTGTGTATCGTTAGAAAAAAAGATTGTTTCAGGACCAACCATTTTTACACCTGATTTTAAAAACTTGTTTCTTAAATAAGTTTGAGAATTTTTTAAATTAAGCTGTTTCATCTTTTAAATCCTTTATATTATGTATATATGTTTCTTAATTCACAAAATATTTCTTAAAAATACTTTTAAATATGAAACAAAAATTTACAATTTTATTTGATTTAGATGGAACTTTAGTTGATACAGCTCCAGATCTTATGCGTGCTCACAATCATGTAATGAAAAAATTTGGTTACCCAACAAAATCTACTGATGAAATAAGAAATCTTGTTGGACAAGGAGCTGGTGCAATGCTTGGAAGATCGATTTGGGGGCAAGCTAAAAAAGAATTTGGAAAAGTTCAAGATGATAAAATTAAGAAAGAAATGGTAAAAGATTTTGTAGATTTTTATGGGAAAAACATTGTCAATGAAAGCACATTAATTAACGGAGTAAGAGAATTTTTAATATGGTCAAAAAAAAATGACATTTCTATGGCGGTTTGTACCAATAAACAAGAGCACTTAGCTATCGATCTTTTAAAGAAAATTGGTATTTACAATTTTTTTGAATATGTTGCTGGACACAATACATTTGATTATTGTAAGCCTGATCCAAGACACTTAACATCGGTTATAGAAATTTTAGATGGTGATATTAAAAAAACACTCATGATTGGAGACAGTGAAACAGATGCTAATGCTGCAAAAAGCGCAGGTATCCCAGTTATTTTACTCGAAGATGGATATACAGAAAAAAATATTACTGAAATTTACCACAATCACTTAGTAAAAGACTTTGTGGGTATAGAAAAAATAGTATCTAAATATCTTTAATATTGATTATTTTTTTTTAACTATTACAAACAGTTCCGATACCTAGGAGTTATTTTGATATTACATAAAGTAAAAGTTTATCCATCCAAAATTCACTTACCTAAAAAAAAACAACTTGCTTGGAAAATTGCTGAAATAGCTAGTGATAATGCAAAATTGAATAAAGATGCTGTAGAAATGGTGATTAACAGAATTATTGACAATGCATCTGTTGCGATCGCATCACTAAACAGAAAACCTGTTGTTTCATCTAGAGAAATGGCTCTTAAACACTCAAGAAAAAATGGGGCCACGCTCTTTGGTGTTAACAAAAAATTAAAATTTGATTGTGAGTGGGCTGCATGGTCTAATGGAACAGCTGTTAGAGAACTTGATTTCCACGACACTTTTTTAGCAGCAGATTACAGTCATCCTGGTGATAATATTCCTCCATTAATAAGTGTTGCACAACAAAATAAGAAAAGTGGAATGGACCTTCTTAGAGGAATTATTACAGCTTATGAAGTACAAGTTAATTTAGTTAAAGGAATATGTTTGCATAAACACAAGGTTGACCATATTGCTCATTTAGGACCTAGTGTTGCTGCAGGAATAGGATCGATGCTTAAATTAAATACTGAAACAATTTATCAGGCTGTTCAACAAGCTTTACATACGACTATTTCTACAAGGCAATCTAGAAAAGGTGAAATATCCAGTTGGAAAGCATACGCACCAGCTCATGCTGGTAAACTAGCAATAGAAGCTGTAGACAGAGTTATGCGGGGAGAAGGTGCTCCAAGTCCAATCTATGAAGGCGAAGATAGTGTGATCGCCAGAATCCTAGATGGCAAAAAAGCATTATATAAAGTTCCACTTCCCAAAAAAGGTGAGGCTAAAAGAGCAATACTTGAAACTTACACAAAAGAATATTCAGCTGAATATCAGTCACAAGCATTAATTGATTTAGCAAAAAAATTAAAAAATAAAATACAAAACTTAAATCAAATTAAAAAAATTGATATTTATACAAGTCATCATACACATTACGTAATTGGAACTGGTGCAAATGATCCTCAAAAAATGGATCCCAATGCTAGCAGAGAGACGTTAGATCATTCGATAATGTATATTTTTGCTGTAGCTTTAGAGGATGGTAATTGGCATCACATTAAATCTTACACTAAAGCAAGGGCTAAAAAGAAGAGTACTATAAAAATTTGGAGATCTATCAAAACTCATGAGGACAAAAAATGGACTAAAAAATATCACGATCAAAATCCTAAGCGTAAGGCTTTTGGTGCAAAAGTGGTAATAACCCTAAAAAATGGTAAAAAAATATCAGAACAACAGGAGATAGCTGATGCACATCCAAATGGATCACGACCTTTTAAAAGAAAGAATTATATAAGTAAGTTCTTAACTTTATCAGAAAATATAGTAACCAAAAAAGAAAGTGATAGATTTTTAAGAGTAGTTCAGAATTTAAAAAGATTAAAATCAGGTCAATTAGATAATTTAAATATAGAAGTGGGAAAAAATAAATTAAAAAGAAACTTAAAAAAAGGAATTTTTTAATGCATTTTGTTGAAAAAGAACCAAATCAAAAAAGGGAAGATTTAGATAAGAAATTAAGATCAAATAAAATTTTAAGAGTTCCTGGTGCTTATAATCCCTTAACAGCGAAACTTATCGAAGAGATTGGTTATGATGCAGTTTATGTTTCAGGTGGTGTTATGGCCAATGATCTTGGTTTCCCTGATATTGGATTAACAACATTGCAAGATGTAAGCACGAGATCATATTTAATTTCTAGAGTTACAAATCTTCCAACTATTGTGGATATAGATACTGGTTTTAAATCATGCAAAGAGACAGTAGAAACCTTTGAGGAATTCGGAATTTCAGCAGTTCATCTTGAGGATCAAATTGAGAGGAAAAGATGTGGTCATCTGGATAATAAAGAACTTATTGATACTCATGCCATGGTTAAAAAAATTAAAGAATGTGTATCAGCTAGGAAAGATAATAATTTTAAAATTATAGCTAGATCAGATGCAAAAAGTGTAGAGGGAATAGATAAGATGATCGATAGATGCAAAGCTTATGTAGATGCTGGAGCTGAAATTATTTTTCCAGAAGCTTTACATGATGAAAAAGATTTTGAAAAAGTAAGAAAAGAGCTTTCGTGTTATTTGCTAGCAAATATGACTGAATTTGGAAAAACTAAGTTGTTCAATTTTAAAGAATTAGAACAATTTGGTTATAATATAGTTATTTATCCTGTCACCACGCAAAGGTTAGCGATGAAAAATGTTGAAGATGGATTAAGAGACATTTATGCAAATGGACACCAAAACAATATAATTGATAAGATGCAAACAAGAAGAAGGTTATATGAGCTTGTGGATTATGAAAAATATAATAGTTTAGACGAAACTATTTACAATTTTAGTACTGATGGACACGAATAATGACTGATGACATAAAAAAAGGCTTACTTGGAATTGTTGTTGATGAAACAGAAGTTTCAAAAGTTATGCCTGAGATAAATTCTCTTACTTATAGAGGTTATGCAGCACAAGATCTATGCGAATATTGTAAATTTGAAGAGGTCGCTTATTTAATTTTGAATAAAGACTTACCAAATTCAATAGAATTAAGAAAATTCGAAAAAGAGGAAAGAAATAATAGAGATCTCTCTAAAGATTTATATTCATTCATTAAGAAAATGCCTAAAAAGTCCCATCCAATGGATGTGGCTAGGACTGCAGTAAGTATCATGGGTTTAGAAGATAAAGAGACAACAGATTCCTCACCTGAGGCGAACATGAGAAAAGCAGTTAGAATTTTAGCGAAAACACCAACTGCTTTAGCTGCGTTTTACAGAATAAGAAAAGGTAAAAATATAATCAAACCTAAAAAAAATTTAAATATGTCTGAGAATTTTTTTCATATGTGCTTTGGAAAAGTTCCTCAAAAAGAAATTGTAAAAGCTTTTGATGTGTCTTTAATTTTATATGCTGAACACAGTTTCAATGTTTCAACATTTACGGCAAGGACTATTACAAGTAGTTTGTCTGATATTCACGGAGCTATAACTGGTGCAATAGCAAGTTTAAAAGGTCCTCTTCATGGTGGAGCTAATGAAGAAGTCATGCATATGATGAATAAAATAAAAAGTCCTAAGAATGCATTAAATTGGATAAACAATGCACTCGCGAAAAAGGAAGTTGTAATGGGTTTTGGTCATAGAGTTTATAAATCTGGTGACTCGAGAGTTCCTACTATGAGGAAATATTTTGCTAAAGTAGCGAAGATCAAAAAAGATAAAAAATTTGAAAAAATTTATGATATTATTGAAAAAGTTATGATTGATAAAAAAAACATACATCCTAATGTAGATTATCCCACTGGACCTACGTACCATTTAATGGGTTTTGACACAGATTTTTTTACACCAATATTTGTAATTTCCAGAATTACAGGATGGTCAGCACATATAATGGAACAACATGCTGCAAATAAACTAATTAGACCATTAGCGAGCTACAAAGGTAATAAACACAGAAAAGTTCTACAATTAAATCAAAGATAGTTTTTTATTTTTGAATTTTAGCAAATCGATTTTCACAAAGTATATCAACATTTAATTGATTTTTATTTACGAATTCGTCTATAGCTTCTTTAACACCTGGTGCTGAGCCTAAATTGTAATCATCGCATAAAACAGTTCCTCCTTTTTTTATAACCTCAATGCAGTTATCCAGGTCGTTCTTAACCGTATTATATTCATGACCTCCATCTAAAAAAACATAGTCTATTTTACTCATGTCCATCTTGTTCAAAACTTTATTTGAATTTCCTTGAATTAGATGAACATTTTTTTCGAATTTTTTTAACAAATCTCTTACAGCTTCAAGACTATAAGGATTTTGTTTTTTAATGTATTTAAAATAAATTTTCTTTAATGGGTTATTAAATGTATTGTTAGGTATAACCTCATTTTTGTTCTCTTCATTTTCTGCAAATAGATCTAACCCTATATATTTAAAATCATTATTATGAGTTCGATAAAGTAATTCACAAATATTCCGCGCAGTAACTCCATGAAAAACTCCTATCTCTAAAAAAATTTTAGGTCGTTCTTTTCTAACTTCATCTAAAAGAAAATCTCCATGACCTTTTTGTTTAAGGCTCGTTTTCCTAAAATATTTCTTATATTTCATTAATAAATTTATTTAAGCATCTCTTTTTTAAAAAGAGAAATACCGTTTTCAACTTTATTTTTATACGATGCCTCAAAGCTTTTTAATTGCCAGCCTTTAAGTCTACTTTTGATTACTAGAAGATTTTCCTTTTTCCATTCATCAGTGGTTTCATCAAGCTTCCACTTTTTTTTTTCCTCATTGGTCCTTCCACACCCATAACAATAACCCGTTACAGGGTCTGTTTTGCAAATACTTATGCAAGGGGGCACAATCATCTAACTATATTAGATAATTTATGGCCTTCTATCTAGTAATTTTTAAAAAAAATTAACTAAAAGCTTCGACCCAAGTTCCTTGTGTTGATGCTTTAGAATATTCTGTAGCACGACCTTCAAAGAAGTTCATATGCTCAACAGCATTAAGCATTGTATCGAGCCATCCAAGTGGATTTTTTTCTACGTCATAAATTGGCTCTAGTCCTAATTGGACCAATCTTCTATTTCCAATAAATCTGATGTAATCCTTAACCTCTTGCGCAGTTAAACCTTCCATTGGACCCATTTCAAAAGCTAAATCTATAAAAGCATCTTCATGCTCAACGATTGTTCTGCAAGCTTCGTAAAGTTCTTTTTTAAGTTTTGGCGTCCA
Organism: uncultured Pelagibacteraceae bacterium; assembly: GCA_902620465.1. GTDB lineage: Bacteria > Pseudomonadota > Alphaproteobacteria > Pelagibacterales > Pelagibacteraceae > Pelagibacter. The sequence continues at coordinate 77,546 of CACNIF010000004.1, forward strand.
AATTTCTGGATTCTCTTTTATAAATTCTTTAAAGATTCTAATCATTGAGTTGCAATGAAGAGTCTCATCTCTAACAGACCAAGTTACTATCTGTCCCATTCCTTTTAATTTGTTATGTCTTGGAAAATTTAAAAGAATTGCGAAACTAGCAAATAACTGCAAGCCTTCTGTAAAAGCACTAAAAACTGCAACTGTCTTTGCAATGTCTTCTTTCGAATTTACGTTAAAACCTTGCATGTAATCATATTTATCTTTCATCTCTTTGTACTTCATAAAGGCTGAATATTCTGACTCAGGCATACCGATTGTATCTAATAAGTGTGAGTACGCAGCTACATGAACTGTTTCCATTGCTGCAAAAGCAGTCATCATCATTAACACTTCTGTTGGTTTAAATACTGTTGTGTAGTGTCTTAAGTAACAGTTATTAACCTCAACATCTGCTTGAGTGAAAAATCTAAATATTTGAGTGACCAAATTTTTTTCAGGTTGTGACAAATTTTTTTGCCAATCTCGCACATCATCACCAAGTGGCACCTCTTCTGGTAACCAGTGAATTCTTTGTTGTGTTAACCATGCATCATAACACCATGGATACCTAAATGGTTTGTATACGGGATTTTCTACTAATAAACCCATCTTTTTTGGTTGTATAATTTCTTTTTTTTCCGTCTTAGTTTTTTCTGCTACTGACATGATAAACACTCCTCATATTCTGGTTGTTCGTTAGATTGTTGTTTTTTTGATTTATATACATTGGCTGTAATATCAGTAGAGTTAGCATTATTGATATTTTCAGCTCTTTGAATTGATTTCGATCTACAGTAATAAAGGCTTTTTAGACCTTTTTTCCATGCATCAAAATGAATTCTATGTAATTCTTTTTTATGAACATCTGCTGGCAAAAATAAATTAACTGATTGTGCTTGAGAGATATAAGGAGTTCGATCTCCACTCAATTCAATAATCCATTTTTGATTTAATTCAAATGCAGTTTTAAAGACATCTTTTTCAAGATCAGTTAAAAAGTCTAGGTGAGAAACTGAACCTTGATTTGTGGTAATTGTCGACCAAGTCTCATCATCATTTTTACCGTGACTTTCAAGTATTTCCTCAAGATATCTATTTCTAACATTAAAAGAACCTGATAAAGTTTTATGCGTATAACTATTAGCTGCAATTGGTTCAACCCCTGGTGAGGCACCTCCACAAATAATTGAAATTGATGCAGTTGGAGCTATTGCAGTTTTGTTTGAAAATCTTTCCATGTAACCATACTCAGCTGCATCTGGACAAGCGCCTCTTTCCTCTGCCAAATCTTTAGAAGCTTGATTGACTTGTTCATCAATTTGTTTAAATATTTTTTTATTCCAAGATTTTGCCATTACCGACTCAAGTGGAATTCTTTTCTTTTGTAAGAAAGAATGAAAACCCATTACACCAAGACCAACACTTCTTTCTCTTTCTGCAGAATACTTAGCATCTTTAAATTGATCTGGAGCTTTATTAATAAAATCAGACAAAACATTGTCTAAAAATCTCATTACATCTGCAATCATGTTTGGATCGTCTTTCCACTCATCGTATTTTTCTAAATTTAAAGATGACAAACAACAAACAGCTGTTCTGTCTCTTCCATCTTTATCTATACCTGTTGGTAAAGTTATTTCACTGCAAAGATTAGATGTTTTAACTGTTAAGTTTGCAAGTTTATGATGTTGTGGTATTTGTCTGTTAACTGTGTCAATGTAAATAATATAAGGCTCTCCAGTTTCAATTCGAGCTGTTAATAATCTTATCCATAAATTTCTAGCAGAAATTGTTTGTTGAATAGATCCATCAGCTGGACTTTTCAATGCCCATTCCTCATCATTTTCAACTGCTCTCATAAATGCATCTGTAACTAAAACACCATGATGTAAATTAAGGGCTTTTCTATTTGGATCACCACCAGTCGGTCTTCTCATTTCCATAAATTCTTCAATCTCAGGATGATCAATAGGAAGATAACAAGCTGCAGATCCTCTTCTTAATGAACCTTGACTTATTGCCATAGTTAAAGAGTCCATAACTTTTATGAAAGGAATAATTCCAGAAGTTTTTCCTACTTTACCAATTTTTTCTCCGATAGATCTTAAATTTCCCCAGTAACTTCCGATACCACCACCTTTTGCAGCTAGCCAAACATTTTCACTCCAAAGATCAAGTATACCTCCTAAACTATCAGAAGCCTCATTAAGAAAACATGAAATAGGTAAACCTCTTTTTGTGCCACCATTCGATAAAACAGGTGTTGCTGGCATAAACCATAATTTACTTATGTAGTTGTAAATGCTTTGAGCATGCAAATTATCATCAGCGTAAGTGCTAGCGACTCTTGCAAATAAATCTTGAAAAGATTCGTTATGACCAAGATATCTATCTTTTAAAGTTGCTTTTCCAAAATCAGTTAGATTTACATCTCTGGATCGGTCAATTTTGATTATGATGCCTCTATCATTTTGAAAAAGCTCAGTTTCGTTGTTAAGCGAGAATAGATCAGGCCTGTTATTACTTTCGACTTTTTCAACCTTGGGGTTATATTCAGAGACAGCTTTCTTAATTGCTAGCGATACTATTTTATTCATAAATAATGTATTATATTTGTTATTTTAACGAAAACAACTATATGTTGTGTGCGTTTGGAGTTAATATACTATATAAACAACAAATCAATAGAACATTTATAGAACGTGGTAAAAAAAATATCAATAAAAAAATCCAAAAAAATGTAAGTAATTAACAATTATGTCTGAAAATTTAAAAATAAGTCCCTACGGTTTTAGAGAATATGATGCCAGATGGTTGTATGAGAAAGACATAAATTTGGATGGAATGACGAATCTAGGGAAAGGATTCGGGTCACAAATTATTGAACACACCAAAAAAAATAATCCGAGAGTAATAGTGGGTCATGATTATAGATCTTACAGTGAAGATATTAAGAAAGCATTTAAGAAGGGCCTTATTTCAACAGGGTGTAATGTCGAAGATGTAGGATTATCATTATCTCCAATGGTCTATTTTGCTCAATTTAATTTAAACTCAGATGCAGTTGCAATGATAACTGCCAGCCATAACGAAAATGGTTGGACTGGTGTAAAAATGGGTATCAAAAAGGGATTAACTCACGCACCAGATGAGATGAAAGAATTAAAAGAGATTACATTGAATCAAAGCTTTTCAACAGGTAGTGGAAGTGAAAAGCAAATAAGCAATTTTCAACAAATATATAAAAACGATTTAATAAAAAAAAATAAAATTAAAAAAAAGATAAAGGCTGTTGTTGCATGTGGAAACGGTACTGCAGGTATTTTTGCACCTGATATTTTAAGGGGAATAGGTTGTGATGTAATTGAATTAGACTGTAAATTAGATTGGACATTTCCAAAATATAATCCAAATCCAGAAGATCTAGAAATGCTTCACGAAATATCAAAATTTGTAAAAGAAAATAATGCTGATATCGGTTTTGGTTTTGATGGGGATGGTGATAGATTAGGAGTGATAGATGATAAAGGAAATGAAATATTTTCAGATAAAATTGGTCTTTTAATTGCAAGAAATCTTTCTAACACTCATAAAAATTCTAAATTCATCGTAGATGTCAAATCAACAGGCTTATATTCTAATGACAAAATATTAAAAGATAATCAATGCCAAACGATTTATTGGAAGACAGGTCATTCCCATATTAAAAGAAAAGTTCATAATGAGAAAGCGCTAGCCGGTTTTGAAAAAAGTGGGCATTTCTTTTTTAATCAACCTCTAGGGTATGGATATGATGATGGTATCAATTCAGCCATCCAAGTGTGTCACTTACTTGATAACGATAATAGAAAAATTAGTGAAGTAATGGATGAGTTACCCAAAACATTTCAATCACCTACAATGGCTCCGTTTTGCAAAGATAATGAAAAGTATGAGGTGGTAAATCAACTTGTAAAGGAAATCGAAAATATAAAAAACAATAAAACTAAAATTGACCAACAAGAAATAACAGAAATTATTACTGTAAATGGAGTAAGATTTTCATTTAATGATGGATCCTGGGGCTTAATTAGAGCTTCATCAAATAAACCTTCGCTAGTGGTTGTTACTGAGAGCCCAACTTCTGATGAAAGAAAAAAAAAGATATTTGAATTTATTGATAAATTATTACAAAAAACTGGTAAAATTGGAGAATACGACCAAAAAATATAATCTTTCTATAATCTATTTATCAACAACTAATAAATTCAATTATTACGAGTTTTATGTTTTTTTAAGAATCAAATACAGTTTTATTAAGGGTGGCAGAGGGAGACTGAAACCACCCTTACCCCATCTTTTAAGCAGAATTAAATACTGTTAAATGGCAGACAAAAAAATAAGGTCAGTTGCAAAAACTTTTTCTTGGAGATTTCTTATATTTGTATACTGGATGCTGTTTGGATATATTTTTACAGGTTCTTTTAAAGTCGCAGGAATATTAGGAATTGGATCGATAATACCGCTTTTTTTCTACTATTTTCACGAGAGAATTTGGAACAAAATTAAATGGGGCACCGATCAAGATAAATTTTAACTAATATTTAGATACTCAATAAACGATCTTATAGACACTATAATTAAAAAAGTTCCAAAAATTTTACTTAATAATTTTTTATTAATTCTATAAACTGCTTTTGCACCTATTCGAGCCATGACTGTTGTTACTGGTACAAAAACCAGAAAACCTAATAAATTTATGTAACCAATACTAAAAGGAGTACTAACATTATCAATTATTTTACCCCCTAAAATCATTGTTATGCTACCACTCACAGCAATCAAAAAACCTACCGCAGCTGCTGTTCCAATGGATTTTCTAATATCATAACCAAATGTTCTCATAAAAGGCACCATTAATGAACCACCACCAATTCCAAGAGGCACTGAAATAAAGCCTATTATAATGCCGGAAATATTTTTTACTAAATCAGAAATCTCTTTTGGATTTTCAAGAAGTTTTTCTCTCAAAAAGATGAAAAATAAACCTACAATAAACGCGAATATAGAAAAGAATAAAACTAACGCTGCAGTTTTTAAGTTCACAGCTAAGAAGGTTCCAGCGATTACTCCGAATAAAATAAAAATACCAAATGATTTCACCATCTTAAAATCTACTGCATCATATTCCATATGTGTTTTTGTAGAAATAATAGAAGTTGGAATTATTATTGCTAAAGAGGTGCCAACTGATAAATGCATTCTTGTTATAATATCAAAATCTAATACCGTGAAAGCATAGTATAAAGCTGGAACCATAATTATTCCTCCACCAACACCTAGTAAGCCAGCTAAAAAACCTGCTACGGCTGCTGCAACACTCAAGACTAATAATAAATTTATTAATTCACTTAAATCTATTATTTCCATTACTGACTTGTTTGATTTGCTTTTTCATTATTTTGAACAATGGTCATAATATGTTTTGCCTTTTGAAAATCAGAGTCTCTTGCCATCATATTATCACTTAAATACCTTTTCCATTCTTTAGATCCAACTTGACCATGATATAGTCCAACTGTGTGTCTCATTATGTGATTAACTTTGGTACCCTCTTTAACTTCTTTATCTAAATACTCTAAAAGTTTTTGAACAACTTCTTCTCTTGTAGGGCTATTGTCGACATTAAAAATTTCTTTTTCTATTTCCACGAGAGAATATGGATTTTGATAAATAGATCTACCAATCATTACACCATCACAATAATTTAAATGATCTTTTATTTCACTTATTTTGGTTATACCTCCATTGATTATAATTTCTAAATTTGGATTTTCTTTTTTAATTTTGTAAACCATATCGTAGTTTAACTTTGGAATATTCAAATTTTGTTTTGGAGATAATCCACTTAGCATTGCTTTTCTTGCATGCAAAATAAACGTCTTCGCTCCTGCATCTCTCATTTGTCTAATAAAATTATTTAGATAATCAAAATCTTCTATATCATCAAAACCAATACGTGTTTTAGCAGTCACTGGAATTTTACAAGCATTTACCATTGCGTGTATGCACTCAGCTACTAACTCTGGTTCTTTCATTAAACATGCACCAAATTTATTTTTTTGAACTTTTTTGCTAGGACATCCGAGGTTGATATTTATTTCATCATAACCCATGTCTTCTCCAATTTTAGCAACTTCTGCTAGTTCATCTTTATTGGAACCACCAACTTGTAAAGCAAGAGGTTTTTCCTCCTGACTAAAAGACAAAATTTTTTTTCTATCACCGTGAATTGCTGATTTTGTAGCTACCATTTCAGTATAGAGCATTACATTTTTACTCATCAGTCTTAAGAAGAAACGATCGTGTCTGTCAGTGCAATCCATCATTGGAGCAACTGATATTTTTCTATTTATTTCTTTTTTAGAATCCAAGGTCTTTACCCATTATTTTATCAGGTAACCATGTAACAATCTCAGGAAAAATACATAAAATTACTATAGCTAAAGCCATAATTATCATGAATGGTATAGACCCTTTTAAAATTTCTGACAAACTAACGTCTGGGGTAATTCCTTTTATAATATAAAGATTTAATCCAACTGGCGGTGTAATTAAGCCGATCTCCATATTGATTGTAAACACTATTGCAAACCAATACGGATCAAAACCTAAAGTGGTAATTACTGGCAATAATATAGCTGAGGTCATTACAATAACTGCGACTGGCGGTAAAAAGAAACCAGCTATTAAAAGAAATATATTTATTAAAATGAACACAACCCATTTGTTTGAACTTAATTCAACCATACTCTGTGCTAAAGATTGAGTTACATAGAGTTGTGAGAGAGTAAAAGCAAAAAGATATGATGCAGCAATGATAAACATTATCATCACACTTTCTTTCATTGAAACTTTAACGATGTTCCATATTTTGCTTGGTTGATAAATTTTGTAAACTACCGCAATCAATACAAAAACTAAAAATGCTCCTACGCCAGATGCTTCGGATGGTGTTGCAACCCCTCCATAAAGCACATATAAAACTCCGGCAATGATAGCTAAGAAAGGAAGAATTCTTGGTAATACTTCAAGTTTTTCCTTTAAAGTTGGTCTCACTCTATTTCTCAGAGCTTTTGCAGCATCTTTATCAATGAAATAACTATGAATAAGAGCCCAAATTGCAAACATACCTGCTAACATGAAACCTGGTACAAGACCGCATAAAAATAATCTACCTATTGATGTACCTGTTGCAATTCCATAAACAATTAAAACAATACTAGGAGGAATTAAAACTCCTAGGGTTCCTCCAGCTGCAATAGTTCCAGTTGCGATTTGGTCAGAGTACCCTCTTTTCCTCATTTCAGGTATTCCCATTGTTCCAATTGCTGCACAAGTTGCAGGGCTAGATCCACTTAAAGCTGCAAAAATTGAACAAGCACCAATATTAGAAATTACTAATCCACCTGGTACTCTCCAAAGCCATCTATCCAAACCTGTATATAAATCTTTTCCTGCAGGAGAATTGGCAACAGCCATTCCCATTAAAATAAACATTGGTATGGAAAGTAAAACAAAAGAATTTAATCCTGCAAAAAATGTTTCAGCAAATACGTCAAGCATTTGAACTCCCTCAAATGTTACTAACAAAGCAATCGAAACAAAACTCAAACCAAAAGCAATTGGAATTCCAGAAAATAGTACCAATAAAGTAAATACTGCAACAATTAATGCTATAATCAGTGGATCCATTTATTTAAAATCCTTGTCATCAGTTAATTTTATAATTTCTGCGATATACTGTAATATCATTAACAATGCTCCCAACATCATCGATGAATATGGTATCCATAGTGGTGGGTCCCAAACAGTTCCTGTTGAATAATTTTTGGTAAATGCTTCCTCAAACATTAAAAATCCAAAATAGAATAAAATTAAGAAAAAAAGTAAACTTATTGATGATGTAAAAATTTTTAATCTAATTATATTTTTTTTTGATAGAAAATCATAAATCCATTCCATACTAACATGAGCTTTTTCACTTAAGACGTATACACTTCCTATAAAAGTTGAGGCTACCAATAACATGGTAACAAGTTCTGTCTGCCATGTAATTGCTCTTTGAAAAAAATATCTTTCAAAAACAAGCTCAACAATTACCAAGATTGATAAAAGCAATGCTGATACAGCGAAAGCACCGCATGCCTTAGCTATATGGTCACAAAGTTGTAGATATTTTTTTTTCATAAAAAAAACCCCTATTTAATAAGAATAAATAGGGGTTCTTTATATATTATTTTATTTAACTGCTAAAGCCATTTCCATCAGCTTATCGCCACCTGGAACTTTATCAGCAAATGCTTTATGAGAAGATTTTTTCGCAATCTCTACCCATGCAGCATGGTCTTTTGCATCCATGTATACCAATTTTACACCAGCAGCTTTATAAGCATCTTCAAACTTTTTATCTAAGTTTTCTACTTGAGCTGTCATGTATTTCTCAGCAACTTTACCAGCTTTCATTAAAGCTTTTTGTTGCTTAGAACTTAATGCATCATAAGACTTTTTAGACATTAAGATTGGTTCATACATAAACCATAGACCAAATTTTCCTGGAGGAGTTGCACATGTAACTTGTTCATAAATTTTGTAACTTACAAAACTTCCTGAACTAGTGTTAGCACCTGTTAATACACCAGTTTGTAGACCTGTGTAAATTTCAGATGATGGCATACTTTGTATACCCGCTCCTGCTGCTTCTAACATTTGGTTAAATGCTTTACCTGCAGCTCTCATAACTTGACCTTTTGCATCGCTAGGATTTTTGATACATTTTGTTTTTGAAGCAAAACCACCCCCCAACCAAGCATCAGATAAAACTACAACACCAGCATCATTAATGATTTTTTTAATCTCAGTCATCATTGGACCTTTATTAAATCTCAATGCATGGTCATGATTTTTAACTGTTCCTGGCATTAGAGTTGCGTCAAACTCTGGATGGAATTTAGATGCATATGCTAATGGAAAAGCAGAAATGTCCAACTGACCTGTTGTCATTGGTTTCCACTGTTCTTTTGGTTTGTATAATGATTTAGCTGGATAAATTCTTATATCTATTCCAACATTTGCTTTTTTGACTTCGTCAGCAATAATTTGTACCATTTCATGACGTGGGTCAAAAGATCCATCAGCTCTTGGTGTTCCTGGCCACTGGTGACTTGCTTTTAAAGTTACAGCAAAAGCAGAACCAATAGTTGTGAAAACGAAAACTAATGAAGTTAAGTATAAAGATATTTTTTTTAACATTATTTTTCCCTCTATTGTTATTTTTAATAATTCAATTAAAGTGAACTTATTAATAAGAGTCAAGTCGGTAAAAGCACTTAAATATAAAACTATACTTATGGATGGACCTTTAAAAAACCTTTTAGTTGTTGATTTAACAAGAGTATTAGTTGGGCCCTATTGTACAATGATATTGTCAGATTTAGGGGCAAGGGTTATAAAAGTTGAAGCCCCAGAAATCGGTGATGACTCAAGAAATTTCGGACCATTTATAAAAGATTACTCTGCATATTTTATGTCTTTAAATAGAGGTAAAGAAAGTATTGCTCTCAATTTAAAAAATGCTGAGGATAAAAAAATTTTTAATAAAATTTTATCTAAAGCAGATATTTTAGTCGAAAATTTTAAACCAGGAACTTTAGAAAAATGGGGTTATGGTTGGAAGGATGTGTCCAAAAAATATCCCAAACTAATTTATGCTTCAGCTTCAGGTTTTGGTCAAACAGGTCCCCTTAAAGAGTTACCAGCTTACGACATGGTAGTCCAAGGTATGGGAGGATTGATGAGTGTTACTGGTCAACCAAATTCTGAACCTACAAGAGTTGGAACCTCTATAGGAGATATAACTGCAGGACTTTTTACTACGATTGGAATTAACGCTGCTCTTTATGATAGACAAAAAACTGGCAAAGGAATGTACATAGATGTATCTATGCTTGATTGTCAAATAGCTATTCTAGAAAATGCTATCGCACGATATCTTTCAAAAAATGAAATTCCAAAACCAATGGGATCACGTCATCCATCAATTGCTCCATTTGAAGCCTTCAAGACAAAAGATAGTTATATAATAATTGCAGCAGGTAATGATAAATTATTTGAAAAACTATGTAATGTTTTAAAAATAAGTGAAGTAAATCAAAATCCAAAATTTTCAAATAATTCATCCAGAGCTAAAAATATGGATGAGCTTAAAAAAATTTTAGAAGATAAATTATCTGCCAAAAAAACTGACGAGTGGGTTAAAGAAATGGAAAAAGATAAAATTCCATGTGGACCAATCTTCAACATAAAAGAGGCTGTCGAAAATCCTCAAATAGAATCAAGAAACATGATTGTAAAAGCTTTTCATAAAGTTGTTGGAGATTTCAAATTAGCTGGAAACCCAATTAAAATGTCATCATATAATGATGAAAAGACTAGAGGTGATATTCCTGATTTGGATGAGCATCGACAAAAAATTTTAGAAGAATTTGATAATTAATTATTTTCTTCAGAAGACTCAGTATCTTGTTGACTTACCTGTTCTTCTGCTTCTGAAACTTCATCAAGAGAAACATCATCAGAATCGCTCTCCATTTCCTCTGATGGTTGAGAGTCTACATCGGGACTAGCTGTTTGAGAAAGTTCGGCTAAATCATCTTTTGAAACTTGAATTTTTTCTGGAGCTTTTCTAGCTCTCTTTGATGGCAATATAGGAGCACCACTTTTTGAAATTTCACCTTTGTATAAGCTCTCAAAATCATCACCTACTTCTTCATCATCTTCCGTTCCATCATCAACTTGCTCTACATGTTTTCTCAATTTATAGATTGCACTTTCACTTAAATCTGAAACTTTAATATTTTCTTCAGCTATTTCTCTGAGTGAAATAACTGTATTTTTGTCATTATCCCTATCTAAAGTTGGCTCAATACCAGAGTTCAATTGAGTTGCTCTTTCCTTTGCAACTAAAACAAGCTCATAGGGACTTTCAACTTTGTCGATACAATCTTCAACGGTAACTCTAGCCATGCGCAGTATCTATACAGTGACTAAAAAAAAATCAAGGAGATTTTTTATATATATTGTGGATTTAGCTTATTTCTTACAAAAAATAATAAGATCAAGGAGATTAAAATATAAACAAATGAAACCATAGCAATTTGCTCAATAGAAAAGCCTCTATCTATCAAAAAACCGAATAAAGCTGTTCCAAAAGCAGTGGAAAAAACCATTAAAGCTGTAGTTAGAGCTTTAATTGAGCCAATAAATTTTACACCATAAATTTCAGCCCATGTTGATGAACCTAGAACATTGGCTAAACCATTAGAAATACCTATTAATCCAAGAAAAATAAAAGATGTTATTGGATTATTAAAATAAAATAAAACTAAAGTAGAAATTAACAAAGGTATATTCATAAAGATTAAAAGTTTTCTGCTAGTAAACTTATCGATTAGAAATCCAGATCCTAGCAAAGTGAGCACAGACAATATTGAATAAACCATGAATGATTGAGCAATAACAAAAGAACCCCATTCCTTAGCTTCAGTAATGAAAGACTGATAAACAAATACACCAGTTGCAATCCACGGCATTGCTAACATATTTAAACATACAATATAAAATCTATAATCTTTTATAACCTCAATTCTTTTCCATTGTTTAATTTCTTTTATTTCAGAGTCAGTTGGGTCTACTTGTTCTCTCGTATCAAAATCCAATTTTTTAATTAAAAAAAATGATGTCAAAGGTAAAAAAATCAAAACTAAAATTGAAATAGATATCCAAATATTCTGCCAAGCTGTAATTGAAAGTAAATAAACAATTAATACAGGTAAAATAAATTCGGCTGTTGAAAGACCAAACCAACCTGCACTTAAGGCTTTCCCTCTAGATTTTGTAAAATACCTTGTAATTGTTGTAGTTGCAGTGTGAGACATTAATCCTTGTCCAGAAAATCTCATCAAAAAAACAGCTATAAATAAAAAAATTATTGAAGATATTTTTGAAAAAAAGAAACATGAAAATGCTAAGAGTAAAGTAACATAAAATGCAAATCGAAAAATATTGATATCATCAATTTTTTTTCCAACCCAAATTAAAAGAAAACTACTTAACAATGTAGCAGATGCATAAATTGAGCCAAATTGTCCATGAGTGATAGAAAGTGTTTCTCTTATGCTCGAATTAAACAAACCTAAAAAAAAACTCTGTCCAAAACTAGAAAAAAATGTAAAAATAAATCCAAATATAATTACTTTTAAACTTAAACTATTAAACATAAAAAATTATGAGTTGTAATGTTGCTTTCATAGGTCTTGGTGTCATGGGGTATCCAATGGCTGGTTATATATCAAAAGGTGGACACAATGTAACTGTTTTTAATCGAACAAAATCAAAAGCAGAAAAATGGATTAGTGAATACAAAGGTAAAATAGCAGAAACTCCAGCTGAAGCAGCTAAAGATGCAGAATATATTTTTACCTGCGTTGGAAATGATAATGATTTAAGAGAAGTAACTTTTGGTGACAACGGTGCTTTCAAAACAATTAAAAAAGGAGCAGTTTACATTGATAATACTACTGCATCTGCAACTATTGCAAGAGAGATTTATGATTACGCAAAAAAAAATAATTTTGGCGCATTAGATGCACCTGTATCTGGAGGACAAGCCGGTGCAGAGAATGGCGCACTAACCGTAATGATTGGTGGTGATCAAGCTGATTTTGATAAAGCAAAAGATAAAATTGATTGCTACAGTAAAAAGATGAAACTACTGGGTAGTGCTGGCAATGGACAGCTTGCTAAAATGGTTAATCAAATTTGTATCGCTGGTTTAGTTCAAGGTTTATCTGAGGCAATTAATTTCGGCATGAAAGCTGGACTGAATATGGAAGATGTAATTGAAGTTATTTCAAAAGGTGCTGCTCAATCATGGCAAATGGAAAATAGATACAAGACAATGATTGATGATAAGTTTGATTTTGGTTTTGCAGTCGATTGGATGAGAAAAGATTTAAAAATTGCAATGGATGAAGCTAAAAACAACGGCTCATTGTTACCTGTAACTGAACTTGTTGATAAATTTTATGGAGAAGTTCAAGCTATGGGGGGTAATCGTTGGGATACATCAAGTTTAATTAAAAGATTTAGAAAGTAATGTATGCAACCAGCATACTATGAAGATTTAGCTGAAATTCAAAATAAGTATTGGTCAATGTTAGATGATGCAGTGACTAATAGAGCTTCACCATTTAGAATTCCTGTCTTTATTTGTGCTCACCAAGATGAAGTAGATGGTAGAATTGTTGTTTTACGTAAATCAGATAGAGCAAGCAATCTATTGCAATTTCATACAGACTTAAGATCTCCTAAAGTCGATATTCTAAAAAAAAATAATAAAGCTTCACTAGTATTTTATGATAAAGAAGAAAAGATACAATTAAGAGTAAAAGTAGAATGTGAAGTTAATAATCAAAATTCTACAACTGAAGAGTCATGGAAGAAAACTCAGCATATAAGTAGAAGATGTTATTTGACCGATAGCCCTCCTGGAACTACTTCAGAAAATCCAACTTCTGGAATGATATCTAAATTAGAAGATTTTGATTACACAATGGAGCAAAGTGAGGAAGGTTATAAAAATTTCACTGTAATTAAATGTAAAATTCAATCTGTTGAATGGCTATATCTTGCAGCAAAAGGACATCGAAGAGCTAAGTTTGATTTGGAAAATAAAAAAGAAAGCTGGTTAGTTCCTTAAATTATTTTTCAATAGCTGCTAATTTTTTCTTTAATTTAATGGGCAAATTTGCAAACCACTCTTTCTCTTTCCCCGACTCTGGTAAAACTGCACCATACTCAATCATTTGAGAAGGAGGAAGATCATTAATGTAAACCCATACTTGGGTTTCATCTAATTTAGAATTTTTTACTAATACATGTTTTAAATCTGAAATTAATTTGTCTTTCACCTCTTTTGATCGACCTGCTCTTATTTGCCCAAGTAAAAATAAAGATGGCTCCTTGACTTTTTTTCCACCCATAAAATGATTATTTTTTTTTGTTTTGTTAAATATCACTTGAGCAAAATATGTATTCGCACCAGTTACTACATTATGAACTTTTGTAATTCCTTCAGCTAATTTTTTTTGTTGTTTAGAGGAAATATTAAAATTTGAATTTGTAATTGTATAAGTTGGCATAAAAATTAAAATATAGACTTTGAATATTTTTTCCAGTTGTCTTGGTAATGCTTAGTGTTTTCCCATACAGCTTTTTTTTCTTCCTCGGTCACTTCTCTTACAACTTTACCAGGTGAACCAATAACTAAAGAGTTGTCCGGTATTTCTTTGTTTTCTGTGATTAAAGCTTTTGCACCTATAATACAATTTTTACCGATCTTAGCATTATTTAGAATCACTGCACCGATGCCTATTAAACTATTATCTCCAACTGTACATCCATGAAGCATAACAAGGTGTCCAACGGTTACATCTTTTCCAACTTTTAAAGGGCAGCCTGGGTCTGTATGCAGAACACATCCATCTTGAACGTTTGATCCCTCACCTATATGAATATTTTCAATATCGCCTCTTAAAGTTGCATTAAACCAAACGCTAGTATTTTTTTCTAAAGTAACATCGCCAATGACTACTGCATTTGGAGCCACCCAATTTTCGCCAGAGTTTTTTGGTTTTTTATCTTTTAAATCGTAAAACATAATTTATATATTATTACATTATGCCAATACAAACTCCAATATGTGATTTCGGCCAAAAGGCTCATGACTTTCGGTTAAAATCTACAGAAAATAAAATTATTTCTCTAAATGACATTAAAGGTGAAAACGGAACTTTAATAATGTTCATTTGTAACCACTGCCCATACGTCAAAGCAGTGACCAAAGATATTGTTGATGATTGTGAGAAATTAAAAGAGTTAGGTATTAATTCAGTAGCTATATGTGCTAATGATGCAGAAAATTATCCAGAGGATTCATTTGATAATATGATCGAATTTGCCAAGAAAAACCAATTTAGTTTTCCGTATTTAAGTGATGAGTCACAAGAGGTCGCTAAAACTTATGATGCAGTATGCACGCCTGACTTTTTTGGCTATAATAAAAACTTGGAGCTTCAATATAGAGGCAGACTAAGAGAATTAAAAAACTTAATTCCTGTAAGAGATGGGGATAGTGACTTATTAAAAGCTATGAGACAAATAGCCGAAACTGGCAAAGGGCCAGAGAGTCAGGTCCCAAGTGCTGGCTGTGGTATTAAGTGGAAAACTAATTAATGTATTTAATTGCTACAAGATCTTTTCCACCAGAAATTGGTGGGATGCAAAGTTTAATGTGGGGTCTTGCACGAGAGATGTCAAAAAACTTTATGATTAAAGTCTTTGCTGATTATCATGAAAATCACAAAGAATTTGATGAAGAAGTAAATTTTTCTATTGAAAGAGTTGGTGGTCTTAAATTTTTGAGAAAAATTAGAAAAGCCCAATTAGTTAATGAGTTTCTCAAAGATAATAAAGTTCAAGGAATTATAGCTGACCATTGGAAAAGTTTAGAATTAATTAAATCTAATAAAAAGAAATATTGTCTGATACACGGTAAAGAAATTAATCATCCAAAAGATAGTTACCAAAATAAAAGGATTGTGAAAGTATTTGATAATGTCGAAAAAATTATTGCTAACTCTGAATATACTAAAAACCTAGCTATTAATATTGGCTTAAATCCTGAAAAAATCGTTGTTATAAATCCTGGAGTAAATCCTCCTAAAGACCTAAATAAGAAATCTTTAGATAAAGTTGAAAGTTTACTCAAAATAAAAACGCCACGCTTAATTACTGTCTCAAGATTTGATAAAAGGAAAAATCATGAAAAAGTATTAATGGCTTTAAGAAACTTAAAACAAATTTATCCAGATATAGTCTATATTTGTATAGGTTATGGGGATGAGGAAAAAAATATTAAAGAATTAGTAAAACAGCTTGATTTAAGTTCTCAAGTAATGTTTTTCAAAGAAATTAGTGAAGATTTAAAAAATGCTTTAATAGCAAAATCAAATATCTTTGTGATGCCATCAATTATTCACAAAAAGTCTGTTGAAGGATTCGGAATAGCATACGTAGAAGCTGCTCAGTATGGTGTTGCTTCTCTTGGTGGTAAAGATGGAGGTGCCTCAGATGCTATCAAGCATGACACAACAGGATTAATTTGTGATGGAAATGAGCTAGAAGATATTTATTCTTCTTTAAATTCCATGTTAGAGAATAAAAAATATTCAGAGTTAGGTAAAAATGCAAAAGAATATTCTTCTAAATTTAATTGGTCTAATACTATAGAAGAATATAAAAAAATCTTACAATAAGTTTATTAACCTTTCAAAAACTTTACCAGCACTTAAATTATTTAAATCAGTTACCTGTATTGCTTTAAAATTTTCTCTTTCGATACTAACTTTATGTGCAGTTGTATGTTTTCCAAATAGAGTTAAACCTTTTGCTGCAACATGAGCAGCTATATGAGCAGGACCAGTATCATTAGCAACAATAAAGGAGCTCTCTTTGATAAGAGATGTTAACTGAGATAAATTCAAGGCTTTATCATTATCAAGAACACTTATTGCATCAAATTTTCTAGCATCATCTATTTCATTAGGTCCAGGTGCTGTTATAACTTTATATTCTGAGCCAAACTTATCTTTAATCAATCCAATCAGTTTATCGTAATAAGGCCATTTTTTAACTGATAGATGTGGTGAACAAAAAGGAAATAATAAAATATATTTTTGTAAGTCATATTTATTTTTTATTTCGTTAATTTCAGAACAAGCCCAACTAAAGTTAGGTTTAAGTGTGTTAATAGTATTTAAACCAGACTCTTTTAGCTGATAATCAAATCTATTTAATACTGAGTCTTTATCAAATTTTTCTTTATTTATTTCTGCTGGTAAAGTTGTTTTAGTGCTAGACCAAGTATCTTTATTAGCTTTTGGAAAAAGTATACTCTTATAAAAAGAAGTTCTTGATGAATTTTGAAGATCAAACACCCTTGAAAAATTATACTTCTTAAGCTCTCTCATTAGAAAATATAGATAAATTAAATTATATTTTGGTAATCTTTTGTCTAAGATCACCTCATTTACAAAAGGATTTTTCTTAAATAATTCAAAATAGGGTTTTGTTGTCAGCATATATATTTGGTCATTTTTATGATTTTCAGATATGTCTTGAATTGCACCACTTGCTTGAGCTATATCTCCTAATGACCCGTGTTTAATAATTAAAATATTAGACATATTTATAACAAGATAGCACAGTATTAAATTTTATGAATAAAATTATAGTCGAAGTTTCAATTGGGGAACTTTTAGACAAAGTTTCAATTTTAGAGATTAAGCAAGAAAAAATTAAAGACACTGAAAAGCTAAAATTTATAAACAACGAACATTCTGTTTTAAAAGATCAATTAGAAAAAAATGTAAAGTCTGATGAAAAACTTGAGAAACTTTATCAATCACTAAAAGAAATAAATTCAAAACTTTGGTTAATTGAAGATGAAAAAAGATTATGTGAAAAAGAAAAGGATTTTGGAGAAAAATTTATTAAACTTTCAAGAAATGTTCACTTCTTAAATGATGATCGTGCAAAAATTAAATTAGAAATTAATAATCATACTGGCTCAAAAATCAAAGAAATTAAAGAATATACAAAATATTAGTAGCTATATTTTTTTTCCAAAAACTTTATTAAATTATGAATTATAAAAGTCATAAATAAGTAAATTCCGCCTGCAACTATAAAGACTTCAATTGGTTTAAAAGTAGTAGAAATTATATATTTTGCTACGCCCGTTAAATCCATCAATGTAACTGTGCTTGCTAACGAGGTACCTTTAAGCATTAGTATTATTTCATTCCCATATGCGGGAAGAGATTGTCTAATAGCTATAGGAATTTGAACTTTGTAAAAAATAATCTTATTAGATATACCTAAACTTTTTCCAGCTTCAATAATGCCTGGTTTAATTGTTTGAAAAGCAGACCTTAAAATTTCAGAAGTATAAGCACCAGTATTTAACGCAAAAGCTATAATTGCACACCAGTAAGGTTCTTTAAGTATTAACCACAAAAAAGAAGACCTTAAAGACTCTATCTGGCCTAATCCGAAATATATAATAAATATTTGTACCAACAATGGAGTTCCCCTAAACACATATGAATATCCATAAGCGAATTTATTAATAAAGATATTTTTATTTAATCTTAAAATTGCAAATAATAATCCAATAAATAACCCAACAATTAAAGAAACTGATAGAAGTTTCAAAGTTACTACTGCAGCATTTAATAGCTTTGGAAAACTATTGATCATTAACTCAAAATCCATCAATACCCTCTACTGTACTTAACTTCTAATTTATTTATTAACTTCATGCTTATAAAAGTAAGTAATAAATACAAAACTGCAGCGAATGAATAAAAAAATAGTGGGTCTCTTGTGGACCCAGCAGCAATGTAGGATTGTCTCATTATTTCAACTAAACCTGTTACAGATATCAAAGATGTATCTTTTAGGGTAATTTGCCAAACGTTACTTAAATTTGGTATAGCTAACCTTAGCATTTGAGGAAGAACAATTTTATAAAACTGTTTAAATTTACTAAATCCTAAAACCTTTGCAGCCTCAAATTGACCTTTATCAATCGATTGAATTGCCCCTCTAAAAACTTCAGTGGAATAAGCACCAGATATAATACCAATAGCAAATGAGCCTGTTACAAACGCATTAATCTCAATGTATTCGTTGTATCCAAACATTGAAGCAACAAACATAATCGCTCCACTCCCACCAAAAAAGAAAAGATAAATAACTAATAATTCAGGGACACCTCTGATAACTGTTGTGTAAATATTAGCAATTAAATTTAGAAATTTAAATTTAGATAATTTTAAAGGAGTAAAAATTGCGGCGAAACTAAAACCGATTAACATTGCTGTTATTGAAACAGCTATGGTCATTAAGGTTGCACGAAATAACTCATCACCCCAACCAGTATCTCCAAAAGCTAGAAGTTCCATATAGATTGGCGACTATACATGATAGTCGCCAAACCTAAAATTTAATTACATAGAAGCGTCAAAACCGAACCATTTAGTAGCTATTCTACTAATATCTCCGTTCTTCCTTGCTTTATTAATTGCAGCATTAAACTTTTTTAAAAGTTCAGTGTCATCTTTTCTGATACCTACCCCAACACCATTTCCAAAAGCACCGCCTGAAAAAGTTGGTCCAGTTAAAACAACTGGCTTACCAGATTTTTCTGCATAATCACTAAATGCTACGGCTGCAGCTAATGCAGCATCACATCTTCCAGATGCTAAGTCTAAGTTAACTTCATCTTGTGTCTTATAAGTTCTGACATTTACTTTTCCTACATCACCAGAGTCTAAAAAGTTTTGGTGAATTGTAGCAGTTTGTACACAAACAGTTTTACCTGCTAATGCGGCAGTAAGTGTTTTAAGATCTTTTTTAGCTGCAGCATTTGGTTTAGTAAGATTTATCCCAGCAGATGTATCTAAACCTTCCAGACTAGATCCTTTCATGACTGCTAAAGATGCAACTTCATCTGCATATCCTTGAGAAAAGCTAATAGCTTTTTGTCTTTCTGCAGTAATTGACATACCTGCCATTATTGCATCAAACTTTCTCATGATTAAAGCTGGTATCATTCCGTCCCAATCCTGCTCAACTATCACACATTGCTGTCCAATGTATCTACATAGCGTGTAAGCTAATTCAACTTCGAAACCTATTAACTTACCTGCTTCGTTTTTTGAGTTCCATGGAGGATAGGCACCCTCTGTTCCAATTCTTATTTTATCAGCATTAACGTTTCCTATTACCAATATAGACAGTAAAACTGAAAAAATAGTCTTTTTAAATATATTCATTATTATCTCCTTTAATAAAAAAAATATTATTTCACAGATTGTGGATATTAAAAAGAAAAAATTAATGATTTATAGATGAAGAAAAATTCCAAGAACAATCAAAACTAGGTATATAAACTCTAGATAAATTAGTATTTCCAAAATGATGATTAAATACATTCAACCAATTTTCAACTTGAAGAGGTTTTTTATCCTGGCTTCCAACTTGTGCAGTAATAACACCTTTAGGCTTGAGAATTCTTACTAAGGATTCCATATTTTTAGCAGCGAGATTTATACAAAACTGGTCATCATTTAAATCAACAAAAATATGATCATATGTATCTTCGTTCACTGTCTTTATACTTTCAAAGGCATCTCCCCAAACACATTTTACAGAATTTTTTTCTGTAGCTTTTTTTCCAATATCACCAAGATGTTTATTGCAAACTTCAACAACTTCAGGATCTAATTCATACCAATCTATAAAGTTAAATTTTTTTGAAATACATTCTCTTGCAACACCCCCATCACCACCGCCAATTATTGCTGCTCTTTCATTTTTTTTATTTAACTTAAGCCCAGCTCCAACAAAAGTTGAGCTGTATAAATGTTCATCTGATGCCGCTACTTGTATTTCTCCATCAATAAACAAAGATTTTCCGAATTGCTCTAATTCTAAAATTTCTATATGTTGACCCACTTTTGATTTAAAATCTTCTAAAACCTCATTCACAACATATGATTTTTGTAAACCAGGTGAGCTATAAATATCATGATACAAAGATCGGGTATCTCTATTAAATTCTTTTTTTACAATTCTTTTGTGTTCAAATTCTTTTTTAATAATATCAATTGCCACCGATGGGCTTATTTTTCCACAGGTAAAAAAATCAAAACTAATTATTCCATTTTCTGGAAATGTATGAAAACTAATATGACTCTCAGCCAATAAAGCTAAAATGGTAAAGCCCTGTGGTTCAAATTTATATTTTGAAATATTCAAAATAGTTACGTTAGCTGCTTTAGCTATTTTATATATAACTTTCTCATAAACTGAAGGATCGTACTCTTTTGTAGTGCCTATAATATCTAAAGTAATATGCTCCCCAACTTTAATCATCTTACCCTTTTTTATAGTTTTTAGCCTTATCTAAAACTTTTTTCATTTCTTCAAATGAAAGTATCTTAGGTTGTCCTAGTTTTAAAGCAATAGTGTATTGATGACAAATATTTTCTATCTCTTGTGCAAGTTCAAATGCATCCTCTAAATTTTTTCCAAAAGCAACCTGGCCGTGATTAGACATTAAACAAGCATATCTATTTTCTAAAGCTTTGATAACATTTTTGGATAATTCCTTTGTTCCAAAAGTAGCGTATTCAGCACATTTAATGTTATCTCCACCAGCTAGAGCGATCATATAATGAAATGGTGGAATAGGTTTTCCATGTGAAGATACAGCTGTTGCGTGTGGAGAATGAGCATGAACAATTGCTTTAGCATCTTTTTTATTCACATAAATATCTCTGTGAAATCTCCATTCAGATGATGGTTTGTTGGTTGAATTGTTTTTTTCTTCTTCTTCATTTAAACCCATAAAAACAATATCCTCAGGTTTAAGTGTTTCATATTTTTTTCCTGATGGAGTAATTAAATATCCTTCTGTGTTATCCTCTATTCCTCTCAATGATATATTGCCTGATCTAAGAGGTGAAAGATTTGTAGAATTTAATTTTAACGAATATTCTATAATCTGATTTCTTTGCTCTAAATTCTTCATTTAAATAATTCTTTAAGTCCTTTTTCTGAAGCCTCACATACACCTTTTTCGGTAATTAATCCTGTAACATATTTTGCTGGAGTTACATCAAAAGCTAAATTCATAGCTTTACTTTTTTTTGGATAAATTTGTATTTTCTTTATCTCTCCTTTTTCATCTAGACCTTCAACATGAGATAATTCATCTGAATTTCTCTCTTCGATTGGGATATCTTTATGATCTTTTATGTTCCAGTCAATCGTTGAACTTGGTAGCGCAACATAAAAAGGAATATTATTATCATGAGCTGCTAATGCTTTAAGATAAGTTCCAACCTTATTACAAACATCTCCATTGGCTAGAGTTCTATCTGTTCCAACAATACACATGTCAACTTCACCTCTTTGCATTAATATGCCGCCTGTATTATCTGCAATGATTGTGTTTTTAATTCCTTCTTCATTTAATTCATAAGATGTAAGATTTGCTCCTTGATTTCTTGGTCTAGTTTCATCTGCCCAGACATGAACGGGAATTCCTTTTTTGTGTGCATGATAAATTGGAGAGGTTGCAGTTCCCCAATTTATAGTTGCAAGCCAACCTGCATTACAATGGGTTAATATATTAACTGTATCCTTTTTTTTATTATAGATTTCCTCAATAATTCTTAGTCCATTTATTCCTATATTTTCACAAAATTTTACATCCTCTTCACATATATCTTTTGCTTCCTTCAAGGCTATTTCTAGAATTTTATCGCTATTAACACCTGATAATTTATTCATCATTCTATCAACAGCCCACTTTAAATTTATTGCTGTTGGTCTTGAACTAATTAAATCTTCAGCTGATTTCTTTAAAAATGATTGGTCATTATTTTCAATTATAGCTAAAACCATTCCATAAGCTGCTGTAGCCCCTATTAGAGGTGCTCCTCTTACCTCCATTACCTTAATCGCATTTATTGAGTCCTTAATTGTTTTAAGCTCTTTAATAATAAATTGGTGTGGAAGCTTTGTTTGATCAATAATTTTTACAACATCATTTTCAAACCAAATAGTACGATATTCTTTTCCCTCTATTTTCATTGATTTAAAACTCTACCAGCAACAGTTTTAAGTTTTTCAATTGTTTTTTTTGTTCTTTTTTCAGGTGCTGTAATAATTGCAACATCTAAACAATTATTTGCAGGATCCTTAGGATCAATGTGATTTTCAAAATTTTCTATTAAATTTTTAATCATGTTTTTTGCTTTAGCAGCATTTCCTAAAAGAACTTTTATTACTTGTTGCACATCAACGTTTTCATGGTCTGGATGCCAACAATCATAATCTGTGACCATTGAAACTGAGGCGTATCTAATTTCTGCTTCTCTAGCTAATTTTGCTTCAGGCATATTAGTCATTCCAATTACATCTGCATTCCAAGATCTATATAAATTTGACTCAGCCAAGGTCGAGAATTGTGGTCCTTCCATCACAATGTATGTTCCATTTCTTTGGTAATCTATTTTTTCTTTTTTAACTGCTTCCTCACAAGCATTCATAAGACCATTTGATGTAGGATGTGCCATGGATACATGTGCAACTATTTCATCATCAAAAAAAGTTTTGTTTCTAGCAAAAGTTCTATCAATAAATTGATCTACTATTACAAACTTTCCTGGAGGCAAATCCTCTTTTAAAGAGCCCACAGCAGAAACTGATACGATATCTGTTACACCTAGCTGTTTAAGTGCATCAATATTAGCTCTAAAATTAATATTGGAGGGTGAAATGAAATGTCCTTTCCCATGTCTAGGTAAAAAATAAACTTCCTTTTTTTTATAAATTGTTTTTAAAATCTGATCAGATGGCTTTCCCCATGGAGTGTTCAAATCCATTAATTCTCTTTCAGTAAATTCCTCTACATCGTAGAGACCACTTCCGCCAATTATAGCCAATTTATTCCTTGTCATGTCAAAATTTTTAATTATTTATACTTTAATAATTAACTATTATGAATTTAAAAGATCACATAAGGTCTATAAAAGATTACCCAAAGAAAGGTATTTTATTTAGAGATATAACTACCTTAATTAAAAATGCTGAAGCATTTGAAGAAACAGTTAATCAGATAGTTGAAAGATCTAAAAATTATAAATTCGATAAAATCGCAGCGGTAGAATCTAGAGGGTTTGTTTTTGCTTCAGCAGTCTCTTATATTTTAAAAAAACCTTTTATTATGCTTCGTAAGAAAGATAAATTACCAGCTGATACTCATTCTATAGACTTTGAACTAGAATATGGCACTGCAACTATTGAGGTGCATAAAGATTCTATAAGTGAAAATGAATCTGTATTAATTATTGATGATCTAATAGCAACTGGTGGTACAGCAGAGGCAGCAGCAAAATTAGTTGAAATTTCTAAAGCCAAGGTATCCTGTTTTATATTTGTAATTAATCTATTTGATTTAGGTGGATCAGATAATTTGATAAAAAAAGGTTATAAGGTAGAGAACTTAATTGATTTTCCAGGTCATTAATTGGTAGCGGGAAGTGGGATCGAACCACTGACCTCAGGCTTATGAGTCCTGCGCTCTAACCAACTGAGCTACCCCGCCAACTATTAAATATGAGTTATAATTAATTTATATTATCTTTCAACTCGCTTTTTAAATATAATTTTTTGATGGTTTATTTAAGTATCTTTTTTGTTTCTTTTTTAGCAGCTACAATAGTTCCTTTTTCCTCTGAAGTAGGATTAGCAAGTTTATTGTCATTGGGTATTCATAATAATATTCTGTTATTAATATTTGCTAGTTTTGGTAACATTTTAGGTTC
>CACNIF010000005.1 GCA_902620465.1 uncultured Pelagibacteraceae bacterium
TTGTAACATTCAAATGAAATAAGAAGTAAATGATTCGTGTTACAGTTGTATTAAAATATTGGTCTTTAAATGTCTAATTTACTTAAATATAAAAGTATATTTATTTCTGATGTTCATTTAGGTACCAAGGGTTGTCAGGCGAAAAAACTTTTAGAGTTTTTTAAAAACTCAAGATCCGAAAATCTTTATCTTGTAGGGGACATTATAGATATCTGGGAAATGCAAAAAAGTTTTTTTTGGCCTCAAGAACATAATGATGTAATCCAAAAAATTTTAAGAAAAGCTAGACATGGTACCAAAGTTTTCTACATAATGGGTAATCATGACGAAATGTTAAGAAAATTTATTCCAATGCATTTTGGTGACATCCATATGGTTAATAGAGTTATTCATGAAACAAATGCAGGAAAAAAATATGTTGTTGTTCATGGTGATGCTTGGGATGGTGTTATGAAACATGCTAAATGGTTATCTAAACTTGGATCAATAACCTATAATTTACTATTAAAATTAAATGTAATAATTAATTTTTTTAGAAGATTGAGAGGAAAAGAATATTGGTCTCTTGCAAAATTTTTAAAGTATAAAGTCAAAAATGCAGTTAAATATATTGGTGAATATGAAAAAACACTTTCAGATTATGCAAAAAGAAAAAAATTTGATGGAATTATTTGTGGCCACATCCATCATGCTGAGGATAGAGATTTTAATGGGGTCAATTATTTAAATTGTGGAGACTGGGTAGAATCTTGCACTGCATTAGCCGAAAATTACGATGGTAGCTTTGAAATATTATATTGGGATAAAATAAGAGAACAATATTTAGACACTCAAGAAATAATTAAACCTATTAAAAATGAAGACTTAAAAAAAGCATCGTAATTAATGAAAATTTTAATCGCAACAGATGCATATTTTCCACAAGTAAATGGTGTTGTAAGAACCTTGCATGAAACAGGTAAAATTTTAAAAGAACAAGGTCATAGAATAGAATATATCACACCAGAATTATTTTTAACTTTTCCGATGCCAAAATATAATGAAATTAGAATATCTATTAATGTTTGGCCAAGAGTTGGTAGCTTAATAAAGAAAATAAAACCTGATGCAATTCATATAGCTACTGAAGGTCCTATAGGGACTATGGCAAGAAGATATTGTTTGAAGAATAAACTAAAGTTTACCACAAGTTTTCATACAAGATTTGATAAATATCTTAAGCTTTACTTTCCTATTATACCTGCAAAATGGGCTGAAAAATTCTTAGCAAACTTTCATAACAAGGCTGAGAGAATCTTAGTAACAACAGAATCTATGAGAAAAGAATTAATCGATATAGGTATAGATAATAATAAAATGATTACTTGGACAAGAGGAGGCAATCATGGAGCTTTTAAGAGTCCGAAAAAAATTGATTTACCACATAAAAGACCGATTTGGATTTATGTTGGAAGAGTTGCAGTTGAAAAAAACATAAGAGCTTTTTTAGAATGTGATTTAGAGGGTACAAAAATGATAATAGGAAAGGGACCTGATTTAAAAAAATTAAAAAAAGAATTTCCTAAAGATATTTTTTTAGGAGAAAAAACAAACGGTGAATTAGCGTCTCATTTTGCATCTTCCGATGTTTTTGTATTTCCAAGTAAAACAGATACATTTGGAATTGTAGTTTGTGAGTCTTTAAATTGCGGAACACCTGTAGCTGCTTATCCTGTTCCAGGTCCTAAAGATATATTTGAGGGTTCCAAAATAAATTGTTTAGATAATGATCTAAAAGTTTCAGCTCATAAAGCTTTGAAAGTTAATAGAAATGATTGTCTTGAATTTGCAAAAAAATTCACTTGGGAAGAAACAGCAAAAATATTTTTTAACAATATTTCACCAAATCATTAGTTAATTTTTCCTTAATTTATTTGCATTAAAAAGTGTAATGATGCAAAATTAAGCCGTCTAAATTTATGGAATATTTCATCATTCTACTTATAGTTGTTATAATTTATCTCCTCTATTTACTTAATCAAAAAAAAAACAAATCAATAAATACTGCTACAATAATTAATAAAAGAGAGGAAAAAACCAAAAGAGTAATTATTGATGAACTTGAGGATCAGTTTTTTGCATTAAATAAATTTAACATAATTAAATATGCTAATCCAAGTGCATTAAAAAGATTTGGAAGTAATTTAATTGATAAAAACATATCCTCTGTAATTCGAAAACCAGAATTAATAGATAATATTGAAAAAGCTATCTTAGAAAATAAAACCAAAAATATTGATGTTGAAATAGACCTGCCATCATATCAGTTTTATAAAATTTATATTATTCCTGGTCCAACTCATTTATTTACTGAACCAGATTCTGTTGTGTTATTTTTAAAAGATTTTACTGAAATTACAAAAGCACAAAAATTTAAAACTGATTTTGTAGCAAATGTAAGCCATGAATTAAGAACACCTTTAATGGCAATCAAAGGATCACTAGAAACAATTGAGGGCCCAGCGTCTGATGATGAAAAGGCTAAAAAAAAATTTATGAAAATAATGACTGATCAATCAAATAGAATGGAAAATTTAATTAATGATCTTTTAATACTAACAAGAATTGAATTAGAAGAACACATAAGGCCAAACTCTTTAGTTGATATAAATGATCTTTTCAAAACAATCATCAGTAATTTTGAGATTGTTTTAAAAAGAAAGAAATTAAATATTAATTTATCTCTCGCCAATCCAACAGTTGTTATTGGAGATGAAAAAAAATTACAAACTGTTTTTTCTAATCTTTTAGATAATGCAATTAAGTATTCAAAGGAAAATAAGTCTATTTTTATATCAAGCAAAATTAGCGATGGTAAATTGTTAGAAAAAAATTTTATGATCAGTATTAAAGACGAAGGTGTTGGCATTCCTCAAAGATATATTTCTAGAATTACAGAAAGATTTTTTAGGGTAGATCTTGAACAAAGTAACAAGGTTGGTGGAACCGGTTTAGGATTAGCTATTGTTAAACATATAGTTACTCAACATCGTGGACACTATGAGATTCTAAGTGAGGAAAACCAAGGAACTGAAATTCAAATTTATTTACCAGCGAAAATTTAAATTTAAAAAATATTATATTGTAATAGTTTTAGAAGGTTTTTTTTAACAATTCTTTACTTGATTAATGTTAATCTTTTAATTAATTTTTTTATATGGTTAAAATATTCAAAAATATTTTGATTTTTGCTTTTTTATTAAGCTCTATAACAACAAGTGTTTTTTCTAAAGATATCACAACATTATTAAGAAATCAGCAACTTACAGTTTTTGATATTGGAATTTTTAGATTAGAGGCAGATTTGAAAACTTCATATCCTTCTATTAAAGATCATTTAGAAGTTACTGAAGCTGAATTTTATACAGACGTAGTTACCTCGTATTCTAAAAATTCAATTGATTTAATTGTTTCTGTTCCTATGAATAGAAATCTCAAGAAGGAAAATTATTTTTCAGATTCTTTTAGATGTAGGAATATTTTTAATTCTGTAAGAGATTTTTTATTGAGGAATGAAAATTTGAGTAATTATAGATATACTATGGCTACAAGCTATTTAACCTCAATATTTTCAACCCCAAGTTCATGGCCAAGCTGGAGATATGATGAAGAAATTAGAGAGGAATTAGTAAACTTAGTAAAACTAGAAATAACTTTACGTCCAACCAAAGAACTAGCTCTTAATGAACAGGTAAACCCTGTTTCATGTATTGGTGGCTTAGAAACTGATATTGATCAAATAATTATATCAAAAAAATACAACTAAAAAGTTACCTTTTTAATAAAAGTGTAACAATTCTGTAATATTAAAGATTCAATAAATTTATACGAGTCAATCATCTTTTAATTAATAAATAACGAAAGGATTAAAGATAATGAAAAAACTAACTATAGTAATTGCTTCTTTAGTTGCACTTTCAATTGCAACTGTTGCTCAAGCAAGAGATCAAATTAAGATAGTTGGTTCTTCTACAGTATTCCCTTATGCAACAGTTGTTGCTGAAAGATTTGGTGGTTCAGGATTTAAAACTCCTGTAATCGAGTCTACTGGTACTGGTGGTGGAGCTAAACTATTCTGTGCTGGTGTAGGTGAACAACATCCAGATATTACAAATGCATCAAGAGCTATGAAAGATAAAGAAAAAGCTCTATGTAAGAAAAATGGTGTTAATGATATCGTTGAGATCGTAATTGGTAACGATGGTATTACATTAGCTTACAGCAAAGATGCAAAACCAGTAAACTTTACTAAAGAACAATTATATTTAGCACTTGCTGCTCATACAGTTGTTGATGGTAAATTAGTTCCAAATATTTATAAAACTTGGGACCAAATTGACCCTAGCTTACCAAAACAAAAAATTTCAGTGATGATCCCACCAGGAACATCAGGAACTAGAGATGCTTGGAATTCTTTAGTAATGAAAAAAGGTATGACTAAAGAAGCTAAAGCTCTTTATAAAGCTGGTTTTGAAGCTGGAAATAAAAAATACAAAAAACCTCAAAAACTTTACAGAGAAGATGGTGCTGCTATTGAAGTTGGAGAAAACGATAGTTTAATCATCCAAAAGTTAACTCAAGATAAAGAAATGTTTGGTTTCTTTGGTTTCAGTTATTTCTTAGCTGCAAAAGATAAATTGCAAGCAGCAAGTATTGATGGTGGACAACCGTCATTAAAGTCTATTCAAGACTACAGTTATGCTGTTGCTAGACCTTTATTCTTCTACGTGAAAAAAGCACACGTTGGAGTAATTCCAGGCTTACATGAGTTTGTGAAAGAATTCACAACTAAGAAAGCTATTGGAAAAGGTGGTTACTTAGCAGACATTGGTTTAGTGCCATTAGACTCTAAGTTGTATAAAACAACTAGAACTAATGCTACGAAGCTAGTTGCTATGGGTAATTAATTATTCCTCAGTTAACAAATGATTAAAAAGGGGGTCTTTTTAGACCCCTTTTTTTTAAAAAAAGAGTAAAGTCCTCACTTAAGGAGATTCTGTGAACTTAGTATTATTTACATTTATTGTTCTTCTAGGTTTCACAAGCTATTATTTTGGACGCAAAAAAGCATATACAATTCAATCTACAAAAAAAAGATTAACCGCATTACCACAATTTTATGGTTATTATCTTGCAATCTGGTGTGCAATACCAGCCTTTATAATTTTTTCATTATGGGCAATTTTTGAGCCCACAATTGTAAAACTATTAATCTTAAGTGATTATTCAAATCAAGGTTATCTTGATGATGAATTAAATTTATTATACGAAAAATCAAAAGCATTGTCTCGAGGGCAATTCACTGGAGAAATTACACCTTTTATTGAAGCTTCAGCTGAAAAATATTTAAGTCTTCGATCAATAGCTCAAAGTTCAAAAGTTGTTATAGTATTATCTGCAATTATTGCCTCTGTTGCTTATGCGTATAAAAGAATTTCATCTAATTCTAGAACAAGAGAACCAGTTGAAAAATTTTTGAACGCAGTTTTATTTACAGCTTCTTTAGCTGCAATATTAACTACTGTTGGAATAGTTTTCTCACTTATATTTCAAACTATAGATTTTTTTAAAGTAATTCCATTATTTGATTTTGTCTTTGGAACTCACTGGTATCCAGCAAAAGCTTTTGTTAGAGATTCTTCTGAGGCTTTAGATCCGACAATGTATTCAGATACTTTTGGAGCAGTCCCTATTTTTGCAGGTACTTTTTTTATTGCATTTATTGCTATGTGCGTTGCTATCCCAATTGGATTAATGAGTGGAATTTATTTAGCTGAATATGCATCAACTAAAGTTAGACAATATGCAAAACCATTAATTGAAATTTTAGCTGGTATACCAACAGTTGTTTATGGTTTTTTTGCTGCCCTAACTGTTGGACCATTTTTGAAAGAATTAGGAACTTCAATGGGTCTTGAAGTTTCAGCTGAAAGTGCTTTAGCAGCAGGAGGGGTAATGGGTATTATGATTATACCATTTATTTCAAGTTTAAGTGACGATGTAATTACAAGTGTGCCTCAAAGTTTAAGAGATGGAAGTTACGCTATGGGAGCAACTAAATCAGAAACAATTAAGAGAGTTATTTTTCCCGCGGCATTGCCGGGGATAGTTGGATCTATTTTACTTGGTGTTTCAAGAGCTATTGGAGAAACAATGATAGTTGTTATGGCCTCTGGTTTAGCTGCTAATTTAACTTTAAATCCTTTAGAGTCTACTTCAACGATTACAGCTCAAATTGTAGTTATTCTAATTGGTGACCAAGCTTTTGGCGACCCTAAAACGCAAGCTGCTTTTGCTTTAGGTATGTCATTATTTTTAGTAACACTTTGTTTAAATATTGTGGCCTTGAGAGTAGTTAAAAAATATAGAGAAAAATATGAATAAAAATAAAGAACAATTATTAAATAAAAGATATAAAGCTGAACAGCGATTTCGCTTATACGGTCTGAGTGCAATTTTTATGGCACTTTTATTTTTAACAATCTTTATTTTTAAAATTTTTTCAACTGGCTATTCAGCTTTTCAAAAAACATGGCTTATTGTTCCAGTAACTTTCGATGCTGAATTAATGATGTTAGACCAAAATCCTTCTAAAGAAGATTTACAGGACGCTGATTATTACGATATAGCACTAAAATCAATGGCTGATTTAGATCCAAACGCCAATGAAGATCAAGAAAATGAATTGAAGAGAATGGTGTCTTATTTTTTTGAAAAAGAAATTAAAAATGAACTTTTAAATGACCCTAATTTAATAGGAAAAACAAAGGAAGTTTATCTAACTGCTTCAGATGATTTAGACCAAGTCTTTAAAGGAAATTATCCAAGAGATTTACCTGAAGACCAAAGAAGAGTAAGCGATTATCAATTAAAAATTTTTGATCAACTTGTTGCAAATGGTAAGGTTGAAAGTAAATTTAATATAAGTTTTTTTACAAATGCTGACTCAAGAGAAGCTGAGCTAGCTGGAATAGCAAGTTCATTTATGGGCTCAATTTTTTCTATACTTGTTTGTTTAATGATAGCTTTTCCTGTTGCGGTTCTAGCTGCAATCTATCTTGAAGAATTTGCCCCTAAAAATAGATTTACTGATTTTATTGAAGTTAATATAAACAACTTAGCAGCGGTTCCATCTATAGTTTTTGGTCTATTAGGGTTAGGAGTTTTATTGGCTATATTTCAATTACCAAGGTCTACCCCATTAGTTGGAGGTATCACTTTGTCCTTAATGACCCTACCAACAATAATTATAGCTGCTAGAGCATCTTTAAAAGCAGTTCCACCAAGTATAAGAGAGGCAGCACTTGCTATGGGAGCAAGTCGAATGCAAACCACAATGCATCATACAGTTCCTCTTTCTATGCCTGGCACGTTATCAGGAACAATAATTGGTTTAGCTCAAGCTTTAGGAGAAACTGCACCCTTAATTTTAATTGGAATGGTTGCTTTTGTTAACACGATACCTGGATCACCCATGGATCCTGCTGCAAGCTTACCAGTTCAAATTTATATTTGGGCTGAAAGTGCTGAAAGGGGATTTGTAGAAAAAGTTTCGGCATGTATAATGGTCTTACTTGGCTTTTTAATAATAATGAATTTATTTGCCCAAATAATAAGACATAAGTTTGAGAAAAAATGGAGTTAAAATGATAAAGATTAAAGCAAAAGATGTTGATGTTTTTTATGGAAAAAAACAAGCGCTCTTTAATATAAGTTTAGATATTGAGGAAAATCAAGTAACGGCATTAATTGGTCCATCTGGTTGTGGTAAATCAACTTTCCTAAGATGTCTTAATAGAATGAATGATGTAATTGATATCTGTAGTGTTAAAGGAGAAATTTTAATTAATGATTTTAATATCAATGATAAAAGTTGTGATGTCGTAAGACTAAGAGAAAAAATTGGTATGGTTTTTCAAAAACCCAATCCTTTCCCAAAAACTTTA
Source organism: uncultured Pelagibacteraceae bacterium (assembly GCA_902620465.1). Classification (GTDB taxonomy): domain Bacteria; phylum Pseudomonadota; class Alphaproteobacteria; order Pelagibacterales; family Pelagibacteraceae; genus Pelagibacter. The sequence goes on from CACNIF010000005.1 coordinate 7,986, forward strand.
TATGAAAATGTATCTTACGGTCCAACAATTCATGGTATGGCTCAATCAAAACAAGAAATGGATGAAATTGTTGAAACTAGTTTGAAAAAGGCTGCATTATGGGAAGAGGTAAAAGATAGGTTGCATGAACCTGGAACTGGATTATCTGGAGGACAACAGCAAAGACTTTGTATTGCTAGAGCGATTTCTGTAAGACCTGAAGTTATATTAATGGATGAACCTTGTTCAGCATTAGATCCAATAGCAACAGCACAAATTGAAGAATTGATTGATGAGTTAAAAAAAGAGCACACAATAATAATTGTAACTCATTCTATGGCTCAAGCAGCACGTGTTTCTCAAAATACAGGTTTTTTTCATTTAGGACAATTGATTGAACATGGATCTACTGATAAAATATTTAAGAATCCTGATAATAAAAAAACGCAAGATTATATAACAGGGAGGTTTGGATAATGTCTGAAGCACCACATACAGTCAAATCTTACGAAGAAGAACTAAAAAATCTTAATGCTAATATAATTAAAATGGGAAGTGCATGTGAAGATTCTTTAGGTAAAGCAATTCAAGCCATTACAACAAGAGATAACAATATTGCAGAAGCTGTTATTCAAGAAGATGAAAAAATAGATAAATATGAGACTTTAATTGAACAGCAAGTTGTGAATTTAATTGCTTTAAGACAACCTATGGCAATTGATTTAAGAGAGACAGTAACGGCTTTGAAAATGTCTTCAGATTTAGAAAGAATAGGTGATTTAGCAAAAAATATATCCAAAAGAACACTTTTGCTTAACGAAAATCTTCCAAAGAACTTGGTAGACTCATTGAATAGAGTATCTACCAATGTTCAAAAACAATTAAAATCAACATTAGATGCTTATCTAGAAAGATCTGCGCCAATGGCAGTAAATGTTTGGGAAGGTGATGAGCAAATAGATGATCTAACAAATCTTTGTATGCAAGAAGTTATAAAATATCTTAAAGAAAATGAAAAAAATTTAGAAGATGGAACCCATTTATTGTTTGTAACTAAAAACATAGAGCGTATTGGTGATCATACTACAAATGTTGCAGAACAAGTTTATTATTTAGTTAAAGGCGAATATTTAGAAGGTGATAGACCCAAGGGAACAGAGCCAATTGTAACCGGAGAAAAATGATTTATGTCAGCTCATGTTTTCATAGCTGAAGATGAAGCATCAATTGTTAGTTTGTTAAAGTACAATCTTGAAAAAGAAGGTTATAAAGTCAGTCATTCAGAAAATGGAGAAGATGCTCTTAAACAAATAAAATTAAAACAGCCAGATTTAATATTAATGGATTGGATGTTACCAGAATTATCTGGTGTTGAAATTTGTAAAAACTTAAAAAAAGATAATAAGTTTAATGATATTCCTGTCATTATGTTAACTGCAAAAGGGGAGGAAGAAGACAAATTAAAAGCATTTGATACAGGTGCAGATGATTATGTAACTAAACCTTTTAGTCAAAAAGAATTGAATGCTAGAATTAAATCTTTATTGAGAAGATCTAAACCTCAATCATCATCAGACATTGTAGAATTTACTGATTTAAAAATAGATCGGATTAGAAAAAGAGTTTATAGAAAAGATAAAGAAATTACTTTGGGTCCAACTGAATTTAAACTCTTAGATTTTTTTATCAAAAATCCAAAAAGAGTTTATTCAAGAGAACAACTCTTAAACAATGTTTGGGGAGAAAATATATATGTTGAGTCTAGAACAGTTGATGTTCATATTAGAAGATTAAGACAAGCAATTAACATACAAAATACAAAACCTTTAATTAGAACAGTAAGATCAGCTGGTTATTCTTTAGAATCTTGAAGATCTTTGGGTCTTATAAATTTTTTTAATACTCCCTTTTTCTCAACTTCATTCCAGGATTTAATATCAAACTCAATTTTTGCAAATGCTGCTGTTGGGAATTTATAATTCATTAGTTTAAAATTATTCGTATTATGATTTTTTGTAAGATTTCGTACTAAATTTTTCACTGATGGTTCATGGTTTATAATCAAAATTGATTTATATTCACTGGATATTTCTTTAATTTTTTTTACAATTGCATTCTCATCAACTAAATATAAATCTTTTGAAAAATTAACTTTTTTTGGCTTATTAATTTTCTTGGATAAAATTTGAAAAGTTTTTTTTGTTCTTTTTGATGATGAAATTAATGCATAATCAAATTCAAATTTTTTTTTAACAAAAAATTCACAAATCATTTTTGCATTTTTCTTGCCTCTTTTAGTAAGTGGTCTATCAAAATCATTAATACTTAAATCATCCCAACTAGATTTTGCGTGTCTCATGACGTATAATTGATACATAAAATCTAAATATATGACTGCTTTAAAAAAACAACATAAAGAAGAGTTGAAATCTAAATATATAAATAGAGAGCTTTCTTGGTTAAAATTCAACGATAGAGTACTTTTAGAGGCGCAAAATATCGAAAATCCTCTTTATGAAAGAGTAAAGTTTTTATCAATTGCTGGGTCTAATCTAGATGAATTTTTTATGGTCCGTGTAGCTGGGTTATATAGTCAAATAAAACAAGAAGTTGACTCACTAAGCTCTGATGGTTTGACACCTGAAGAGCAAATGGATGAGGTAGTGCTTGAAACTAAGAATCTATTAAAAAAACAGAACAAAATTTTTATTCAACTGATTATGGAATTAAAAAAAAATAATATCAATTTAGTTAAACCAGTTAATTTAAATACTAAGGATAAAAAAAAACTTTTAGAAATATTTAAAGAAGAGATTTACCCTTTATTAACACCATCAGCAATTGATCCTGCACATCCATTTCCATTTATAATCAATCAAGGAAGAGCAATTGTAATGAAGTTAAGAAAAAAAAATAAAAAAAGGATTTTAAACTCAATAATAGTAATACCAAAAGCATTATCTAGATTTATTGAAATTGAGTCTTCAAAAAATCATAAGAAATTTGTGATTCTAGATGATGTAATAAGTTTTTTTGCTAATGAAATTTTTCCAGATCATGATTTAGAAAAGAAAATGATTTTTAGAGTAATAAGAGACAGCGATGTAGAGATTCAAGAGGAAGCAGAAGATTTGGTTAGATCTTTTGAATTGGCTTTAAAAAGACGTAGAACGGGTGATATTGTTCGTTTAGAGGTTCTTGAAAATAGTGATAACGAATTGATAAGATTTATAATTAATAAATTAGATATAAATCCTGACTATATTTATGATGTTGCTGGCCTTGTTGGAATTCAAGATATAGATCAAATATGTAAAGTAAAAAATCCAAAATTAAGATTTAAACATTTTACACCTAGAGAAGTTGAAAGATTAAAAGAATATAATGATAATTTTTTTGAAACTATTAAAAAGAAAGATTTAGTTGTTCATCATCCTTTTGAAACATTTGACTCAGTAATTGAATTTTTAAACCAAGCAGCAAATGATAAAAAAGTTATAGCTATAAAACAAACTCTATATAGAACAACTCTAGACTCACCTATTGTTAAAGCTTTAATAACAGCTGCAGAAAACGGAAAAACAGTTACCGCTTTAATTGAAATTAAAGCTAGATTTGATGAGGAAGCTAATATTCAACTATCAAGAAGTTTAGAAAAAGTAGGTGTTCAAATTGTTTATGGTTTTGCTAAATATAAAACTCATGCAAAATCATCATTAGTTTTAAGAAGAGAACAGGGTAAAATACAAACTTATTTTCATTTAGGAACTGGCAATTATCATCCAGTAAATGCTAAAATTTATACTGATTTGTCTTTATTTAGTTGTGATAAGAAAATGGCATCAGATGTTGAAAAGTTTTTCAATTATGTAACAGGATACGCAAAACCAAAAAATTTAAATAAAATTTCTATTTCGCCAGTAAATATGAGGCAAACCTTAAATGAAAATATTGATGCTGAAATTAAAAATTCTAAAAATGGAAAATTTGCAGCTATTTGGGCAAAAATGAACTCTTTAGTAGATCCAGAAATTATTGATAAATTTTATGAAGCTTCGAATGCTGGTGTAAAAATTCATTTATTTGTAAGGGGTGTTTGTTGTTTAAGACCAGGAGTAAAAGATAGATCAGAAAACATATTTGTAAAAAGTATCATAGGAAGATTTTTAGAGCATTCTAGAATTTATTGTTTTAGTAATGGTACAAAAAAAATGCCTAATAGAAATGCAAAAGTATATATTTCGTCAGCTGATTTAATGCCGAGAAATTTAAATCGAAGGGTAGAACTTCTAGTCCCAATTGAAAATGAGACTGTTCATGAACAGATCTTAGATCAAATAATGTTGGCAAATTATCTTGATACTAATCAGAGCTGGGAACTTGAAGCTGATGGTAATTATAAAAAAATTAAATATAGTAAGAGCGATTCCTTTTCAGCTCATGAATATTTTATGAATAATCCGAGCTTATCTGGAAGAGGTAAAGCTAAACTAAGAATGCAGCCTAAACAACTGCACTTAAGATTGATTAAAAGTGGAAGTAATTAAAAGTAAAAATAGTTTAAAATTAAATCAGGCTAAATTAGCTATAATAGACATTGGATCAAACTCTATAAGAATGCTAATTTATGAAGATTTCAGTTCTTCTCGTGTGCCTTTTTTTAATGAAAAAGCAGTTTGTGAACTTGGAAAAAATTTAGATAAATCGAAAAAACTTCACAGATCTGGTACTGAATATGCTTTAAAAGTTTTAAAAAGATTTTCTGAAATTTTAAATGTTTCAAAAATCACAAATCTAAAGATTATTGCAACAGCAGTTATAAGAGAAGCAACTGATACAAAACCTTTTATTGATGAAGTTGAAAAACTTTTTAAAACTAAGATTAATATATTATCAGGCGAAGAAGAAGCTAAATGCACAGCTGAGGGAGTAAAAATAGGTTTTGAAAATGTTGATGGATTAGTTGCTGACCTTGGCGGTGGTAGTTTGGAGTTAGCCCGAGTTGAAAACAATATAGTAACCAATAAAACCTCATTACCTGTTGGTGTTTTAAGATTAATGAATAATCCTATAGTTAAAAAAAGAAATTTAGCAAAATATATTAAAAAATTATTAAGAGATGAAAAATGGCTCTCAAAAAAGAAATTTAATAATTTATATTTAGTTGGAGGTACTTGGCGTGCATTATTTAAATTACATCTTTTTCAAAATAATCATCCAGTACACATAATTCATCAATATAGTATTGATAATAATGTTTTATCTAAGTTTGTTGAAAAAATTTCTTCTTTTAATAAATCCAAACTTAAAACAGTTGAGTATATTTCAAAATCTAGAACACCATATTTACCTTATAGCTGTATTATACTTGATGAAATTATGAAAGTTTCAAATCCAAAAAAAATTATTTGTTCTATCAGTGGTTTGCGTGAAGGATCTTTATCAATTGACCATTTTAAAGATGTAAAAGAATCTGAAATTTTTTACAAAGCAATTGAGAAGGTTGCGCAAAAAAGAGGTGATTTAGGGTCAAATTATAAAAAGTATTATGATTTTATTCATCCAGTTTTTGAAGGTAATGAGCACTTTAATAAGAAATTATTATATCTGGCATGTGTATTAAGTCATATGGATTGGGGATTGGGAGCATTTCAAAAAGCTGAATTGGTATTTCAAGAAACGATAAATACTCCTTTACTTAGATTGACTCATAAAGAAAGAATACAATTAGCTTTGTCATGCTATTGGCGGTACTGTAGTATCAAGTATAATCCAAAGATCGAGTATTTAACTTTTTTGAATAATAATGAAATTTTTTCAAGCAAACAAGTTGGTGCAGCATTGAGATTTTCACAATCATTGACCTCGATATCTACGATATTTCTTGAAGAGTTTAAATTGTATAAAAGAGGTAATGCTGTATTTTTAAAAATTCCATCACAACATCAAGAAATAATCTCAAAACAAGTTACCAAAAGATTTAAAGCTCTTGCTAGAGAATTATTTTTAGAGCCAAGAGTAATTTATTCAAATAATTCAAAATAAACTTAAATTAATTAAACTTTAATAATAAGTAAATATTTCTGTAACTTAATTTTTTTAAGATAATTTACAAAATTTAAATATTCATTATTTTTTCCCCTGTTTAAATTTTGTTAATTAGCTTCTTTCTTCCTTCTCATTTAAGAGAAGGAAGAAAGACAATTTGGAATTAATTATTTATAGATGCAGGAGACTGCTCTGCATTCTTCTTAGCAAGTTTTTTTGCTTTTTTTTCAGCAACCTTTTTTTCTAGACCAGCAATTTTAATATTAAGGCTTGATAATTTTTTTTCTTTAGCTGTAATTTTATTTTTAAGTTTATCAATTGATTTTAATATTTTTGTTTTTTTCTTTTCATTCTTTTTTAGTTTTTTTCTCATTACTGCCTCCGAATTATTTGATACTTAATTTAATCATATAATCCTAAAATAAAAAGGATATTTTGTTACAACCTATAGTTTATAGTTTTTTAAGACCTGTTATTAAATAAAAAAACATTGCTATATGAGAACTATTATTGAATTTTTGATTTAATATTAATTTAAATATCTCTCTTTGATTAAAAAGATGAATTCTAATACCTTGTTCTGGTTTCGAAATTTTAATTAAGTCTTCTGTGTAATAACCAGTAATTTTAGTAGTTAGTCTTCCAGGTTCAGTATAAAAAGTTATTATTTTACTCAATTTTGATCTTGATCTATATCCTGTTTCTTCTCTTAATTCCTTATATGCTGATTGCAGAGTTGTTTCCTTTTTTTCCACTATGCCAGAAGGAAACTCGTAATTAATTTTATTAATTGGAACTCTTTTTTGGGAAACTACTACATATTTGTCTTTAATCTTAGGTATTACTAATGAAAGATTAGAAGTTTTAAGATAATGATAAAACTCTTTTTTTTTAAATTTTTTGTTAATTAAACTTATTCGATTGGTAAGTTTTATATTTTTCAATTTTTTTCTAAAAATAACTTTTTAACAATAAGTACAGCAATTAACATTCCAATAAGCTCAGCTAAAATATAATAAGGAGTATTTAAATAACTAATACCAGTAAAAGACTCTGTAAATGTTCTAGCAATAGCAACAGCTGGATTTGCAAAAGAAGTTGAAGAAGTAAACCAATAACCAGCAGTAATATAAAGACCAACACTAGCAGCAACAGCAATTTTGCCCGACTTCATAGACCCAAAAATTATAATTATAAGCCCTAATGTTGCTATTACCTCAGATGTGAGTATGTAAATTCCATCTCTTGATTTAGTAGACAATTCATAAACTTCATGTTCAAAAAAGAAATTAGCTAAACCAACACCAATTAAGCAACCAACCAATTGAGCAATGATATAGTAGGGTAATAGTTTCTTTTTTAATTTACCCGTTATTGCCATTGCGATACTTACAAATGGATTAAAGTGGGCTCCTGATACATCAGCAAAAACTGTAATAAGCACAAATAAACCTGCTCCTGTTGCTATAGTATTAGCAATTAACATCACAGCAACATCATTAGTTAAGTTTTCAGCCATTAAACCTGAACCAACAATAATCATTACTAAAAAACAACTTCCTAATAGTTCAGCAAGAAAATAGCGGCTTTTATTTTTCATAAAGCAGTTCCTTTATTCTTTTATGAATATTATTGTAAATTTTTTCTATTATTTCATCTTTTTTATTTAAGTCGTTTGTTTCATTAAGTAATTTAACAGGATCCTCTATATCCCAATGAATTATCTGATCTTTATTTGGCCAAATAGGACAGACTTCGTTATTGGCATTATTACAAACTGTAATAACATAATCCATTTTAATTTGACCATTAATAAACTCATTAAAATTTTTAGATCTATAATTTGAAAGATCATAATGTTTTGATAATAAATAATTCTTCACATCTTCATTAATTTTTCCTGTTGGATTACTCCCAGCACTAAAACCTTTATACAAATCGTCATACTCGTTATTTATTATACTTTCAGCAATAATACTTCTTGCTGAATTGCCTGTGCATACGAACAATATATTCTTCATTTAAAAAATAACTTTATAAATACCAATTACAAACAATGGAATTTGTAATCCAAAGTTTGTTAAGATTGCTTTATCTTTGCTAATAAATCCAGCAATGGTCCATCCAACAACTCCCAATCCATGAAAATATATATTTAATGGATATATATTTAAATTTGTAAGAAGTATTCCCACTAAAACTAGAAACGTACTGATCCACTTTAGATATTTTTTTATAAACATAAAATTTCCTTTCGTTATTATTATTTCAGTTATGTTAAGAATTTATTAAAATAAAGGATTATCTACACTTTTTACATAATCCAAAAAACTCAAGATTGTATTTACTATATTTCATACCATCTTTGTCTTTGAAGTTAGCTAAGTATTTAGAGAGACTTGCACTGCTGATTTCTGTTATCTTCTCACAAATCTCACAGATTGAAAATGCAGTAGCTTTTGATACCTGGCAGCTTGAATTATGACATGCAATAAAGGCATTTCGACTTTCAATTTTATGAATTTTTCCTATTTCAACTAGCTTATCTAATGCTCTATAAACTTGTAACGGAGCTTTAATACCTTTTTTTTGAACATTAAAAAGGATTGAATAAGCTTTCATTGGTTCAGGAGATTTATCAATTAAATCAAAAATAATTTGCTGATTTTTTGTGAGAGTATGTTCTTTATGCATTGTTTTCATTTTACAGATTCCTCATTAATTTTTCAATTTAATAGATTGTTTTATTTTAAATAATGAAAGTATGAATAATAATAAAGCTGCCGTTATAATTGATGGACCCGAAGAAGTATTAAACTCTAAAGATGTTAATAATCCTATAATTACAGATAACAATCCTCCTATAATTGAATAGATAACCATACCTTGAGGACTTGATGATAAATTTCTGGCCATTGCAGCAGGGATAATTAACATCCCAGTGATTAACAACAATCCAACCATTTTAATTGAAATAGCAATGATTGCTGCCATTAAAATTGTAAATATAGCTTTAGCTCTATCCGGATTTAATCCTTCTGCCTCCGCTAGTTCATAATTTACTGTTGAAGCGAATAAAGGTTTCCAAATAAATTTCAGAGTTAATAAGATAAATGCTCCTCCAATCCATATGATCAACAAATCATTAACTGAAACTGCTAAAATATCTCCAAATAGCAATCCCATAATATCAAATCTAATGAATGTTAAAAAACCAATCACAACAAGTCCAACTGCTAGAGATGAATGAGCTAGAAGACCCAACAAAGCATCACCTGGTAAATTTGTTTTTTTTTGAAGTTGAATCAAAATTAAAGCTATCATTGAGGAAATAACAAATACTGAAATAGCAATATTAAATTCCATAGTAAAAGCTAATGTCACTCCCAATAGAGCAGAGTGAGCTAAGGTGTCACCAAAATAAGATAATCTTCTCCATATGACAAAGCAACCAAGAGGTCCTGTTACAAAAGCAACTCCAATTCCAGCTACCAAAGCTCTTATAAAAAAATCATCAAACATCTAATTTTTTTTAATTTCACCTTCATCTGTATGAATATGGTCGTGCTTATGCTGATATCTAGATAATATTTGATAAGCTTGTTCTCCAAATAAGGCTTTATACTCATTGTTTTTTGCAACATCCATTGGAGATCCTGAGCAACAAACATGGCCGTTTAGACAAACAACATGGTCTGTTGCACTCATAACTGTATGTAAGTCGTGTGAAATTAATAAGATCCCACAACTTAATTCATCAGAAATTTTCTTAATTAGTTCGTATAAAGCTATTTCACCAGTAAAATCTACTCCTTGTACTGGTTCATCAAGTACTAATAGATCAGGTTTTTTTGATATGGCTCTAGCAAGTAGTACTCTTTGAAATTCACCACCTGATAAATCTCCCAAATTCTTGTCTTTCAGATGAATGACACCAGTTAAAGATAGAGCTTCATCTATTGTTTCTTTATTAAGACTTTCTGTTAACATCATGAAATCATTAACTCTTAGCGGTAACGTCCAATCAATTGAAATTTTCTGTGGAACATATCCAACTTTATTGGTGTATTTTTTAACTGAACCATCGATCTTTTTGTAAATACCTAGAGCAATTTTAGCTGTTGTGCTTTTTCCTGATCCATTTGGGCCTATGAGAGTAACTATTTTACCTTTTTCAACTTGTAGAGAGACTCCTTTTACTAACCATTTGTTGTTTAACTGTAAACCAGCATCATTTAATTTTACCAATATATTTTGATCAGTGCTCATTTTATTTCTTGACTAATAAGTGTTATATTATTACATAGTGTTATATTATAACAATTTAAATATACAACATATGAAAAACATAAAGAAATTACCATTAATTCTATCAATATTATCATTCTTAACAATTTTTGTACCAGCAAACGCTGAAATTAAAGTAGTCGCAACAATTAAACCAATCCATTCTCTTGCAAGTTATCTAATGGATGGTGTTGGTAAACCAGATTTAATCGTTGATGGTTATGCTTCACCTCATGGGTTTGCTCTAAAACCATCACATGCAAAAATGATTCAAAATGCAGATATTATATTTTGGGTAGGAGAGGACATAGAAAATTTCTTGGAAAAACCATTAAAAACAATTGCGAAAGATGCTGAAAAAATTGAATTAATGGAAATAAAAGGTTTAACTAAACTTAAATTTAGAGAAAGAAATATTTTTGATGAACATGGTCACAAAGATAAAGATGATGATCATGGCCATAAAGAAGATGAACATGGTCACAAAGATAAAGATGATGATCATGGCCATAAAGAAGATGAACATGGTCACAAAGATAAAGATGATGATCATGGTCATGAAGAAGATGAACATGGTCACAAAGATAAAGATGATGATCATGGCCATAAAGAAGATGAACATGGTCACAAAGATAAAGATGATGATCATGGAAATAAAGAAGATGAACATGGTCACAAAGATAAAGATGATGATCATGGCCATAAAGAAGATGAACATGGTCACAAAGATAAAGATGATGATCATGGCCATAAAGAAGATGAACATGGTCACAAAGATAAAGATGATGATCATGGTCATGATGAACACGCTCATGGCGAATTCGATCCACATATTTGGCTGGACCCTATGAACGCAAAAATAATTTTAAGTGAGATGGCTGAACATCTGATAGAAAAAGATCAGAAAAATGCTTCTAAATATAAAGCAAATTTAAAGAAAGCACATAATGATTTAGATAAATTAACAAAAAAAGTTAAGTCTGAATTAAACAAAGATTTTAAATCAGTAGTCTTTCATGATGCTTATCAATACTTTGAAAAAAGATTTGGTATAAATATTCTTGGAGCATTTACAGTAAATACAGACGTTATGCCTGGTGCTGAACAATTAGCTGAAATTAGAGAAGTTATCGAGCATGATAAAGTGAGTTGTATATTTTCTGAACCTCAATTTAATCCTGATATAATTAAAGCTGTAGCAAAAGATACTAATGTTGCAACAGGTGTAATCGATCCATTAGGAGCTACACTTGATCCAGGAAAAAATTTATATTTTGATTTGATTGGCAACATGTCAAAATCATTTAAAGGTTGTTAAGCTAAAGTTATTTCTATAGGAGTGTGGTCTGATGGCTTTTCACGTCCTCTAGGGTCTTTATTAATATTGATACTTTTAATGTTGTCTATTAGAGAATTTGAGACTAAAAAATGGTCTATTCTCATTCCGTTATTTTTTTGCCAAGCCCCTCTCATGTAGTCCCAAAAAGTATAACCTTCTTTGGTATCATAAAAATGTCTATAGACATCATTAAAACCTAGATTAATCATTTCTCTCAATTTTTTTCTAATTTCTAATCTAAACAAGGCATCATCCTCAAAACTTTTAGGATTATATACATCTTCCGCTGATGGTATTATGTTAAAATCCCCAGCCAAAATAATATTTTGATTTTTTTTACTTAAATTTTCTAATTGCTTAATTAAGTCATTGAGCCATTTTTTTTTATAATCATACTTTTCAGTGTCGACTGGATTACCATTAGGAGTGTAAATATTGATTAATTGGATATTTTTTTTCTTATATTCCATTTCAGCAGAAATTATTCTTGATTGTTTTAGTTTATCTTTAATTAAGTCTTTTCTGATATTCTTTAATTTTCCTTTTGAAATAATTGCTACGCCATTATAACTTTTTTGACCAAATACATGGCTTTCATAATCCATAGATGAAAAATCGTCATAAGGAAAATTTAAGTCCTCGGTTTTGATTTCCTGCATCATCAAGATATCAGGCTTATATTTTAGGAGATAACTTTTTATATTTTCAATTCTAGCCCTAACAGAATTTACATTCCATGATGAGATTATCATTAAAGTGAAAAGGAGACACCACAACCACAAGATGATTTTGTTTGTGGATTATTAATCTTAAATTGCTCACCAATTAATTCAGAGACATAATCAACTTCAGATCCTTTGAGTAAATCTGCTGAAGTTTTATCAATTAAAATATTTTGATAATTTAAATCGTCATCATTTTTTTCTTTGTCAAAAGTAAATTCGTATTGAAAACCTGAGCATCCACCACCCCTGATAGCGATTCTAAAAAAAGAACCTTTATCTTTTTTAGATAAAAGAACATTGATCTGTTTTAGTGCTTTATCGGTAAATTTAATTTCTTTAATCATAATTGATCACTGATATTACTAATATAATACTAAAAATTATATTTTAAAGGATGAAAAATTACTCAAAGCTAGGGTTATTCAAAAGTAAGGGTAGAATATTTTACGAAACACCCTCAAAATATAGATCTCCATTTCAAAGAGATCGAGATCGAATTATACATAGCGCTTCGTTTAGAAGATTAAAACATAAGACCCAAGTGTTTGTAAATACAGAGGGTGATCATTATCGAACTCGTATAACTCATTCAATGGAAGTATCTCAAATTGCACGGTCTATAGCACGTTATTTTAATTTGAATGAAGATCTAACAGAGACTTTAAGCTTGGCGCACGACTTAGGCCACACTCCGTTTGGCCATGCAGGCGAGGAGTCTTTAAATGAATGCATGGCAGATCACGGTGGGTTTGATCATAATTTGCAAACATTGAGAATTGTGATGTTTTTAGAAAATAAATATATGAAATTTAAAGGTCTAAATTTATCAATTGAGACCTTGGAGGGCCTTTTAAAACACAATGGGCCAGTGGTGGACTTAAATTTAGTAAATGATTTAATAGGCACAAAAAAATTTAAGAATTTAATTAATTTTAAAACATATCCACCATTAGAAGCTCAAATTGCAGCTATTTCAGACGATATTGCTTATAATAATCATGACATACAAGATGGACTTAAGGCTAATTTATTTTCAATTGAGGAGTTAGTTGAAATAGATTTTTTTAAAAACATTTATAAAAAATATAAAAGAAAAATAAATAGATATAACTATGATATCGCAGTATATCAGATCATAAGAGATTCAATTGATATAATGATAAAAGATCTAATATCTAATACTTTAAAAAATTTAAAAAAAAATAAGATTAAAGTGTCTAAAGATATAAAAAAAACAAAAGTTTTAACTGTAGATTTTTCTGACAATATAAAGAATTCGGATTATGAGATTAGATTTTTCCTAAAATCAAAAATGTACAATAACAAAAATGTCTTGAAAAAAAATAATAGAGGAAAATACATTATCAAAAAACTTTTTGAAATGATTATAAAAAATCCCAAAAAATTTATTTCAAGAAAAGAGCTTTCTATTGATAAGTTTAGAGCAATTTCTGATTTTATATCTGGGATGACTGATAGATATGCTATTAATTTATATAAAGATTTAAAATGAATATTTTTGATCTATATCTAATTAAGATAAAAGACATTCTTAAAGATTTGTCTAAGCAAAATAAGATTATTTTTCCTCAGAATTTGGAAGGAATTACTGCTGAAATTCCACCAGTCAAGTTCGATAGTGATATTTCAACAAATGTAGCAATGTTCTTAGCAAAGATTAATAAAAAGACACCTAATGATATTGCTGAAATTTTATCTCCAATTTTAAGTGATAATGATGAGCAAATCGAAAGAATATCGATTGCAAAGCCTGGTTTTATCAATATTAAATTTAAACCGATATTTTGGACAAATTTTATAAAAGACGTAATCGAAAATTACAAAAGTTTTGGAGTAAATAAAAAAGAAAAAAAAATAAATTATTTAATAGAATTTGTATCTGCTAATCCGACTGGACCATTACACGTAGGTCATTGTCGAGGTGCTATTTTAGGCGACGTAACGGCAAACTTGTTACAGTACAACAATCATAAAGTTACAAAGGAATACTATGTAAATGATTATGGTAATCAAATAATTAATTTTACAAAATCAGTATATTTTAGAATTAGAGAGATAAAATTTAAGGAGAACTTCCCGTCTAATGATGAAAACTTATATCCAGGCGATTATATAAAAGATTTTGCTCAAAATATTATAAAATCAAATAAAGATCTAAACTTTGAAAATTTTGAGAATATTTCTGAAAATCTAACTATTCTTTCAATTGAAGAGGCATTAAATCTAATTAAAAAAAATCTTAATAGTCTTGGAATTAATCATGATAGTTTTGTCAGTGAAAAAAAGTTGGTTTCTAATAAAGAAGTAGAAAAAGTTGTTCAAACACTTAAAGAGAATAATTTTGTTTATAAAGGAAAGATTAAAGCACCAATCGGAGAGGATAAAAATAATTGGGAGGAGAGAGAGCAGCTTCTTTTTAAATCAACTGATTTTGGCGATGATAAGGATAGAGCATTACAAAAAAGTGATGGCTCGTGGACTTATTTTGCAAGTGACGTAGCTTATCATAAAAATAAATTAGACAGAAATTTTGATTGTTTAATAAATATTTTAGGTGCTGATCATGCCGGTTATATAAAAAGAATTTCATCTTCTGTTGATGCGTTATCTAATTCAAAGATCAAATTAATATGTAAAGTAAGCCAACTAGTAAAACTTATAAAAGATAAAAAACCTTTTAAAATGTCAAAGAGAAAAGGTGACTATATTACTGTGGATGACTTAATAAGTGAAGTTGGCAAAGACGCTACTAGATTTATAATGCTAAATAGAAGTAGTGATGTGGAATTAGATTTTGATTTCGATAATGTTGTAGAGAAGTCAAAAGAAAATCCTCTTTATTATGTACAATATGCTTATGCAAGAATAGCTTCTGTATTTAGACACTTAAATAAAGATTTAAGTTCTGAATTAGATATTGATAGTTATGATTTTAGATATTCAAACGATGAAATCCAGATTTTAAAAAAAATAGCTGAATGGCCAAAATGTATAGATATATCATGTAATAGATTGGAGCCACATAGAGTAGCTGTTTATCTTTATGATTTATCATCACTATTTCATTCTTATTGGAATTTAGGAAAAGATAATCCAGATAAAAGATTTATTAATGAACAAAAAAAAATCGATAATGATAAATTGATTTTTCTTAAAGTTATTTCCAACGTAATTAAATCAGGTATGAATATTATTGGTGTTTCAACACCAGAAAAAATGTAATGATTAAAGAGATCAAGTATTTAGTATTTATTATCTTAATTTCTTTGTTTTTATTTTTTACTATTCGATATTATTTTTCTGATGAAAACAAAAAAAGGTCATATAGATCATTAAGCAATATTGATACGAAAATAAATAATTATGTAAAAAATTTACCTATTTTAAAAAGTGATACTCAAAATATAATTGAATACGTTGAAGAGACCAAATCCAATAAAAAAAAATATAATTTTTGGAAATTGTTAGAAAGCAATGAATAATCGTAGAGCATTTATAGTTGGTCTTAAATCGACTGAAATTAGTTCAAAGGAACAACTTTTTTTAAAAAAATATAAACCATGGGGGATAATTTTATTTACTAGAAACATCAAGAATTTAAACCAAACTAAAAAACTAACTGCAAAAATAAGAAATATTTTTAATGACAAGAAATATCCTATAATGATTGATCAAGAGGGTGGTCGTGTAAGTAGATTAGAAAATATCATTTCTTTTGAGAACCTGACCTCTGATTTTTTTGGAAAAAAATATGTTAAAAATAAAAAAGATTTTGATATCTACTTTAAAATTTTTATAGATAAAACGTCATATTTATTAAAAGAATTGGGAATAAACATCAATTCTGTTCCAGTGTTAGATCTTAGAATTAGTGGTTCAAGTAAAATAATTGGAAACAGATCCTTTTCAAGAGATCCTAATATTGTCTCTAAAATTGGTGATATATGCATTCAAACTTATAAAGAAAATTCAATTGGCACTATTATAAAGCACATACCTGGACATGGTCTTGCCAAGGTTGATAGTCATTTTTCTACTCCATATATTAATAAATCGCTTCAATATCTTTTAAAAAATGATTTTAAAGCTTTTAAAAATAAAAATTCCTTTTTTGCAATGACTGGTCATTTGATTTTTAATCAAATTGATAAGGTCAATACAGTTACTCATTCTAGAAAAATGATAAATATTATTAGAAAAAAAATTGGTTTTAAAAATCTATTAATTTCTGACGATTTATCAATGAAGAGCCTTAAAAAGGGTCTCAAAATAAATACAATTGATACTTTTAAGGCAGGTTGTAATTTAGCGTTACATTGCAATGGTAAATTAAAAGAAATGGAAATTGTTGGTAAAAACTCACCTTTAGTAAGTAAATTTATTATAAAAAAAACATCACAATTTTACAATATTTTAAGATAATATTGCCATATGTCTTTCAATGATTCTGAATTTTTCAACGTTCAAATTGAAAATTATAATGGTCCACTAGATGTTTTACTGGATCTTGCAAAAGCTCAAAAAGTAAATTTAGAAAAAATATCAATAACTAAATTAGCAGATCAATTTAATGATTATATTAAAAATGAAACAAATTTAAATTTAGAGACAGCTTCTGAATATTTGTTAATGGCAACTTGGTTAGCTTACCTAAAATCAAAATTATTGCTACCCAGCTCTCCAGAGGAAGAGTTCAAACTTCAAGAAGTTGCTGAAAAATTAAAATTACAACTTAAAAAATTGGAATTAATTAGATTATTGTCAGATCAAATGCTTAAGCGTAAACGTCTTGGAAAAGAGATCAGAACAAGAGGCATGAAGGCTGGAATAAGACCAATTTATAATAGTGAATATAATATCAGTTTATTTGACCTTTTAAAAACGTACTCCTCTATTTTAATGACTAAAGATTTTCAAAAAATTAACATCCCAAGACTTCCAGTTTTTACAACTGAAGACGGTATAAAAACCATCAGAGATTTTTTTGGTAATCTTTTAGATTGGAAAAAATTAGATGATTTGATACCAAAAAATTTTAAAAATGAAAAAAAATTTAAAAGCACTGGAACGGCTGGAATTTTTGCTGGTTCATTAGAATTAGTCAAAGAAGGAAATTTAAGAATAAAACAAGATGATCTTTTTGAAGAGATTTATATAAAAGAGAATAAATGATTAAAAAGAAGAAAAAAAATAATATAATTGATTTTCCCGCAAAGTTATCAAATGTCGAAAAAGAAATAGAAGCAATAATTTTTGCTGCAGCTGAACCATTAGATATTAGTACTATTGAAAGTAAAATTTCTAAAAAATCAGATGTAGAAAAAATTCTACAAAAATTACAAAATGAATATAAAGATCGAGGAATAAATTTAGTTTGTATATCTAATAAATGGTCTTTTCGAACGTCTGCTAAATTGTCAAATTTGATGATACAAGAAAAAACTGTTGAAAAAAAATTATCTAGAGCTGCAATAGAGACTTTATCAATTATTGTTTACCATCAACCTGTAACCCGAGCAGAAATTGAGGAAATTAGAGGTGTAGCTTTTGGAACAAATACTGTTGAGATATTGATGGAATTAGACTGGGTTAAGCCTGGTGGAAGAAAAGATGTACCTGGAAAACCCATTCAATACGTTACGACCGATAATTTTCTCAGTCATTTTAACCTTCAAAAATTATCTGATTTACCTACTGTTGATGAGTTAGGAGCCGCAGGTTTAATTGATAGCGCTAATATAGATAACGCAATATTTGGTACAGGAAAATTTTACAAGGAAAAACAAGAAGAAAAAAAAGAGGACATTTACTCAAATATTGATGAAATGTTGAGTAGCACTCTTGACAAGGATGAGCAAAAGTAATTTGCTACTTTAAATTTTTAATAAAAAGGTTATAAGTTATTCATGAGTATAGGAATTTGGCAAATAGCTATAGTAGTTATATTAGTTGTTTTACTATTTGGTCGTGGGAAAATATCTAGTTTGATGGGCGATGTAGCCAAGGGTATTAAAAGTTTTAAAAAGGGTATGGCATCTGATGTAACAGATGAGTCAGAACCTAAAAATATTTCTGACGATAATCAGGACAATAATAAATCTAACAACAAAGAATAAACCACATGCCTACAATTGGTTGGTTTGAAATTTTAATTGTAGTAGGTATCGCTATAATTGTCTTGGGTCCAAAAGATTTCCCAGTAATGCTTAAAAAAGTTGGTTCTTGGATTGGTACTGCCAAAAGGTATGTCAATAATATTCAAAATGAGGTCTCCAACATCGATATTGATGAAAATGAAATGAAAGAAAATAAAGAAGATAAGAAAAATGACTAACGATGATAAAGACACAGGTTTTATTAGTCATTTGGCCGAATTAAGAAAAAGGTTAATACATAGTTTCATATTTCTAATTATTTTTTTTATAGGATGCTATTTTTTTGCTGAACATATATATGGTTTTTTAGTTGAACCGTATGCTAAAGCAGTCAAAGACGATGAGACAAATAGAAGATTGATATTTACTGCTCTTCAAGAGACTTTTTTAACTTATCTTAAAGTTTCTTTTTTCACTGCTTTTTTTGTGACTTGTCCATACATTTTAATGCAAATATGGAAATTTATTGCGCCAGGACTTTACAAGCATGAAAAAATTGCGATTCTACCTTATTTAGTTTTAACACCTGTATTATTTTTTTTAGGAGGATTACTTGTCTATTATCTGATAATGCCTTTAGCGATTAAATTTTTTCTTTCATTTGAAAGCTCAGGTATTTCTACCAATTTACCAATCCAATTAGAGGCTAAAGTGAACGAGTATCTATCTTTAGTTATGAAATTAATTTTTGCATTTGGAATAAGTTTTCAGCTTCCAGTTGTTTTAAGTTTGTTAGCAAGAGTGGGATTAGTTGACTCTGATTTTTTAAAAAAAAGAAGAAAATATGTTGTAGTAATTATATTTGCAGCGGCCGCATTATTAACACCACCTGATCCAATAACCCAAATTGGATTAGCGATACCTTTACTAATTTTATATGAATTATCAATTTTTTCAGTAAGGTTTATTGAAAATAAAAATTTAGAAAAATCTGATGCACAATCTTAAAGAGATTAGAAAAGATTTTAATAATTTTAAAAAGTCTTTAGAAAAAAGATCTATTGAAATAGATATTCCAAATTTAGAAAAATTAGATAAAAAAAATAGAGAGTTAATTCAAAAAAAAGAATCTTTAGAGCAAGAAAAAAAAGAAATATCCAAATCTAAGGATAAATCATTGTTTGAAAAATCAAAAAAATTATCTCAAGATATTGATGAGATTACAGAAGAGCAAAAAAAAATTAAAATAGCACTAGATAGTATTTTATCAAATATTCCGAATATTCCACACAAGGATGTTCCGATTGGTAAAGATGAAAATGACAATATTGAAGTCATAAAATCTGGAACAATCCCAAATTTTGATTTTAAAGTTAAAAGTCATTATGAATTAGGTGAAAATCTTGGCATGCTTGATTTTGAATTAGCAACAAAGACTACCGGATCAAGATTTGTTTTTGTGAGAGATAAACTAGCTTTATTGGAAAGAGCATTATCAAATTTTATGTTAAATACTCATGTAACTAAAAATGGTTATAGTGAAATATCACCGCCATTATTAGCTTCAGAAACCACTATGTATGGCACAGGACAATTACCTAAATTCGAAAATGATCAATTTGAAGTTAAAATCGAGGAGGGAAATGAAAGAAAATTTCTTATACCAACAGCTGAGGTCATTTTAACAAATATAGTTAAAGATAAAATTATAAATCAAAAAGATTTACCAATGAGATTTGTTGCTTCAACTCCATGTTTTAGAAAAGAGGCAGGTAGTTATGGTAAGGATACGAAAGGGATGATAAGACAACATCAATTTTATAAGGTTGAACTTGTTAGTATTGTAGAGCAAGAAAATTGTCTAGATGAACTTGAAAGAATGACTAATTGTGCGACTAATATTTTAGATCTACTTGAATTACCTTATCGAAAAGTTATCCTTTGTAGCGGTGATATGGGATTTAGTGCAGAAAAAACTTACGATTTAGAAGTATGGCTACCATCGGAAAATAGATATCGTGAAATATCATCTTGTTCTTCTTGCTCAACGTTTCAAGCGAGCAGAATGAAAGCAAGATATAAAACTCAAAATAAAGATACAAAGTATGTTGGCACATTAAATGGTAGTGGTCTAGCAATAGGTAGAACTTTGATCGCAATTTTAGAAAACTATCAAAAAAAAGATGGCTCTATTATAATCCCAAAAGTGTTGCGTCCTTATATGAATAATTTAGAAAAAATTTCAATTAAATAAAGTTGTTTTAATTCATTAGATAGTATAAATATTCAAATTAAAATTAGGAGTTTTATGGATAGTTCAGGATTTGGTCAGTTTATACCGTTAATATTAATTTTTGTAATATTTTATTTTTTCCTTATTAGACCTCAACAAAAAAAAGTAAAAGAACATAGGACTATGGTCGAAAATTTAAAAAAAGGAGATAAAGTTGTTACATCAGGTGGTATAACTGGGATTATCACAAGGGTTGTAGATAATGACAAAGTTGAGGTTGAAATTGCAGAAAATGTAACTGTTGAAGTCATTAGAGGCACAGGAATTCAAAGCTTAATGAATTCTCAAGAACCAAAGAAATAGTCTAATTTAATAGTGTGTTATATTTTTCTAAATTAAAGATAATTTTCATCCTAATTATATCTTTATTTTTAATTTTTATAGCATCATCGAATTTATTTAAATTTGATAACAATTTTCTTAAAAGGAATATAAATCTTGGTTTAGATCTTCAAGGTGGATCTTATCTTTTATTAGAAATTGATAATAAACCTGTTATTGAACAAAAACTTCAAAATTTGACAATCATTTTACGAGATTATTTTAAAGGAAAAAATATAAAGTTAGTAAATTTTATACTTCAAAATGAAAAAATTCTATTTAAAGTTAATGACAAAGATAAACAAAAAGTCTTAGATATATTTAATGATAAAGAAAGTGAAATAAATCCTTATTACGAAAGATTTAAATCACACCAACTAGAAATAACCGAAGAGAATGATTTTTTAAGTGTATTTTTTTCTAAGCAAGGTTTAGTTAAGCTCAAAACATCTTCACAGGAACAGGCTCTTGAAATAGTAAGAAGGAGAATAGATGAAGTTGGAACAAATGAACCTAATATTCTCAAAAGAGGAAATGACAGAATATTAGTAGAACTTCCTGGCCTTGATGATCCTATGAGAATAAAAACTTTATTAGGAAAAACTGCTAATCTTACATTTAGATTTGTTTCTAATAACAATGAAGATTCATTTGGTAATGAAAAATTAAATTATGAAGATGAAGAAGGGTCAGAATTTGTTAGCAAAAGAATAATACTTAGTGGAGATAATTTACTTGATGCTCAACCAAGGATGGATAGTGAAACAAATGAAACAGTTGTAACATTTAGTTTAGATAGAGTAGGGGCAAAAAGATTTGGTAAAGCAACCTCAAAAGGGATCGGTAGACAATTAGCTATAATTCTTGATGGAAAGATTATTAGTGCTCCAGTTATTCAAGATACAATAGCTGGTGGTTCTGGACAAATTACTGGAGGCTTTACATTTCAGTCAGCAACCGATTTAGCTCTTTTGTTAAGATCAGGGGCATTACCGGCACCGTTAAATATAATTGAAGAAAGAACAGTTGGACCCAGTCTAGGTCAAGATTCGATCGATGCTGGTATAATAGCTTTAGTTATAGGTTTCGTTTTAGTTATAGTTTTTATAATTGTTAAATATAAAATTTTTGGAATAATTACAAATACGGCTTTGATAATTAATTTACTTCTTTTAGTGGGTGTTCTCACATTATTTGAGGCAACCTTAACATTACCAGGTATAGCAGGGATAATTTTAACCGTTGGTATGGCTGTAGATGCAAATGTGTTAATTTTTGAGCGTATAAGAGAAGAACTTAAAAACGAGAAAAATAGATTGATTGCTTTCGATAGTGGTTACTCAAAATCAAAAACTGCAATTCTTGATGCAAATATAACAACTTTATTAGCAGCAATCATATTATTTTTTATGGGCTCAGGTCCTATTAAAGGTTTTTCAATAACTTTAGGTGTCGGGATTTTTACAACTCTATTTTCTGTTTATTTCATCGCAAGGCTTTTGACTGTCTTGTATATTTCAAAAAATAAAAACAAAGAAATCGTTATATAAATGATAGCTTTCAATAAATACTATAACCAATTTAATATATTATCTATATCATTAGTTGCTATTTCTTTATTATTTTTAATATTTAAGGGATTAAATTTTGGAATTGATTTTAAAGGAGGTATTTTAATTGAACTTAGGTCTACAGACTCAAAAGTTAACGTATCATCTTTAAGAGATAGATTTAATCAAATGGATTTAGGAGATGTTTCAGTTAAAAAATTTGGTAATGAAACTGATTATTTAATTAAGTTTGAAAATAAAGATAATAAAAAGAATATTATTGAAGACATTAAAAAAAATTTAGATAAATCATTTGGAAACAATATAGATTTTAGAAGAGTTGAGAATGTTGGCCCTAAAGTAAGTGCTGAATTATTAAAGTCAGGTGTAATTGCTATTTCAGTAGCATTAGCTCTTATGCTAATTTATATTTGGATAAGATTTGAATGGCAATTTAGTCTTGGTGCAATTTGTGCATTATTTCATGATGTAATTGTTACGCTTGGTCTGTTTTCGTTACTAGGTTTGGAAATCAATTTATCAATAATAGCTGCTGTTTTAACAATAGTTGGCTATTCAATGAATGATACAGTAGTTATTTTTGACCGTGTTCGTGAAAATTTAAGAAAATATGCTGATATTAAAATATTTGAATTAACTAATATCTCAATTAATGAAACTTTATCAAGAACCTTAATCACATCAATAACGACACTTTTAGCATTAGTTTCAATTTTTATTTTTGGTGGAGAAATTTTAAAAGGTTTTTCATTGGCGATGATTTTCGGTGTTATTTTTGGAACTTATTCTTCAATTTATATAGCGAACACAATTCTTGTAAGATTAAATGTTTCCCAAAAAACTATTCTAAAAGATGAGGAAAAAAATTAATATAAATTTTGAGCTATGACCATCGTTAGCAACATTGGTATAGACAATAAAGTGTTTGTTCTTGAGAATAACATTGCAATCTTAGCTGATTTAGCCTTTAACTCTGGATCTGCATCAACAATACCCAAAGCTCTTTTTTGATTGGGCCAGATAACAAACCAAACATTAAATGCCATTATTAAACCAAGCCACATACCAATACCTATAGCTGTATGTTTTGGAACACCTGATCCAATACTTAAGGTCATGGCATCATGTAAGTACCCATTAAGTCCTGCTAGGATTAATCCAGAGATTACAGTAAATGCAGCAGCCCATCTAAAGTAAAATAATGCTGCGGGAGCAATAACTTTTCCAATAGCTGGCTTCTGTTCATCGGGTATTTTTCCCATATTTGGAATTTGAACAAAGTTAAAGTACCATAATAAACCAATCCACATAATCCCAACTAAAACATGAGTATATCGAGCTACCCAACTCCAAAAAAGAGCATCAAAACTAAATCCTCCATTTTGATAAAATAAACCAAGAAACAAAATTATAGCTATGGCAATTGATGTATGAACTGTCTTAGATAATGATGATAGTAAATTAATCACAATAAACTATTTATATCAAATTCAACTGAAATTTACTAATATTTTTTCTAGTTCAAAAGAGGCTTTAAAAATTTTCCTGTATAACTACTGTCTACTTTACAAATTTCCTCAGGTTTTCCTTCTGCGATGATTTTACCTCCTTTTACTCCACCCTCTGGACCCATATCAACAATATAATCAGCTGTTTTTATTACATCAAGATTATGTTCGATTACAACGACAGTATTCCCAAGAGCAACAAATGTATGGAGAATTTCTAACAATTTTTTTATATCGTGTTGGTGTAAGCCAGTAGTAGGTTCATCGAGTATATACATTGTACGTCCAGTAGATCTTTTTGATAATTCTTTTGCGAGCTTTATTCTTTGCGCTTCTCCGCCTGAGAGTGTAGTAGCTTGCTGACCAATTTTTATATAACCTAATCCAACTTTTTTTAGAGTAAGTAATTTGGTCTTTATATTTGTTATATTTTCAAAATATTCACATCCTTCATCAACTGTCATATTTAAAACATCCGCAATACTTTTATCTTTAAATTTTATTTCTAGAGTCTCACGATTATATCTTGTACCTTTACATTCATCACATTGAATATATACATCAGGGAGAAAGTGCATTTCATATGTAATAACTCCGTCACCTTCACAAGCTTCACATCTTCCGCCCTTAACATTAAAAGAAAATCTACCAGGTTTATAACCTCGTGATTTAGATTCAGGTAATGATGTAAACCAGTCTCTTATTGGTCCAAAAGCACCAGTGTATGTTGCTGGATTTGATCTTGGAGTACGACCAATAGGTGATTGATCAATATCAATAACTTTATCTATTAATTCAGTTCCTTTAAAATTTTTAAATGGTTTGGGAATTTTTCTAGATTTATTATTATTTAAAGTTAGGTTCAGGGCATTATAAAGCGTTTGTAAAACTAATGTAGACTTTCCACTTCCAGATACTCCAGTTACACATGTTAAACTTCCTAAGGGTATCTTTAAATTTACGTTATCTAAATTATTTCCTGTAGCACCAGTAATTTCTAAAAATCTTCCATTCTTAGCTAATCTTCTTTTTGGTGGAACTATGATTTTGAGTTTATTTGATAAATATTTTCCAGTAATACTGTCTTTGTTCTGACCTATTTCTTTAAAAGTTCCTTGCGCTACAACTTGGCCACCATTATTACCGGCTTCTGGACCTAGATCAATTATATGATCAGCATTTTCCATTGTCTCTGTATCATGTTCAACAACAATAACAGTATTTCCTAAATCTCTTAATCGTTTTAAAGCATTAATTAATTTTACATTATCTTTTTGATGAAGACCTATAGATGGTTCATCTAAAACGTAGAGAACACCTGTTAAACCCGATCCTATTTGTGATGCAAGCCTTATCCTCTGTGACTCACCACCCGACAATGTTCCTGACTCTCTTGATAGTGTCAAATAATCAAGACCAACGTTTAACAAAAAATCTAATCTTTCATTTATTTCTTTTAAAATATGTTCAGCAATTTTAAATTGTTTTTTATTTAGGTTTGTCTGAAGTTCCTTAAACCATTTCGAGGCCTCTAAAATTGATTTTTCAGTTACTTCACTGATATGTAAACCATCTATTTTTACACACAAAGCCTCATCTTTAAGTCTATGACCATTACATCTTTCACATTTAGTATCTGATTGATACTGAGATATCTCCTCTCTTTTCCAATCACTATCAGTTTCTAGATACCTTCGCTCAAGATTGTTTATGACACCTTCAAATGTCTTTTTATGTGAATATTTTTCATATCCATCATCGTAAGTAAATTTTATTTCTTCATCATCAGAACCATAAAGTATTATATCTTTTATTTTTTTTGGTAATTTATTCCATCTTTCATTAAGAGAGAAATCGTAGTGTTTTGCCAGGGAAGATAGTGTTTGGGCATAATATAAAGTAGTGGTTTTAGCCCATGGTTCGATAGCACCATCAATAATAGATTTTTTTTCATTCGGTATAACTAAGTTAGGGTCGACATTAAGTTTTATTCCTATACCCTCACATTCCTCACAGGCACCAAACGGACTATTGAAAGAAAATAATCTTGGTTCAATTTCCTCAATTGTAAAACCACTTTCAGGACAAGCAAATTTAGTTGAAAATATTAATTTCTCTAATTTTCTAAACTTTTTGGGTAAGGTTTCATTTTCATACTCAACAAAAACTAAACCATTTGCTAAATTTATTGATGTTTCAATTCCCTCTGCTAACCGATTACCTAAAGATGAATTTAATATAATCCTATCAACTAAGACATATATATCGTGTTTTATCTTTTTATTAAGTTCAGGAACATTATCTATATCATAAAGTTTATCATCTATTTTAATTTTTCTAAATCCACGCTTTTTAAAGCCCAATATTTCTTTTTTGTATTCCCCTTTACGTCCTCTTACTACCGGAGCAAATAAATAAATCGTTGACTTCTTCGGTAATTCTTTAATTTTATCTACAATTTGAGTAATTGTTTGAGATACTATTGGTTTACCGGTGAAAGGTGAATACGGAATTCCTGCTCTTGCATAGAGAACTCTCATATAATCATAAATTTCAGTAACTGTTGCGACAGTAGATCTAGGATTTTTTGAAGTATTCTTTTGCTCAATAGAAATAGCAGGGCTCAAACCTTCAATTAAATCAACATTAGGTTTTTTCATTTTGTCTAAGAACTGACGTGCATAAGCTGATAAACTTTCAACGTACCTTCTTTGACCTTCTGCATAAACGGTATCGAACGCTAGCGAAGATTTTCCAGAGCCAGATAGGCCTGTTATAACCACAAATTTGTCTTTAGGAATTTCTAATGAAATATTTTTTAGATTGTGCTCTTTAGCCCCCTTAATAAGTATCTTTTTCATCATAATTCTTATTGCTTTGACTTAATAAAATTAATATTCAGAGTAAATTGTGATATAAATCTAATTAATTAATAATACAAATATTAAAATATTATGGCTGGAAGTTTAAATAAAGTACTTTTAATTGGTCGTTTGGGCGCAGATCCTGAAATTAAGCAAATGGTAAATGGAAAAAATGTTGCAAGACTTAGTCTTGCTACAAGTCAATCCTGGAAAGATAAAAATTCTGGAGAAAAAAAAGAAAAAACTGAATGGCACCGTGTAGTTGTATTTAATGAGGGTCTTGTAAATGTTGTTCAACAATATCTTAAAAAGGGAGCTCAAATATATGTTGAGGGACAACTATCTACAAGAAAATGGAAAGACGAACAATCAGGCCAAGATAAATTTTCTACTGAGATAATTATTCAAGGATATAATTCCTCACTTACAATGTTGGGTGGAGGTAATTCGGGTGGCAGTATTGCAAATGATAATAAATCATTAAATAATAATGATGATATGTCTCAGATTTCTAACGAAATGGATGACGAAATTCCATTTTAGCAATTATGCAAAATTCTGAAAATCAAAACGATAAGAATATTAAGTTGATATCCATGCATGACGAGATGAGCTCGTCATATCTATCTTATGCAATGAGCGTTATCGTCAGCCGTGCTCTACCTGATATCAGAGATGGATTAAAACCTGTTCATAGAAGAATTTTATATGCAATGTACAAAGGAGGTTATGACTGGTCAAAACAATTTAGAAAATCAGCTAGAATAGTCGGTGATGTAATTGGTAAATATCACCCACATGGAGATCAATCTGTATATGACGCATTAGTTCGGATGGTTCAAGATTTTTCAATGAGTTTACCTCTGGTTGAAGGGCAAGGAAATTTTGGTTCTATAGACGGAGATCCAGCAGCGGCAATGAGATATACTGAGACAAGACTCTCAAAAGTATCTCAGTTTCTTATAGATGATATTGAAAAGAACACTATTGATTTTAAAAGCAATTATGATGAAACGGAAAAAGAACCAAGCGTTCTTCCTGCTCAATATCCAAATCTTTTAGTTAATGGTGCCGGCGGTATAGCAGTTGGAATGGCAACAAGTATTCCACCTCATAATTTGGGAGAAATAATAGATGGAACTTTAGCATTAATTGAAAATAAGGACATTACTGTTAAGCAATTAATGAAATTTATACCTGGTCCTGATTTTCCAACGGGCGGAGTAATCATAGGAAAAGATATGATTAAAGAGGGTTACACTAAAGGAAGAGGGTCTTTTAAAGTCCGTGGTCAAATTTCTATTGAACAAGTGAAGAATGGTAGGGAGAGATTAGTAATAACTTCTATTCCGTATCAAGTTAATAAGTCGGTTTTAAATGAGAGAATAGCTCAATTGGTAAGAGAAAAAAAAATAGAAGGCATAAGAGATATAAGAGATGAGTCCAACAGGGAAGGGATAAGAGTATCTATAGATTTAAGAACTGGTGTTGAACCGGAGACAGTCAAAAGACAATTATATAAAAATACTCAAATAGAAAGCTCTTTTGGTTTTAATACTTTAGCAATAGTTGAGGGAAAACCTATTACATGTAATTTAAAAGATTTTTTATCCCATTTTTTAAATTTTAGAGAAAGTGTAGTAATCAAAAAAACAAAATTTGATTTGAATAAAGCTGAAGAAAGAGCACATATATTGATTGGTTTATCTGTTTCAGTTGAAAATTTAGATAAAGTTATAAAAATTATAAGATCATCAAAAAATCCTGAAGAAGCAAAAAGCTCACTTCTTAAAATTAAATGGAAAATAAATAAATCATTAAGGATGATAAATTTAATTGAAAACAAAACTTCTAAAGGAATGTATTCTTTATCTGAAATTCAAGTTAATTCAATTTTAGAATTAAGATTACAAAAACTAACTGCACTGGGTATCAATGAAATAGAAATTGAAATAAAAAAACTTTCTGAATTGATAAAAAAATATAAAAAAATTATTTCTTCAAAAAAAGAATTGTTAAATGTAATTAGCAATGAGTTAAATGATATAAAAGAAAAATTTTCGGTTAAAAGAAGAACAGATATTATTGATGCTGTTTTAAATTATGATATTGAGGAAACTATTCAAAAAGAGTCTGTAATAATTACTGTTACTCTTCAAGGCTATATTAAAAGAGGATCTTTAAATAATATAAAACAACAAAAAAGAGGAGGAAAAGGAAAAACTGGTATTACAACGAGAAATGAGGACTCTGTTGTCCAAACACTATCAGTTAACACCCATACATCTGTTTTGTTTTTTTCAACCGAAGGTCTTGTTTACAGAATTAAAGCTTGGAAAATACCGGTTGGATCTTCATCCTCTAAAGGAAAATCTTTATTCAACATTTTACCTCTCAAAAGTCATCAATCTATAAGCTCTATAATGCCATTTCCTGAGGATTCTGAGTTAAAGAATTACCAGATAGTATTTGCCACGGCTAATGGAAAGATAAGAAAAAATAGTTTAGAGGATTTTTCTTCAATAAATACGGCAGGTAAAATTGCGATGAAATTGGACAACAATGATAAAATTGTTGGAGTAAAGATTTGTAAAGAAGATCAAGACATAATACTAAGCACCAAATTTGGAAAGTGCATTAGATTTGAATCAAAAAAATTGAGAGTTTTTAAAGGTAGATCTTCAAAGGGGATTAAGGGTATTGTTTTATCACCAAATGATCAAATTGTATCATTATCTATCATTGATAACGACAAATATAGTAAAAATGGAAAAAAGAGCAAAGATGAAAAATCTGAAATTAAAGCAAAAGAAAAATTTATTTTATCAATTACACAAAATGGGTTTGGAAAAAAAACATTGCATACTGATTACAGAGTTACGAATAGAGGTGGTAAGGGTATAATAGGAATTGTTAATTCACCAAGAAATGGTGATATTTCATCATCTTTTCCTGTATTTGAAGGAGATGAAATTCTTATATCAACAAACAAAGGTAGAGTTATAAGAGTAGCTGTGAAAGAAATTAGAACCGCTGGAAGAAATACACAAGGTGTAAAAATAATTAAATTATCAGGTGAGGAAAAAGTAGTTTCAGCAAATAAAATTGATGATAATTTAATTTAATGACTAAAATTTCAATTTATCCAGGAACCTTTGATCCGATTACTTATGGTCATATAGACGTTATAAAGAAAGGATTAAAACTTTTTAATAAAATAATAGTTGCTGTTTCTGATGTTGATAATAAAGATTATTTATTTGATATTAATGAAAGAATAGAGATTGTTAAAAAAGCACTTTTTTTTGATTTAAAACTTAATAAAAATAAAATTAATGTAATCCCTTTTAATACTCTAACAACGGATTTATGTAAAAAAAATAAAGCCAGCATTATACTAAGAGGGCTTAGAGCAGCCTCAGATTTTGAATATGAATTCCAACTTGCTGGAATGAATAGAAAACTTAATAATAGTATAGAAACTGTTTTTTTAATGTCCGATGTTGAAAATCAAATTATTTCGTCAAAATTTGTTAAAGAAATTGTAAAATTAAAAGGTAATATAAAAAAATTTACAACAAAAAGTACTATAAAAGCTTTAGAAAAAAAATATGTTTAAAATAATCTTAAAATTATTTTTTTTATTTTTTATATTAATTAATCAGTCAATATCGGAGGAAAATATAATGATCTTAAAACTTAAAGATGGTGATGTTAAAATTGAATTATTTGATGATGTTGCCCCAAATCATGTAAAACGAATTAAAGAATTAGCTGCAGCTGGTAAATATGATGGAGTTGTCTTTCATAGAGTAATAGATGGTTTTATGGCACAAACAGGCGATGTAAAGTTTGGAAACTCAAATTCTAAAGATTTTAATTTAAGTATGGCTGGAATGGGTGGATCAGATTTACCAGACCTAAATCAAGAATTTAGTAATCTCCCGCATGATAGAGGAACTTTATCAATGGCTAGATCCTCAAATCCAAACAGTGCCAACAGTCAATTTTTTATATGTTTTAAGCCCGCACCTTTTCTAGATAAGCAATATACAGTTTTTGGAAAAGTTATTGAAGGTATGGAATTTGTAGACAAAATTAAAAGAGGAGATGAAAATAATAACGGGGCGGTTAGTGATCCAGATAAGATTATAAGTTTTAAATAGTCATAATTTTTAAATGGATATCAAAAAATTTGCCTTTGAGGTTTCCAAAACCGATGGTTATGCTAGAGAAGGTGTAATAAAAACACATAGGGGAGATATACACACCCCAGCTTTCATGCCTGTTGGTACGCAGGCAACGGTCAAAGCTTGTACAATTAATGATATTAAGAAAACTAATTCAGAAATAATTCTGTCAAATACATATCATTTAATGATTAGACCTGGCGTAGAAAGAATTGAGAGAGTAGGCGGATTACACAAATTTATGAATTGTGATCTACCTATACTTACAGACTCAGGAGGTTTTCAGGTTATGTCTCTCTCAAAATTAAACAAAATTGACCGCGAAAAAGGGGCAATCTTTAATTCACATATAGATGGAAAAAAATTTATTTTAAGTCCAGAAAGAAGTATTGAAATTCAATTAGGTCTTAATTCAGATATTTGTATGATAATGGATGAATGTCCTAAAAATACGAAAGATTATGATTTAATAAATAATTCTATGAATTTATCTTTGTATTGGGCTGAACGATCAAAAAAAGCATTTGGTTCAAATCCTCATAAGGCATTATTTGGAATTATCCAAGGTGGATTATTTGAGGATTTAAGAAAACAATCTTTGAAAGAACTAGTAAACATAGAATTTGATGGATATGCTGTTGGTGGATTGGCTGTAGGCGAAACACAAAAAGAAATGTTTGGTGTATTAGATAGTCTGAAAGATTTTCTTCCACATGAAAAACCTCATTATTTAATGGGAGTTGGTACACCATCTGATATCTTAGGAGCTGTAATGAGAGGTATTGATATGTTTGATTGTGTTTTACCAACAAGATCTGGAAGAACTGGTTTAGCTTTTACATGGAATGGAAGAGTTAATATTAAAAATAACAAATATCAAAATGATGATTCTCCTCTTGATCCAGCGGTAAAAAATCTTGATTTGAATAAATATTCTAAAAGCTATTTAAATCATTTGTTTAATACAAATGAAATTCTTGGTTCAATGTTACTAACTTTACATAATATTAACTTTTATCAAGAATTAATGTCCTTAATAAGGAAAAATATCCGTAATGGCACATTTAAGGAATTTCATGATAAATATATAGATAAGTTGTAGTTAATTAACTTTTTTGTCTCACAAATTGCCATTTGAAATATTCTTATAATTATGTATATACATCCCAATCAATAATATATATGGGCCGTTAGCTCAGTTGGTAGAGCAATTCCCTTTTAAGGAATGGGTCGATGGTTCGAGTCCATCACGGCTCACCACATCTTAAGAAATTTTAAGTGGTGGGTATTCTAAAAGTATTTGATTTGTCCACTCGTTAATTTTTTTAATTCTATTCTCAGCAGAAGGATGAGTACTCATAAATTCTGGAGGTGTCTGACCTTTATTATATTCTTTCATTCTTTCCCAAATTTTTGGAGTTTCCCTGATATCATAACCAGATAAAGACGAAAATATCATACCTAAATAATCAGCTTCACTTTCTTGTTTTCTATTAAAAGGGTTCATTATTCCTAATTGAGATAATAGTCCTACAGTATCCATACCTGTAGTTCTGTTGATGTCAGACAATACACCTCCACTTGCAATATCTATAATTTTTGTGCCAAAATTCAATAATGTTCCTCTACTTGCTCTTTCTACAGAATGCTTAGCTACTGCGTGAGCAATTTCGTGACCCATTACTGCTGCCAGACCATTCGTATTTTTGGTAACATCTAATATGCCTGTGTAAACTGCAATTTTCCCACCTGGCATACACCAGGCATTTCTAATTTTTTTATTTTCGATTAATATATACTCCCAATCAAAATATTTTGTAGGGTCATCTAGTTTAGATTGATAGAAATATTCACTAATCGAATCTTCCATCTTTTTTCCAATATCTTTTATTAGATTGAGTGTTTTAGTATCTTTGCTTAATTTTTCTTTTTTCTTTACTTTTTCATAGATTTTTGCTGCTTGAGCATTCAATTTTGCTTCGGGAATTATACTTAACTGTTTTCTTTCAGTAATAGGTGCTGTTGCGCACGAATTGAGAATAAAACCACTACAACTGCAGCCAACATATGATAAAAATTTTCTTCTATTCATTTTTCTTTAACATTGATATTATATATATGAATGAATCTAAATAACAAAATTTTATTAGTGTTATTTATAATTGCAATTATTTTTGTTATTTATTCAAGTTTTAATTAACTATGTCAAAAAAGAAAAAATCAATAACTTTAATTTTAAGAAATTATTTCATTACTGGGGTAGTTGTTCTTATTCCAATAGGATTTACCCTATACCTTAGTAAAGTTTTAATTGGTCTTTCTTCTAAGATTTTACCTGAAAATATCAACCCAAACAGTTATTTGCCATTCGAAATTCCAGGTATAGAAATTTTAATCTCACTAATATTTATAACTATTGTTGGTGGTTTATCATTATCATTTTTAGGAAAACGAATTTTAAAACTCATTGATGATCTTTTTAAGAGAATTCCATTTTTAAGAACTATCTATTCTGCCATAGTTCAAATGACTGAAACATTTTCAAAAAAAGATAACGATAAAAAAAGTGTAGTTTTGATTGAATATCCTAGAAAAGGTGTGTGGGCCGTAGGTTTTGCAACAAAAGAAAACACTGGTGAAATGGCAAAAAAAACAAATAAAAAATTAATTAATGTTTTTGTTCCGACAACCCCAAATCCAACAAGTGGATTTTTATTAATGTTTCCCATAGAGGATGTAATCTATCTAGATATGACTTTTGAGGAAGCGTCTAAATTTATTGTTTCTGCAGGAACATCTTCAGGTAAAAATTAGGCAATATCATTTATTATATCTGCTCGATCATATAATTTTATTAATGGTTTAAATTTCCCTATGTCTTCTTTTTCATTTTCTATTCTTTTAATTTCTTTTTCTGCTAAAATAAAAAGATTATGATTATGTATTGGATCTGCTAATTTAAAGTTTTTTATTCCACTTTGTTTAAAACCAAGAATATCTCCAAAACCTCTCAACTTCATATCCTCCTCAGATATTTCAAATCCGTCATTTGAGGTTTTTAGTATATTAATTCTTTTTTTTGCATTTTCGCTTAGATTTGACTTAAACATTAATATACATGAAGATTCCTTGTTGCCTCTTCCCACTCTTCCTCTAAGTTGATGCAATTGAGACAAACCAAATTTATTTGCATTTTCTATTATAATCACATTTGCATTAGGAAAATCTATACCAACTTCAATGATTGTAGTTGAAACTAAAATCTTAAATTCATTTTTTAAAAATTTGTTTAGGATTTTTTCTTTTTCCTCAATCGTTGTTTTTCCATGGAGTAAATAAACCTCATTAGGAAATATTTTTCTTAAATATTCAGATTTTTTGACTGCAGAAGAATGATCAATTTTTTTAGACTCTTCTATAAGAGGGCATACCCAAAAAATTTGATTTCCAAGTCGTATTTCTTTCTTAATGAATTTAATAACATCCTCAATCTTACTCTCAATTTTACTATAAGTTTTAACAGGTTTTCGGCTATTTGGTTTTTCTCGTATAATTGAAAGATCCATATCTCCGTAGATAGTCATTGTTAAAGTACGTGGTATTGGTGTTGCTGTCATTAAAAGAACATCACAATCTTTCCCAGCTTTATCAGATAGTTTTTTTCTTT
This sequence comes from uncultured Pelagibacteraceae bacterium, assembly GCA_902620465.1. Taxonomy (GTDB): domain Bacteria; phylum Pseudomonadota; class Alphaproteobacteria; order Pelagibacterales; family Pelagibacteraceae; genus Pelagibacter. Next base: position 42,894 of record CACNIF010000005.1, read on the forward strand.
GACTAACCCCAAATTTATGCTGTTCATCAATTATTATTAAACCTAGTTTTTTGAATTCTACTTTTTTTTGAAATAAGGCATGCGTTCCAAAAACAATATCAATCTCTTTTTTAATAAGTTTATCTAAAATTTTTTTTTTATCTTTGTATGATGATTTTCCAGAGAGTAACTCTATTTTAATAATTTTGGGAAATATTTTTTTTGCTAATAAAAAATGCTGTCTTGCTAATATTTCGGTAGGAGCCATTACTGCTACTTGAAAATCAGAACTGATGGTATTGAATGCAGATAATAACGCTACTATTGTTTTGCCACTACCAACATCACCCTGAAGTAATCTAAACATTTTGTTATCTGAGCGCAAATCATCGTTAATCTCATTTAATGTTTTAGTTTGATCACTAGTTAAGGAAAAATCTAACTTGGATATTATTCCACTTTGTTTTTTAGTATCAAATTTTTTCTTTGTTTTTTTTATTTTTTTTATCTTTTTTCTAATTTCTGAATTTACCAAAAAAGTTGAAAAAATTTCATCAAAAGCAAGTCTTTGATAAAAGTTTTCTTTAAATTTACCAATATTTTCAGGTTCATGTAGCTTTTTGATTGAGTCATTCCATCCAATGTTGTCAAATTTCTTTAATATGTTTTTTGAGTGCCATTCATCAATTTTAGGCAAATTTTTAATTATTTGTAACATTATTTTATTATAAACTTTTTCACTAATACCATCAGTCAATGAATAATTATTATGTTTTTGTTTTATAATTGAGGAGTCCTCTGAAACATATTTTGGATTTGTTAATTGGTATTTGTTCCTAAAATATTTGATTTTCCCACTGATTGTTACTTCTTTTCCAATGGGTAATATCTTTTTTATATATCCCTCGTAGCTATTAAAAAAAACACAATCTATATTACCAGTTTCATCTTTACATAAAACTCGATTTGGTAAGTTTCTTACCCTAGGAAATAAATATTTTTGAGGGATTATCGTTATAGTTTGTAATTCATCTATTTTTAAATCTTTAATTTTCGAAGATAAACTTCGATCTGTATAGGATTTTGGTAATTTCCATAATAGATCGAAAATAGTATTAATTTTTTTCTTTTTTAATAAATTTGATGTTTTTACTCCTACACCTTTTAGAGAACTTATATCAGACAATAAATATTCATAATTTCTTTTAATATCCATAAACTAATATTATATTCTTATTATGACCACTGATATAGAACAAATAAAAAAAAAAATAATTTACAGATCAAATTATCGTGGCACTAAAGAAATGGATAAACTATTAGGAGCTTTCACCAATAAATACTTAAATGAATTAGATTTTAATGACTTAAATGAATTATTAAAGCTCTTGGAAGTAGATGATAACAATCTTTATAATTTTTATAATGGTTTAAAAACTGATTTAGAATTTGAAAACAATAAAATTAACAACTTATTTAAAAATTTTAAATATTTATAATTATGATGGCGGAGAGACTGGGATTCGAACCCAGGAAAGAGTTGCCCCTTTGCCGGTTTTCAAGACCGGTGCTTTCAACCGCTCAGCCATCTCTCCATGTAGAAGCTTTTATAATTAAAAATATTTAATTCAACAATAAAATAGTCTAATTAGTCTTGATATTTTGTTCATTTAATTAATATGAAAAATAATTTTAATAAAGGTTTGATTTTAACTTCACTGGGTTCATTTTGGTGGGGATTTATTGGGGTTATATATTTTGAGTCCGTATCTTTTATCGGTCATACTGAATTAGTCGTGCATAGATGTTTATGGACTGCAATCATGTTAGTTTTTACCACTACTTTTTTGTCTAAATGGCAAATGTTCCTAAAAGAAATAAAAGATAGAAAAAAATTAATCGCATTATTTGTATCTGGTTTTTTGATTTTTATTAATTGGTCTATATGGATTTATGCTGTAGCTTCTGAAAGAATTATAGATGCTAGTTTTGGATATTTTATTATGCCAATTATTAGTGTGCTTTTAGGATATATTTTTTTTAGAGAAAAACTTAATAAAAAAAGAATTTTTTCAATCCTTTTAGTTTTAATATCAATTATAATATTAATTTTATTTAATCTTAAATCCTTACCTTGGGTTGGTCTTGTCGTAGCTTTTAGTTGGGCATTTTACAACTTAGTAAGAAAAAAAATTAAAATAGATACCGACATTGGATTATTAATTGAAAGCTTGTATATTTTTCCGTTTGCTCTTGTTGCATTTTATATTATTGCAGATAACAACTTTAATGATTTTAGTTTGAATAACCCAGAACTAAGTCTCTATTTGCTTTTAGCCGGTCCAATGACAGTGATTCCTTTGTTCCTTTATGTAAGAGGAGTTGAGTTAATTGGTTTAGGTCCGACTGGAATGATATTTTACATTACGCCAACTTTACAGTTCATTTTAGGTTATTTTTATTATGGAGAGGATTTTTCATTAGTGAAATTTCTAAGTTTTATTATCATTTGGATTGCTGTAATTATATATTTAAACGATTTATATGAACAAAATTAAGATTTTTTTTTTAATTGTATTTTTTTTCCAGTCTAATTCCTTTGCTAATGAAATTAAAAGCTTTGAAAATTGGAAAAAAAATTTTAAACAAAGAGCTTTAGCCAATAATATTTCTGAGCAAACTTTTGATCTTGTGATGACTGATGCTAAGTTTCTATCCAATGTAATAAAATATGATAGATATCAGCCTGAGTTTTATGAAGATACTAAGACTTATATCTCAAAAAGATCCTCTTCTAAAAAATTGAGTAAAGGTGTTGACTTTTATTCAAATAATAAAGAGTTGATAAATATTGTTGAAAATAAGTTTGAGGTTGAAAAAGAACTTTTACTATCACTAATGGGAATAGAAACAAACTATGGAACTTATGTTGGTAAAATGGACATCATTTCTTCACTAGCAACATTAAGTTACGATAAAAGAAGATCTGAATTTTTTACTAAAGAACTTCTAATTTTACTGAAATTAATAGATGAAAATCAAATAGATTATAAATCTTTATATGGTTCATGGGCAGGAGCATTTGGTTTTTTTCAGTTTATGCCTTCAACTATAAAAAACCATGCTATTGATTTTAATACTGATAATCACATAAATTTAAAAAATTCTCATGATGCTTACGCGTCTGCAGCAAACTATCTAAAAAAGATCGGTTGGAAAAAAAATTCTCCTTGCTTTTACCGAATAGATCTTAAAGAAAACACGCCAAAAAAATATTTAAATGTTTCTGCTAAAAAACTTCATAATAAAAAAAGATTAAGTTTTTTTAAAAAATATATAGAGAATTATGATGAATTAAGTTTTTTAAAATCTAACTATAATGTTGCAATAATTACTCCTGATAAAGATATTATCCCAGGGGCAGATACTTTAAACCCTGCTTATATTGTGTTTGATAATTATGAAATAATTCTTCAATGGAATAGATCTTTGAGATTTGCTTTAGCTGTTTGTACCTTAAAGGATAAATTTAAAAATGAACTATAAAATTTTACTTATATTGCTCTCCTTTTTTCTGATAGGTTGTGTCGAAGTCCCCAAACAATTAGATAAGACCGAAATAAAATTAGAAAAAAAATATGCTAATAGTGGATTTGCTTTAATTTTTGACGAAAGTTTAAATAAAATAAAGAAATTAGATGATAGATCATTAATGATTTATCACAAATCTTTAAAAAGAAAATCAACTGTCAAGATTACAAATCCAAAAAATGGTAAGTCTTTGATTGCAGAAGTGAAATCTAATAATCAAAAATTTTCAGATTTTTATAATTCTGTTATATCTAAAAGAATAGCTGAAGATTTGGATCTTGATTTTAGTGAACCACTGCTCGAGATAAAATTAGTCTCAAGAAACTCCGCTTTTATTGCAAAAAAAAGTAAGACATTCGAAGAAGAAAAAAAAGTTGCTGAAAAAGCTCCTGTTGATGGTATTCAAATAAAAGATCTTAATTCAAAACCTAAAAAGAAAAAGAAAAATACAAACCCTAAATTTTCCTATTCAATAAAATTAGCTGATTTTTATTATAAAAGTTCAGCAAAGTTGATGATTTCACGTATTAAAAACGAAACAAATATAAAAAATTCTAAAATACAACAACTCTCAAAAACAAAATTTAGAGTACTAATAGGCCCCTTTAATGATATAAAAAGTCTAAAAGAGTCCTATGAAAAACTCGGACCAATGAATTTTGAAAATTTAGAAATACTAAACAATGTTTAAAAAGATTTTTATAATAAATTTAACAATATTATTTCTGTCAAGTTACTTAAGTGCGAATATACAAATAAAGGCTAGAACTGCAATTTTGCAAGATTTTTTGTCTGGTGAGATTCTTTATGAAAAAGATCCCGATAGATCAATTTATCCAGCTTCAATGACTAAGATTATGACATCTATAATTGCATTTGATCTAATTAAGTCTGGTGATTTAAGTTTAGAGGATAAATTTATAATATCAGAAAAAGCATGGAGATTATCTACTGCTGGATACTCATCAATGTTTATAATGGTTGGTGATGAAGTTACTGTAGAAAATTTACTTAGAGGGATTATTGTTGCTTCTGGAAACGATGCATGCATTGCTTTAGCAGAAGGTATTGCTGGGACTGAAGAAGAATTTTCAATTCTAATGACAATGAAGGCCAAAGAATTAGGTATGGAAAATACAAATTTTACCAATTCTTCTGGAATTAATGATCCAGACAATTACTCGACTGTTAGGGATATTCTTATAATGTCTAATTACCTTATTAAAGAACACCCTGAATATTATAAACTTTTTAGTGAGACAGAGTTTACGTGGGAAAGGACAGGTGGTGACCCCATAACTCAGGGAAACCGTAATCCACTTCTTTATAAAAACCTTGGAGCGGATGGAATCAAAACTGGGTATTTAGCTGTTGAAAAATATTCTCTAGCCTCATCATTAGAAAAAAATGGACGAAGATTAATAGCCGTTGGGAGTGGATTTGAAACAAAAAATAGTAGATCTAGAGAGAGCACTAAGTTGTTAACTTATGGTATCACAAATTTTGATCTCATCGAAATAGCTAAAGCAAACAAATCTTTGGATAAAGTTGATGTATGGCTGGGAAAAGAAAAACAAGTGAATGTATATGTGAATGAGGACATATATAAAACTATAAAAAAAGCACAAAAAAGATTATTAAAAGTGTCAATTAACTATATTGGACCGGTTGAAGCACCAATTAAAAAAGATCAAATAATTGGAAAATTAAATATTTCTTATAATGACAATATGATTGGAGAATATGATTTGTTAGCTGCCAATGAAGTTAAAAAAGTTAATATGTTCTCAAGGCTGATGAAGTCTATTAATTATTTGATTTGGGGTGATGTCTAATAAGCCTGTTATTGTTTTTGAAGGTATTGAATGTAGTGGAAAATCTCTTCATATTAAGAATGTATGTAAATTTTTAAAAAAAAAAAAGATTCCATATATATATTTAAGAGAACCTGGTGGAAGTAAAAATTCAGAAATTATTAGAAGATTAATTCTTAATAAAAAATCAAATTTTAATCGAAACACTGATCTATTTTTATATTCAGCCTCAAGGAGCGAAAATATACAAAAATTAAAAAGATTTCATAAAAAAAAGATTATACTTATTGATAGATTTATAGACTCCACTATAGCTTATCAACATTTTGGATTAGGTGTTGACTTAAATCTAATTAAAAAAATTCACAGTGTGATTCTAAATGGTTTTAAAATTGATTTTACCTTTTTAAACATTGTAAATAATAAAAATATGTTATCAAGATTAAGAAAAAGAAATAAACTGAATCGATATGATAAATTTAGCAGTAAATTTTATGAAAAGGTACAAAAAGGCTTTCTAAAAATCGTTAGAAATAAAAAGAATAAACACTTAATAATTAACTCAAATCTAGAATTAAAAAAAAATAAAGAAATTATAATTAGAAAGATTAATGATCTTATCAAATGAAATTGAATCCTTCAAATCAACTAGAATTACTTATTCATGGAAATATATTAAAAAAACTTATTGTTTTGTATCAAGAAGACAAACTTCCAAATAAAATTTTGTTAAAAGGACAGAAGGGGATCGGTAAGTCTACATTGGCTTACCATTTAATAAATTTTGTTCTCTCAATAAATGAGGATTTTCCATATGATATTGATCATTTTAAAATTGATGAAAAGAATAGATCATTTAAATTAATTAACAATGGATCAAGTCCAAATTTTTTTTTAATAGATATACAGGCAGATAAAAAGAATATCAATATTGATCAGATCAGAAATATAATACAAGATTTGAATAAATCATCACTTAACAATAAACCTAAATTTGTTTTAATAGACAATAGCGAGTACCTTAATAAAAATAGTATAAACGTTTTATTAAAAGAGATTGAAGAACCGAATGACAATGTCTATTTTTTACTTATTCAAAATCAAAAAACCTTATTATCTACATTAACTTCTAGATTTATAAAATTTAACATTAATTTAACTAATAAAGAATCTATTTTTGTAATTAATAAATTAATTAATGAAGACATTCATCATTCAGTCAATAGTGATTTTATCAATTATTATTTTTCTCCAGGTAATATTTATAGAATGATACAGTTTTGCGGTGAAAATAATATAGATTTAAAAAATATTGAATTGAAAGATTTCATTGATATCTTAATTCAAAATAATCATATCAAAAAACATAAAGACCTAAGATATATCTTCTATGAAGTAATCGAGTATTTGTTAAAAAAAAAATCAATATTATTTAACATGGACTACTATAATTATTTTGTTAAAAAAATAGAAAAAATTAATAGATTTAACCTTGATGAGGAGTCTTTTTTTATAGAATTAAATGATAAAATCTTGAATGGCTAAAAATTTTTATATTACCACCCCAATTTATTATCCGTCTGCAAAACCACATATGGGTCATGCTTATTCAAGTATAATAGCAGATTTTTTTGCTAGATTTAAAAGGATGGACGGCTTTAATGTTCATTTTCTTACAGGTACTGATGAACACGGATTAAAAATACAAAGAGCAGCTGAAAAAAAAGGAGTTAAAACCTTAGAATTTTGTGATGAATTAAGCAAAACATTCAAAGATTTATCAAAAACTTTAAATTTAACAAATAACGATTTTATAAGAACAACAGAAGATCGTCATAAAAAATCAGTTCAATTTTTATGGAATGAATTAAAAAAAAACGGAGAAATATATTTATCAAAATATTCGGGTTGGTATTCAGTTTCTGATGAAGCTTTTTATAATGATGATGAAATTGAAGATTTAGATAATAAAAAAGTAGCGATTTCATCCAAATCTTTAGTAGAGTGGGTTGATGAAGAATCTTATTTTTTTAAACTTTCAAAATGGGAAAAACCATTACTAAAATTCTACAAAGATAATCCAGATTTTATATCCCCTAAATCTCGTAAAAATGAAGTAATCAGTTTTGTTAAAAGTGGTTTGAAAGATTTATCTGTAAGTAGAAAAAGTTTTTCTTGGGGTATAAAAGTACCTCATGATGATAATCATGTGATTTATGTATGGTTAGATGCTCTCACAAATTATATGAGTGCATTAAATTATCCTCGAGTAGACGATGAATTATTTAAAAAATTTTGGCCAGCAAGTGTACATTTAATTGGTAAAGATATATTAAGATTTCATGCAATTTATTGGCCAGCTTTTTTACTTGCAGCCAAAATAACTCCACCAAAAAAAGTATTTGGTCATGGATGGATACTTTCTAACGAAGAAAAAATGTCAAAATCAAAAGGAAATATTTTAGATCCAATTGAAATTATAGATCAATATGGTCTAGATCCATTAAGATACTATCTTATAAAAGAAGTTTCTTTTGGAAACGATGGCAATATATCGCAAGATAAATTAGAGGATTGTATAAATAGTGATTTGGCTAATAATTTTGGTAATTTATGTCAACGTGTTATTTCTTTCACAATTAAAAATTGTTCAGGTAAAATTCCAGAAAAAATTAATTTTGAAAAAGAAGATTTAGATATTTTAAATAAATATAAAGAAAATCTAAGTAAAATTAGACTTGAAATTGATAATCAAAATATCAATTTTTATATTGACTACATAATTAATTCTTTATTTGAAGCAAATAAATATTTTAATGACCAAGAGCCTTGGAAAAAAAAAGATAACCCTTTAAGACTGAATACAATTGTATACTCGACACTTGAAATCGTAAGAAAGGTAAGTTTCTTGCTTTATCCGATTATACCTCAATCATCTTTAAAAGCTTTAAAGATTTTCAACTTAAATGAAAAAGATATTGATTTTGCATCAATAGGAGATAATACTTTTTTAAAACAAGGAAATTCAATTAATAAGATAAACATTCTTTTTAATAAAATAGAAAAAAAAAATGATTGATTCACACTGCCATTTAGACCATGAGCCTTTATTAAGTAACTTGGATGGTATTATTCAAAGATCAAAAGATGCTGGCATTGAAAAGATACTAACAATATCAACATCTATAGAGAGTTTTTCAAGAGTTAAAGAAATAGTAAAAAAAGACGATATAATTTATGGTTCTATTGGAATTCATCCTCACGAAGCAGATAAAAATTTTGTCGACTCAGGATTTTTTAACAAAAATTTAAGGGAAAATAAGAAAATTATTGGTATAGGTGAAACAGGTCTTGATTATTATTACGATAATTCTGACAGAAAAAAACAAATTGAAAGTTTTAAGATTCATATAAACGCTGCTATAGAAAATAATCTTCCGTTGATTGTTCATTCTAGAAATGCAGAGGAAAATACATTCAATATTTTAAATGAATACAAAGATACAGAACTTAAAATTTTAATGCACTGTTTCACTGGTTCACAAAAATTTGCAGAAGATCTACTTAATCTAAATACGTATTTTTCAGCAAGCGGCATTATAACATTTAAAAATTCTATAGAATTACAAAAAACATTTAAATTTTTACCTTTAGATAGAATTTTAATTGAAACAGATAGTCCCTTTTTAGCTCCAGTTCCTTATCGTGGAAAAAAAAATGAACCTTCTTTTATTGATTTTACCTCTAAAAAACTTGCAGAAATTAAAGATATTGAAAAATCAAAACTTGATAAAATAACTACTAAAAATTTTGATAATCTTTTTTTTAAATAGTTTAACATGAAGTTTATTATACTTGGATGCGGTAGTTCTATGGGTGTTCCTAGACCCGATGGCTTTTTTGGTAATTGTGATCCAAACAATGAAAAAAATTACAGGACAAGATGTTCCGCCTTATTAAAAACTTCAAACGAGAATATTTTATTTGATACATCTCCTGATTTACGTCAACAGTTATTAAGACATAATATTAAGAAAATTGATAAAGTGTTTTATTCTCATATGCATGGAGATCAAACGCACGGTATTAATGATTTGAGACCTTTCTATCTTAGTAGCAAAAAACAGATAAACGTTTATGCAGACCAGATTACTTCAAAATATTTAAAAAAAAGTTTTTCATATATATTTAATAGTTACTCGAAAGAATATCCTGCTACCCTTAAATTAAATAAACTAACAAAGAATTTTTTTATGAAGAATAATCACAAGAAAATTAATATTAGATCAGTTATTGTTAATCATGGTAATGTAAAATCAAATTGTTTTATAATCAATAAGAAGATAGCCTACATTAGCGATGTTAGTAAAATTTATAAAAAAGATTATAAATATTTTCGTAAATTAAAATATATAATTATTGATTGTTTGTGGTACGATCATCATCCATCTCATTTCAATTTAGAAAAATCATTATTAATGGTGAAAGAATTTAAACCAAAGAAGGCTATTTTAACAAATCTGTCTCCTGTTTTAGATTATGCTGAACTTAAAAAGATTTTACCTAAAAATGTTATTCCTGCTCATGATGGTCTTTTGTTGAAATTATAGAATACTTTCTATTTTCTTTATTATCTTATTTGATAGTGGTTTTGTAAAAGATGAATAAGTATCCTCAACTTTACCTTCCTTATTTATTAAAATTTTATAGAAATTCCACTTTGGTATAGCTGATTTACCATGGTTATCAGCAGCCCATTTAAATAATTCATGTGCATTTTCTCCCTTAACTTCTGTTATACTTGACAATGGAAAACTGATATCAAAATTAACTTCACAGAACTTCTTTACATCCTCATCTTTTTTTTTTTCCTGATTGAATGAGTTAGAAGGCACACCAAATACAACAAGACCTTTAGATTTATATTGATCCCAAAGTTCTTGTAATTCACCATACTGTTTTGTAAAACCACAGTAGCTTGCTGTATTAACAATCAAGATGACTTTATTTTTATATTTACCAAAGTCGATAATCTCACCTGAAATACTTTCTATTTTGAAATCATAAAAAACTTTTTCATAATTTCCAGCAGTTGCATTTTTGAAAAACAGCATAAATATTGTTAAGGCTACAAATAATTTTATTTTCATTTATTTGGTGTAAGTAATATTAAAAAATAACCAAATAAAGTGGATAAAAGTGACCCAGTTAAAACACCTATTTTTACACCATCCATATATTGCATATTTTCAACAAAAGCTAAATTTCCAACAAATAAACTCATTGTAAAACCTATTCCTGTTAATACACCAACACCATAAAAATTATACCAATTAGAGTTATTTGGCATTTGTGCTATTTTTGTTTTAATAGCTACATAAGAAAAGACAAAGACCCCAAGTTGTTTTCCAACAAATAATCCTAACAATATTCCAAGAGGAACTTTATCCAGTAATGAGTTTATGGATAGGCCTTCTAGCGAAACACCCGCGTTAGCAAATGCAAATAAAGGCATTATACCAAAGGCAACATAGGGACTAATTGTATGCTCAACTTTGATTAATAAAGAAAAATCTTTTTCTTTTTTTCTGTGAGGTATAGTCATCGCTAACAATACCCCTGCGATTGTTGCGTGTATTCCAGAGTTATGAGTAAAATCCCATAGAAAAATTCCTATTATCAAGTAAGGTAAAAATTTTTTAATATTAAATTTATTTATAATTAATAAAACCAAAAAAGCTAAAAGCATCAAGCTTAAGTATTTGATGCTCAAGTCTCCAGAGTAAAATAGAGCAATAATCACAATTGCACCCAAATCGTCAATAATGGCAAGAGCCGTCAAAAAAACTTTTAACGACAATGGAACTCTTTTTCCTAATAATGAAAGGACACCAAGAGAAAAAGCTATATCAGTAGCTGAAGGAATAGCCCAACCATTGAGAGTTTCACTATCACCAAAGTTTATAAAAACATAAAATAACGCAGGAACAAGCATTCCTCCAACTGCAGCAATAATAGGAAGTAAAGCTTGCTTAATATTAGAGAGTTCTCCTTGTAAAAATTCTCTCTTTATTTCTAGAGTAACAAAAAAAAAGAATATGGCCATTAAAGCGTCGTTAATCCAATGTAAGACACTCAATTTAATTCCAAAATTGTTAACACCTAAAAAAATATATTTTTCTAAAGTAGAAAAGTATGTTTCTGATAAATTTGAATTACTTATAAATAAAGCAATTATAGCAGCAAATAACAAAACCAAACCACTTGCTGCTTCTAATTTGAAAAACCATTTAAAAGGTTTAGAAATGTAATTAATCATCTTATTTAATCAAATCTTTTATAAAAAGATATATATCTATTAAAGTTTCGTAAAAATTAAATAAAATTAATTCAAGATTTGGAAATATTGGTAATAATAGGGCCTGAAATGTATCCAAAACGATCAATAGTGCGAGAAATGACAGAATTAATACAAAAAAATAACCTATAAAATTAAAAAAATTTAACTTTGTTTTTTTTTCGTACTTGACTAAAGCTTTATCTTTTTGTTTGCCAACATTATCTTTCTTCTTGTTAGGAATATCTTTGTTTACGTCAGTTAAAATTTCTCTTTTATTAACATCTTCATGAAAATCTTTTATTGTATCTTGAATTCTTAAATTTGAAACATTTTGCTCAAATTTATAAAACCAAACCTTTGAACATGATCCACATTGTAAATTACGCCCCTCTGAAGGTATCAAATTTGCATCAATTTCAAAATTTTTTTTCCCACAAGGACATGAAATAATCATGTATCCTTATATATCAGATTTTGATTAAAATTCCTCATATTTGGCAGCTTTATCCATTGAAAATATTAATAACTACTGTATTAGTACATCATTCGGAGTGTAGCGCAGCCTGGTAGCGCATCTGGTTTGGGACCAGAGGGTCGCAGGTTCAAATCCTGCCACTCCGACCATCAATTATGAAAAAAGCAAAAATTTACATACCAAATAAAAGTGCAATGCAGTCAGGTTTGGGTAAATCTATAAAATGGATTTTAGAATTTGAAACAAAAGATCCAACTAAGAATCCTTTAATGGGTTGGGAGAGTTCTTCTGACACTTTAAGTGAGTTAAAATTAGAATTTTCATCGAAAGCAAGTGCGATTGATTATGCAAAAAAAAAAAGAATTGATTATGAGTTAATCGAACCGAAAAAAAGAAAGATTGTTAAAAAATCTTATGCGGATAATTTTTTAAAATAAATGTTTAAATTTTTTAGTCAAAAAAAATGGTTTCCTTGGAGTATAGGTGGCACTATATTAATTCTGCTTGCTACTTGGTACCAAGTACAATTAGACGTAAGAATTAACGAATGGTTTGGTGAATTTTATGACACTTTGCAAAAAGCTTTGACTGAACCAAATTCAGTTTCAGAAAAAGAATTTATTAATTATCTTTTTACTTTTGCCAAAATTGCTGCTGTTTATATTCTTGTGGTTATTTTTAGTGACTATTTTACTAGTCATTGGACTTTCAGGTGGAGAACAGCAATGGCTGATTTTTATCATGATAAATGGGACGATGCTTCATCTATAGAGGGTGCTTCTCAAAGAGTTCAGGAAGATACTCTTAAATTTGCAAGAATTATGGAGGGCTTAGGTGCAGAACTTTTAAGAAGTTTAATGACTCTTATAGCATTTACTCCTATTTTATGGGGCCTTTCCAAAAGTATTACGGTATTACCTTGGGTTGGTGAAGTAGAACATGCTTTAGTTTGGGTTGCTGTACTCTCTGCTTTGGGCGGTACAATATTATTAGCAAGTGTTGGAATAAAATTACCTGGAATAGAATATGATATACAAAAAGAAGAAGCTGCATATAGAAAAGAACTTGTCTTGGGTGAAGATTTTAAAGAAAGTGCAAAACCTGAAAAAATAACTGATCTTTACGGGGGAGTTCGAAAAATACATTATAAAATGTATTTTCATTATCTTTACTTTAATGCAGTAAAATGGAGTTATTTACAAGGAATGGTTATAGTTCCTTACTTGGCGTTGGCACCAACAATTGTAACTGGTGCAATTACATTAGGGTTTGTTCAACAAATAATAAGAGCTTTTGGAAGAGTTGAAACTTCACTTCAATATCTGGTAAGAAGCTGGCCTATAATTGTTGAATTAATATCTGTTTGGAAACGATTAAGAGAATTTGAGGCAAAATTAGAAAAAAATACATCTTTAGAAACTGTTAGGTAATGTATTTAGATAAGAAATTTGAAAAACTTTTTTTAAATGTTTCAAACAGAGCTGCACTATCCTCATATTACTTTATAGGAAAAAAAGACAAAATATCTGCTGATAAAGCAGCGGTAGATGCAATGAGAAATGAATTAAACAAAATTGATATGAATGGAGAAATTGTAATAGGTGAGGGGGAATTGGACAAAGCACCAATGCTTTATATTGGGGAAAAAGTTGGCAATAAAAATGGACCAGATTTAGATATAGCTGTTGACCCATTAGAGGGAACTAATTTTGTTGCTAATAATTTATCCGGGGCTCTTTCAGTAATTGCTGTTTCTAACAAATCTGATCTATTTAATGCTCCTGAGACATACATGGACAAATTATCTGTTAATTTTTCTGAACCTAATGTTGTAGATCTAGATTATTCAGTAAAAAAAAATATTTTTAATTTATCAGAATTTAAAAATAAGCGACCTGAGGACTTGACTGCTTGTATTTTAGATCGACCAAGGCACAAAGCAATTATAGACGAATTGATAAAATTGAAGGTCCAATTAAAGTTAATAACTGATGGAGATATTGCTGGAGCTTTAATGGTTATAGATAAAAAATACTCAGTAGATATTTTTTTAGGAGTCGGTGGAGGGCCAGAGGGAGTTTTAGCTGCTACTGCGCTAGATGCATATAATTGTAATTTTCAGGGAAGATTTTTATTTAATTCAAACAAAGATAAAGAGAGAGCAAAAAAAATGGGTATTAAAGATTTTGATAAAAAATATCAGCTAAATGAAATTGTAAAAGGTGATAGTATATTTTGTGCTACTGGAATTACATCTGGAGATATTGTTTCAGGGATTGAGGTAGTTAATGACGAATTTGTTTCTGAGACACTTATTACACACAAATCCTCTGGATTAAAAAAAATAATAAAAACTAAACAATTAATTTAATAAATTCATATTATAAACACTTGATAAATGTTTTATTATACAATAAAAAGCAGCTCTTCGGTCCCTTCGTCTATCGGTTAGGACACGTGGTTTTCATCCTCGAAAGAGGGGTTCGATTCCCCTAGGGACCGCCAAAATAAAATTAATCTATATGCTTTTTTATGTTTATCTTATAAAAACCATAAAAGGGTTTAAAAATAAATCTTATGTTGGATTTACAAATAATATAAAGAATAGATTAGCAAAACATAATGAAAATAAAGGGGCTAAAGCTACAAAAGGTTATAAGTGGGAATTGGTTTATAAAAAAAGATTCAAAAATAAATCATCAGCACTTTCATATGAGCATAAATTAAAGAAGGATAGACTTAAAAGAATATCGCTAATTGGTATTTATGAAAAAAAAAAATATTAAAATAGCTACAATATTACCCTATAAAGAAAATTACACTTATACAAAAGCCTCCGCAGCTTCTTTATGGGTGAGTGAATTCTTCAGAAAATCAAAATTTAAAACATCAAATTATATTTATGGACAGACAAAATATAAAGATTTTCTATCAAAAAATTATATTAATATTGACTTAAAGAATATTAAATCAAAATTTAAAAGTGCCACTAAGGAATATTCAAAAAAACTAATTAAGAAATTTAAAAATCAAAAATTTGATTTAATTGAAATACATAATAGGCCCCTCATTTTAAAAGAAATAGCTAAAAAAATTAATTCTAGATTCATGATCTATTTTCATAACGACCCATTATCAATGAAAGGATCAAAAACTGTCAAAGAAAGACTCAATATAATTTCTAATGTTGAAAAGATTATTTTTGTTAGTGAATGGACACAAAAAAGATTTTTTATAGATTTAGACAATAAACTAAAAACTAAATCTGAAATTGTTTATCCCAGCATAAATCCAAAAAAAAAATTGATGATTAAAAAAAAATATATCACATTTGTAGGAAAACTTAATGAGTCAAAAGGTTATGACTTATTTTCAAAATCTATTATAAAAATATTGAATGAGTTTCCTGAATGGAAAGCTTTTTCTCTAGGTGATGAAGATAGAAGAAAAATATTTATAAAGCATCGTAACCATATTGAACTAGGTTTTATAAAACATACAAAAGTTCTAAGTTTGTTAGACAAATCTTCAATTTCTGTTGTGCCATCTAAGTGGGATGAACCTTTTGGTAGAACAGCTTTAGAAGCAACCTCAAGAGGATGTGCAACTATAATTTCTAATAAAGGAGGATTACCTGAAACTACAAAGCAAGCAATTATACTAAAAAATCTCGATGCTAATAATCTTTATAAACAAATAAAATTTTTAATAAAAAATAAAAAAAAAAGAAAAACAATTCAAAAAGATTCATTTTCTAAGGTTGAGCATATTATTTCTGAAAATACAAAACTTATTGATAAAATTAGACAGGAATGTCTACCATATAATAATTTTAATTTTATAAAAAACAAATTAAAAATACTTAACATTTATAATCAAGGTCAAAAATTAGATCATAGACTTTATAATATATCTTTAGGAAAAAAATTTACGAATGGATTTATAAGAAATGGTCATGATGTACTCGAGATTAGTGATAGGGACTATATAAAGAATAACAGAACATTTTCTTTTACTCCTGTAAAAGACTCTTTTCAGAAATATCTAATTGAATCTTTTAAAAATTATAATCCAGATCTTCTATTTTTTGGTCACACTAAGAATATTGATAGAGAAACTATAGATACGCTTAAATCATTAAATAAAAATTTAATTATTTCGCAATGGAATGAGGATCCTATAATGCCAAGTTTAAATTATTCAAAAAATAATATTAATAATATTCAAAAATATTCAAAATTAGTTGATCATAATTTTATAACTACTAACCCGAGTGAATTAAAAAAACAGAATATAAATATTGGTAATTTTCATTTTTTCTTTGTCCCAGTTGATAAGAATATAGAATTTTTTGATGTATATAAGCTGAGGCCACAAAAAGATCTTTTTTACGCTATGAGTCATGGAGTAAATAGAGCGACGTTAAAAGAGGGGATTGAAGATGATCGCATTATTTTTTTAAATAATTTAGTAAAAAAGATACCTAACATTAAATATGACTTTTATGGTTTTGCGAACAAACAGCCAATTTGGGGGAATAATTTTTTTCATTCACTAATTAACTCCAAAATGGGTCTAAATCTTAGTAGGGGGAAGCCAACCAAATATTACTCCAGCAATAGAATAGCATCAATTATGGGTAATGGTTTACTGACTTTTATTGATAAAAAAGTACAAATGGATCATTTTTTTAATACTAGGGAGATAGTTTTTTATAATAACATCAATGATCTAGCTGATAAAATAAATTTCTATTCAAAAAATGACAAGCTTCGAAAAAAAATTGCAATGAATGGTCAAAAAAAATATTTTAAATTATTTAATGAAAAACGTATTACCGAATATTTTGTAAATATTTCTGTAGGTAAAAACTATAAATTATTTTAACAAAGATGAAAATACTTGTATACACTCATAGCGATTATTCTTGGGTATGGAAATATTGGCATCAACAAACTGATAAATTTTTACAAAATTTCGATAAGATTTGTATATTAAATTCAGACTCATCATTTAGAGAAGATTATATTGAAATCAAATATAATGACGAACTAACCTATAAAAATAGAGTTCTTTCCTGTTTAAATGATATAGATGATGACGAAATTGTACTTTTTTGTCATGAAGATATGTTTTTATATAAGAAACCTAATTTTGAAATAATTGATGAATATATAAATTTAATTAAAAATGATAATTGCGAACTAATTAAATTAATAAGAGCCTTTGAAAATTTAGATAAGTCAAATTTACACGAAAAGTTATTTAAAAATCCTGATAAACAATTATTTTCAATCCAGCCAACAATTATCAAAGTTAAAAATCTTAAACATATCTATAATAATGTTCCAGGTGATAATATATGGGAATTTGAAGCTAATACTTCAAAAAAATATCTTAAAGATATAATTTCACTTTGTTCATTTGATTTAAATAAAGATAAAAAAAGAGGGAAATTTCATTATGATAGTTCTGTATATCCCTATATTTGTACTGCTGTAATTAAAGGAAAATGGAATTTTAATGAATATAAAAAAGAACTATTTGAAATTTTTTATAATAGAAAATTTAATGTTTTTTCTTATTATTTGTCAAAAATTAAATTTTAATTTTATTTAATGCATTATTTTTAAATATATTTGCTTCTCTGATATATCTTCTAACCATTTGTGTTGTTTTATGACCTGTCATAGCCATTATGCTTCGCTCATCAGCGCCTGAATCAGCAGCTACTGTTGCAAAACCCGATCTTAAACTATGACCTGCATAATTTTTGTTTTCGATGCCTGCTATCTTTAAATACTCTTTCATTAATAAAACTACAGATTGGTCAGTTAATCTTTTGTTTGTTAGAGATAAACCCTTAGAAAATCTTCTAAAAATAGGTCCAGACTTAATTTTAGAAATTTCTAACCATTTTTTTAGATTTGTAACGGGACAATAAATTTCACTATCGAAGTAGGGTAGTCCTTTGATCATTCCTTCACCAAATTGATCTGTTTTTGATCTTTTAATGGTGATTTTAACACCCTCAGGTACAAATTCTAAGTCTTCATGATCGATTGAAATAAGTTCATTTCGTCTAAATCCACCTCCAAAGCCAATTAAGATTATTGACTTGTCTCTAAATTTCTTAATAGCATCAATTTTTTGTTCATCTATTACATTAATTATAGATTTTAAATGACTGATTAATATAGGTTTTTTACCTTTTTGAATACTTCCTTTCACCCTTTTTATTCCCATTAAGTTTTCAACAATGATTGGATGTTTGGTGTCTAAATAATGCCCTTTTAGTTTATGCACCATGCTAATTGACACTAAACGTCTCCTTAAAGTGCTTATTTTTGAATTTTTAGAAAGGTGTGTAAGGTATAATGAAACTATTTTTGGCTCTGATGGCAAAGAGTTCAAACTATGCTTGGCACAAAATGCTCCAAAATCTTTAAAGTCTGACTTATATGCTCTTAAGGTATTATTTGCTTTTGAGCTTTTGAGGTTATTTAAAGTTGCCTCATGAAGCGATTTTAGGTCTGTTGTCAGTTCATTCATACAATTACTATTGATAACAATTAATTATCATTAGTAATATATCAAGTGATTTTTAATGTCAATAGTTTAAATTAAAAATATATGGGTTCAATTGATGGAGAAATTCCTGCGGTATGGTTTTTAATAAGTTCGATTGGATTTATTATTTTAAGTGTTATTCAGTATAAAAATACTGGTAAAAGTATAAATACAATATTTCTTTCAAGTATGGCGATTATATTCTTTGCAAGTTACCTAATATTGCTAACAAAATAGAGGTTATCCCCGAAATTCACAGAAAAATCATTTAATTATAAAAAACAACTATTTAGTGATAACAATTTAAATTTCAGTCTGGTATAGTGAATTTAACTTAAGAGGCAACTCTTAACTGGCCAGCCAGAGAAAGGCCGAGAGGTTTAAGTCTGGAGGGCAGAAAGCCCTGTAAAGCAGCGCTTAACATACAGGGTGGTCGGTTCGGCGGTAGCGCATAAAACGACGAGCCATAAACTTCTGATCTTTGCACTGTAAAAAGTGTAAAGTATCAGGGTTTTTTTCTTTATGAAACCCCTACTTGGTACAAAATTTCAATTAAAGGTTTGGAAATATCTTATTTCTATACCAAAAGGTAGTGTAAAAACATACAAACAAGTAGCAATTGCCATTAAAAGCCCTAAATCAGCCCGTGCAGTTGCAAATGCCTGTGCTAAAAACCCTTATGCCCCAAAAATACCTTGTCATAGAGTGATTAGGTCGGATGGAGGTCTTGGTGGCTATTCTGGAAAAGGTGGAGTAAGGCAAAAGCTCAAATTACTTAGATCTGAAAAAGTATCTATTTAATGCTATTTTTGACCTTTTTTAAGTTAAAAAAGTAAGTAAAATCAACCTTTTTTAACCCTTTTACGTGATTTCTTCCTAAATAACATAATTCACCCTTTAGTTGTATCATATATTAGCCTATACTAAAAATAGACCCCTCTACGGGCGTTTAAATGCTATATTCAATTAGTGCATCGCTCTACTATTCAGCTATATCAATGCTTTTAGACTGCCCTATTTTTAGATAATTTTTATTACCACAATCGAAAAAAAGTCTCTATTTTAAAGTGTTATTTGATGTTTTTCATAATTTGCTACAAATCTCTATTCTTGCTCAGCATATTAATGAAATTTTAACATTAAATAATTAAAAGTATTCAAAAAATTATAAATTACTATATTAATAAAATAATTTAAATACAATAGTTTACAAGTAATACTTAATGTAATACTTTAGATAATAGTAAATAAATAATACCTATTATTTTACTTTTTTATTAAGTTTTCTCTTTTTGAAATATAGATACCACTTAATACAATAATAAATAAACCCAAGAAAGTCCAATTATCGGGGAAATCAATAAAGAAATAATAACCTATAATTATGTTTGTAATAATTTCAAAGTAACTCAATGGAGCTAATTTAGAGGCATCAGCATATTTAAGGGACAATATAAGAAAAAAATGGCCTAAACATGCAAAAATACCTATCGCAGCCATTATAGACCACTGATTAAAATTAGGTTTAACCCAAACAAATGGCATCACAAAAGATATAATTATGGCCCCTACTACACCAGTTAATAATAAAGTTAATAAAGGATTGTCTGACGTGCTCAATTTACGAGTAATAATTAGATAAAAGCCATACATTACACCTGTTCCAAGCGCAGCAATACTTGCTAAATTTATTTCAACAAAACCAGGCCTTATAACTACTAATGAACCTATAAACCCTATAATAACTGCAGACCATCTCCTAACTCCAACTCTCTCACCTAAAAAAATTGGAGAAAAAGCAGTTACAATTAAAGGAGCAACAAAAGCCAAAGTTAGTGCTTTAGCTAAAGAAATAATCGAAATTGCATAAAAGAAACAAATATTAGCTGTTAAAAGAATTATCCCTCTCGTAATTTGTAATTTTGGTTTATCAGACCACACAAGATTTTTTCTAAAAAATAAGAACATAATTGGAAAAACAAATACAACGGTAAAAAAATATCTTGCCCAAGTTATTTGTAAGACTGGAAGATCAGCACTTAAATATTTTGCAAATCCATCCATAATTGGAAGCATTACCCAGGCCAATAGATTGAAAGTTATAGCCTTCATCTGTTAAGAGGATATATATTAATTAAAGTATTTTAAAGCAAAGAATACTACTATTGGAACGGTTATAAACGACATCAGTGTCGAAACAACAATAGTACTAGCAACACTATCAACAATCTTTTTAGGAGAATATATAGAAGCAACAAGATAATTAAGAACAGCACTTGGCATTGAACATTGAATTAGTAAAACACCTGCCGCAAATCCCTCTAGATTAAAATATAAAATCAATAGATATCCAATTATAGGGCCAATGATTACTCGTCCTATAGAGGAAAATATTGCTTTATTAAGTGAAAAAACCTTTAGTCTTGTTAGAGCAATTCCTAAAGACATTAAAATTAAAAATATTGTAGCATACATTAATAGAAAGGTGGTATTCTCAACAAACCCTGGAAGTTCAAAATCGTAATAAAGCAAAAACACGGAAATTATTATTGCGTAAAATGGAGGGCTTTTAAGTATAACGTCTAAACTAAATTTTCTATCAGCAAGAAATACACCTAGTGTAAAATGGCATAAAATAATTAAAGCAGATATTGCGGCTGAAACTCCAAGTCCTTGCGAACCATAAGCAAACAAACATATAGGCAAGCCCATATTTCCAGTATTTGGCATTGTTAGTGGAGGTAATTCTCTTATAATATCTTTAGTGTTTAGTAGAAATAGTATTATAACTCCAGTAATCATAAAACCAACAATAGCTAGCGCGTAATACCAAAAATAATTTAAAAAAATATTGAAAGAGATATTAACTGGATTTAACGCATAAATAATCATTGCTGGAGTTCCAACGTTAGCTGCAAAATTGGTAATGAAAGTTGTATCTATTTTAGGATTTTTTTTACCTAAATAATATCCAATACCAACTACAAAAAATACTGGGAATAAAACCTCAAAAAGTTTTATATAAATATCCATTAATTATATAATCGAATTAATGTTGGAGCTCTAAGAATATTCTTGTTTTTTCTAAATATAGTCAAGCAATTACTAGCATTCTTCTCAGAAGTTTTGTGGGTAATAATGACTATTGTCGCCTTTTTATTTTTTTTATCTGGTGTCTGAATTATTCTTTTTACAGAAATCTTATACTTAGCTAATCTGTTTGTTATAAGAGAAAGAACGCCTTGTTTGTCATTTACCTCAAATCTAAGATACAAAGAATTAGTATAATTATCATTATTAAATGATTTAAGAGATTTTCTTTTTTTTGAGGATAAACCAAAAGGATACTTAATATTTCCTCTCAAAATTGACAATAAATCAGACAATAAAGAAGATGATGTTGGACCCGGGCCAGCACCCTCGCCTTGCAGGACACTCTCACCTATTGGTTTACCCTCTATAATAACAGCATTCATAACCCCATTAACATTTCCAATATAAGTATTCTTACTGACTAAACATGGATGCACAGTTTCAAATAATCTATTATTAATTATTTGAGAGATACCAAGAAGTTTAACTCTTAATCCTAATTGACCAGCGATCTTAATGTCCTTTAAATCAATATTTTCAATACCTTGCATTATACATTTATGTTTAGAAATTTTTGTATTAAACGAAAGTGCAGATAAAATTCTTACTTTTGCAAACGCATCAAATCCATTTAGATCAAGTTTTGGGTTTCCTGGCTCTGCATAGCCAAGTTGTTGTGCTTTTTGTAAAACTTTATTAAAGTTTTCGTTACTATTTTCCATTTCAGATAAGATATAGTTGGTTGTTCCATTTAAAATTCCGTAAACTTTATCGATTTTATTTGTTGCTAAACCTTCCTTAATCGTTCTTAAGATTGGGATCCCTCCTGCAACAGAGGCTTCAAATTCTAAATTTACATTATTTTTTTCAGCAAGTTTTGCTAAACGATCCCCATGTTTTGCAATTAAAGCTTTGTTAGGTGTTATGACGTGTATTTTATTTTTAAGAGCAGTTTCGACGATCTTTTTTGAAATACCGTCAGATTGACCTATGCATTCAAATAATACATCTATTTTTTTATCTCTAAAAATTTGAATTGGTTTCTTAAAAAAGATATTTTTTTGAATTTGAAATCTTCTTTTTTTGTTCCTATTTCTTGCTGATATAGCAGCAATATTAATTTTTTTTCCAGTTTTTCTCTCAATTTCTTTTTTTTTGGACCTCAACTCATTGTAAAGGTAAATACCTATTTGTCCTAAACCAATTATTGCAATATTTACTAAATTTTTCATCTTGTTATATCAGGATATTTACTTTTTTTAATATAATCATCTATATAAATCTTGTACTCATCTAGAGACATTAATGTAATATCATTTGATTTTTTAATTATTTTAGCCAAGTTTTTTTGTTCTTTAACTTTTTTTTTGTTGTGTTCATTCCAATAAGCAGAATCATTATTAAAAGAACATGATTGGAAGATGATTAAAATTAAAATTAGATTTATTTTTTTCATATAAGTCCAGTTTTTAAAGGAAATCCAAACTTTAAATTCATGTTTTGTATACCTTGACCAGATCCACCCTTGATAAGATTATCTATTGTTGAAAGAATAATTAACTTATTTTTATATTTTGTCTTACATACTGATATATGACATTTGTTAGTATTTATTACATCATTAGTACTTATTAAAGTATCATTTTTTAGAATTTTGATAAAAATATCATTCTTATAATAATTTTCTAAAACTTTTTTGATTTTGTTTTGAGAAACATTTTTGTTGACCTCAACATAAATTGTACTCAAGATTCCTCTAAACATTGGTGTTAGGTGTGGAGTGAAATTAAATTCAATTTTTTTGTTTGAATATTCTTTTAAAGTTTGCCCTATTTCTGAATTGTGTCTATGGAACCCAACTCCATAAGCACTAATTGACTCATATAAATTTTGATCTTTATATTTTTTGTGAACTCCTCTACCTGCACCTGAATAACCTGATTTAGAATCAATTATAATGTTCTTTAATTGTATCATTTTTTTTTGAACTAATGGAATTAAAGGTAACAAGATAGATGTTGGGTAACATCCAGGACAAGCAATTATATTAAATTTTTTAACCTCTTGTTTTGAAATTTCTGGTAAGGAATAAATACTTTTTTTAATATTTTGAATTGATTTATGTTTTTGTTTATACCACTTATAATACTCAGAAGCTTTTTTTAGTCTAAAATCTGCAGCTAAATCAATTAACACATTATTTTTTTTTAAATAATTTGAAATTTCCTGAGCTTCACCATTGGGAAGTGCTGTAAAAATTATGTCAATTTCATTAAGATATTTTTTATTAAATTTTACAATTTTTGGTAATTTTTTATCAATTAAAGATTTATCAAAATATGAAATCTTTTTTCCAACAGAAGAATTTCCACAAAGATATTTAATTTTTACATATCTATGTTTGACTAACAATTTAATTAATTGAATACCAATATATCCAGTCGATCCAGAAATTAATACATTAAGCTTAGGCATTTTTTATTATAACAGTTAATTATTAAAAGAAAATTATCTTTTAGAAAACTGGAAACTTCTTCTCGCTTTTTTTCTTCCAGGTTTTTTTCTTTCAACGGCACGAGAATCACGTGTGGTTAATTTCTCAGTTCTAAGTGATGTTTTGAAATTTTCATCAAATAAAACTAAAGCTTTAGAAATTCCATGAACCATTGCTCCAGCTTGACCTGTTGGTCCCCCACCCTTTACATTACATCTAACATCAAAATCAGTAGGTTGTTTAATCATTTCAAAGGGTTTTGTTATTTGCATTTTATGATTATCGCTTGAAAAATATTCGCTATAAAGTTTTCCATTAACATAAATTTTACCAGAACCTTTTTTAAGCCAAACTTTTGCAATTGAAGTTTTTCTTCTGCCAGTAGCATATTTGCTATCTTTAAAATCTAATTTTAACTTTATTTTTTTTTGATTTTGTTGAACACTTTCCATATTAATTTCTTACAATATTCTTATTATTCAGCTTATTTAGTTCTATTACTTTAGGATTTTGAGCACTATGTGGATGACTTTCACCAGTGTAAATTTTTAACTTGGAAAGCTGCTCTCTACCTAGTACTCCAGTAGGTAGCATTCTTTTTACAGCCAATTTTAAAATCTCACCTGGTTTTTTTTGTCTAAGTTTTTCAGGGGTAGTTTCTTTGATTCCGCCAGGATGACCGGTGTGTTTGTAGTATTTTTTATTCTGAAATTTTTTTCCTGTAAATCTTATTTGTTCAATATTTTTAACAACAACAAAATCCCCACTATTCATATGTGGTGTATAAGTAGTTTTATTTTTTCCTCTTATAATTTTTGATATTACTGTAGCGAGTCTACCTACAACTGCATTAGTTGCATCGATCTCATACCATGATGGTGATAATTGCTCTTTTTTGATAAATTTAGTCATGAATTGCCGGATTAATACTGATAAATGTGATATTGTCAATTTATATTAATATTGATAGTTAGTTATTAATATTTAAAATCAAGGAAAATTTATGACCGACAAAAAAAAGAAAAGCACAGATCCTAAAACTTATAAATTTGACACATTAAGTCTCCATGCTGGCTATCAACCTCAAAAAAATGCTGGTTCGAGACAAGTACCAATTTATCAAACTACATCATATTTGTTTGATGATGTTGATCATGCTGCAGCACTTTTTAATTTGGAAAGAGGTGGTCATATCTATAGCAGAATTTCTAATCCTACAGTTGCTGTCTTAGAGGAAAGGGTTGCGGCCCTAGAAGGAGGTACAGCAGCCTTAGCAACCTCATCTGGAATGAGTGCAATTTTTTTAACAATAATGACTTTATGTGAAGCTGGAGATCATTTAGTAGTTTCGTCTCAGCTTTATGGTGGAACTGTAAATTTGTTTAGGCTTACTTTGCCAAAATTTGGTGTCAAATGTACATTTGTAAAACCAAGAGATACTGAGGGTTTTAAAAAAGCAATTCAAAAAAATACTAAAGGTATTTTCGGTGAGCTTGTTGGAAATCCTGGAAACGAAATTATGAATATGCCTGAAATAGCTAAGATTGCTCATGATGCTGGAGTTCCTTTAATTATAGATGCAACTTATCAAACACCATATCTTTGCAAACCAATTGATCATGGTGCCGATATAGTAGTTCACTCACTTACTAAATGGATGGCAGGTCATGGTTCATCAATGGCAGGTATTTTAGTTGAAGGTGGAAAATTTGACTGGATGCAAAATGATAAATTTCCAACTATGACTAAACCTTATGAAGGTTATCATGGACTTTCATTTGCAGAAGAGTTTGGGCCTACAGCTTTTACAATGAAAGCAAGAGCTGAAGGTATGAGAGATTTTGGACCATGTTTGAGTCCACAAAATGCATGGAATGTTTTACAAGGTATTGAAACTTTATCTGTTAGAATGCAAAAGCATTGTTCTAACGCAGAAAAAATGGTTGAATATTTATTAAGCCATGAGAGTGTTGCTTGGGTTTCTCATCCAAGTGTTCCTGATCATCCGGATCACGATTTAGCAAAAAAACTTTTACCACATGGTAAGGGTTCTATGATAGCATTTGGTATCAAAGGTGGTAAAGAAGCAGGAGAAGCATTTATAAATAATGTTAAACTTGCATCACATCTCGCCAATGTTGGTGATACTAGAACCTTAGTAATTCATCCAGCATCTTCTACGCACTCTCAAATGGATGAGGCTACATTAAAATTTGCTGGATTATCTCAAGATATGATTAGATTGTCTGTGGGGATAGAAGATTTTGATGACATTAGAAATGACTTTGAGACAGGTTTTAGAGCTGCAAGAAGACCAAGACTTGTTTCCAATCAATGAAATTTCAAGTTAATGGTGTAGAAGTTTTTGCTTCTACAGGTGGACGACCTTTCGACAAAAAAAAACCACTGATTATTTTTGTTCATGGTAGTGGATTAACACATATGACTTGGGTACTCCAAACTAGGTATTTTGCTTTTCATGGTTATAGTGTTTTAGCTTTAGATATGCCTGGACATGGTCTTTCAGGAGGTGAAAGTTTGAAAACAATAGAGGATATGGCTGATTGGATTAGTGATGTTATAGATGCAGTAGGTTATAAAGAGGCATCTCTAGTTGGTCATTCTCAAGGATGCTTGGTTATTTTAGAATGTGCATTTAGGTTTCCCAAAAAAATAAAAACACTAAGTTTAATGGGTGGTGCTGGCGCCATTCCTATGAACCCAGAATTATTGTCTCTAGCAGAAAAAGATGATCCAAAAGCTGTTGATTTAATGATGGACTGGGCACACGGTCCAGCTGGACACTTTGGTGGACACCCAGTTCCAGGTTTATATCACATCAATACAGGTGGAATGCTAGCTAAATCCAGAACAATTAAAAATACATTAGGAATAGATTTTAGAGCTTGTGATAATTACAAGAATGGTTTTAAGGCTGCTAAAGAAATAAAGATCCCTACTTTATCTATTCTGGCAAATGGAGACAAGATGTGTCCTGTAAAGGAAGGAAAGAAATTAGCAGATTTGATAGATGGAAGTAAAATTGAAATAATTGACAATTGCGGACACATGATGCTCTTAGAAGAAGCTGATAAAGTCTTGAATGTACTGAAAAAATTTATTCTTACTTATTTTCCTATAAAAAAGAATTAATTCTTCTATTGAGATATAAAAAATAGACTGATGCACTAACAAGAAAAACTGAACTCAATTGATGCATTGATGCTAAAACTATTTGAGCTCCATTTATTAAAGTGAATATTCCAAGAATGACTTGAGTAAGTAAGAAAAAACCAACCAAATTAATTGCATAAAAACAATTTTTTACTCGATTTTTATAAATTTTAAATAAAATCCAAAAATAATAAAAAATTATTACATAAGCTAAATTTCTATGAAGAAATTGAACTAATGATGCATCACTAAATGCAGCTAAATTAAATAAATTTTCCAATTTATTATCATCCGGAAAGTAAGTATTTCCCATCATAGGCCATGAATTATAGATTAAACCAGCGTCCATACCTGAAACAAAAGCACCAATAATTATTTGCAAAAAAACCAGAAATAAAAAGACTACAGGAAAAAAAATATTTAATTGTGATTGCTCTTTTATATCAAGATTCAATTTAAAATAATTCCATAAAATCAAAGACAAAATTAAAAATGCTATTGCTAAATGAATTGATAGTCGAAAATGACTTACATCTAATCTATCAACTAACCCACTTGAAACCATATACCAGCCAATAAAACCTTGAAAACATATAAGGAAAAAAATTGAATAAAGATTTAATAATTTTGTTAACTTAATCTTAAAAGAAAAATATATTAGGGGAATTAAAAATCCTAAACCAATTAGTCTTCCAAGAAAACGATGTGCCCACTCCCACCAAAAAATTACTTTAAATTCACTCATGGTCATAGAATAATTTTGCATTTTATATTCTGGTATTTTTTTATACTCCTCAAAATAATCTAACCATTTGACATCACTTAGAGGAGGTAATGTTCCAGAAAATAATTCCCACTTTGTTATTGAGAGACCAGAATCAGTTAGTCTTGTTAGACCGCCCACAACAATCATAAAAGCTACCAAAAAAAACATGAACAATAGCCATGCTGATATGTATTTTTTTATTAAATAATTCTCTATATACATATAATGATAAATATAATAATTATTAACAAATCCAATTTAATAAATGTCGCCTTTAAAAATAAAAAAATTGAGTAAAATTAGATCTGAATTAGATAAGCTTGATAATTTACTGATAAAGCTAATTAAAAAGAGAACATTTTTAGTTAAAAAAGTGCTTTTACTTAAAGAAAGAAAAAGTCAAATAGTTGATAAAAAAAGAATTAAAGAAATTTTGTTAAATATAAAAAAAAAATCTCAAAAAAATAATATTGATCCAAAGATTACAAATAAAATCTGGAAAAATATGATTTATGCATATATCGACTACGAAAAGAGAAACTTCAAAAAAAAATAATTACTTACTGTGTGGTGGAAGTTTTTTTTCCACAAAAATTTCATGCTTTCTAGTAACGGGGTTATACTTTTTTGCTTTAAGTTTTACTTTAGCTTTTTCTCCACCTGTAGGTTTTTTAACGTAATAAAAAAAAGAGCTATCTGGTTTAGATTCAGGAACAAGCCTTACTTTAACATGAGTTTTTTTAGCCATATTATTTATTATCTTTTAAATTTTTAATTATATCAGAAATCTTAACTAACTTATTTCTTATATCGTAAGCTTTTATAGATTTATTTAAATTTTCGTCAAGTTTTAAAGTATCATCATTATCTAAGATCTTTTTAACTCCTTTTATTGTCATTCCTTGATCTTTTAAAAGAAAATGAACTTTTTTTATTAAATCTATATTTTTTTTATCATAATAACGTCTATTACCATTTAAGATTTTAGGTTTAATTTGTTTAAATTCTTTTTCCCAGTATCTTATTGTATGTGTTGCTGAAGTATCACCTCTTTTAGATTTTAAACCAACAATTTCAACTACCTCACCTATAGTTTTATAAGCACTTTCTAATTTACTCATTTTTAAAATTTATAAATTCCTTAAATTCTTTAGAGGGTTTAAATAAGACTACATTTCTTTCAGAAATGATCTTATCTTCCTTTGTCTTAGGATTTCTTCCAATTCTAGATTTTTTTGATCTAATAAAAAAAGTACCAAATTTTGATAGTTTTAATTTTTTTTCCTTTTTAAGATTTTGTGTTATAAGGGAAAAAAACTCATCTACCAAATGTTCTGATATTTGTTTTGAAAAACCTACTTGCATGTAAATAATATTAACTAAATCTTTTTTAGTTAAGTTTGTTCTCATTTATTTGATATTATCCTTTATTTTTTCTATCAAATTTCCTTTAATTATTCTATTACAAACATCTAAAGAGTTAGAGAACCCAATATAATCTATTCCTCCATGACTTTTAACAACTGGTGTATCCAAACCTACAAATATCGCTCCATTATATAATCTAGGATCTAATCTTTTTTTAAATTTTTTTAAATTTGATATATTAAGTAAAGAAGATATTTTTCCAAGAAACGATCCACTTAAAGCTTTCTTTAACTCATCTGTAATAAAATTAGCAGTGCCCTCAGCTGTTTTTAAAGCAACATTTCCAGTAAATCCGTCCGAAACAATTACATTTACTTTACCATTCATTAGTTCATTACCCTCTATGTACCCCTCAAAATCAAAGTTTTGATTTTTTCTATCATTTAATAATTGATAAGTTTCTTTTATTATTTCATTACCTTTTAATTCCTCAGAACCTATATTCAACAAAGCTACTTTTGAAATATCATTAGGATATAAAGATTTGTATAATGAGGCTCCCATAATAGCAAAATCACTTAAATTTTTTGAACTACACTCAATATTTGCACCAAGATCTAAAACAACACTCATACCATTTTTGTTCGGCCATAAAGCTGACAAGGCGGGTCTATCAATATTTTGAAGCATTTTTAAATTCAATTTTGCAATTACTAACAAAGCTCCAGTATTGCCAGCAGAGATCACAATGTCAGTTTCTTTGTTCTTAACGCTTTCAATTGAAAGCCACATACTTGTTTTTTTTCCTCTCTTGGCAGCCTCTAATGGGCTATCTGTACTTTTCACAACATCATTAGTGTGTATTATTTCATAAAAATTCTCATTAATCTTATTATCTATATGCTTTGAAATTTCGTCCTTGTTTCCAAAAATTTTAAAAAAATTTTCTTTGTTTTTTTTGTGATTATAAATAATTCCGTCAATTACTTTCCTTGGTGAATTATCTCCTCCCATTGCATCTACTGCAATTTTTATCAAATTTTTCATTTTAAAATCTTAAAAATTATTCTTTAGGGTCTAAAACTTGTCTTCCTTTATACATTCCCGTTTTTAAATCTAAATGATGTGATAATCTGTACTCACCAGTTTTCTTATCCTCAACAACATTTTTTGATGAAAATTTCATATTCTGAGATCTTCTCATACCAGTCCTAGATGGTGTTTGTTTTCGTTTAGGGACAGCCATAATTAGGAGTTAATTACACCTTTTATTAAATAATTCAAATTTTTTTTTGATAATTTATCTCTAAAATCCTCAAAATAATCAACAAATTCATCTATATTTTTAAAATCCTCTAAAAATATTGATAATTTTCCAATTTTTTTTTCTCTATTGAAACCATCCCAAAAATGAATTTCGCTCACCATTGAGTGAAATAAATTAATGTAAACCTTCATTTTCTTATTAATTGACTGATCTCCGTAACCGATTTCCCTTATACTAAGTTCTAGTTGGCGAAAATTAAAATCATAAATTTTTTGTAAAACTTCTTTATTTTCCTCGTTTTTAAAATTTTTTAAAAAAAAGGCAAAATGTAATAAAAAAAGGGTTAATCTATCAGAAAAATTATCATTTCTATCTAATGATCTGTATAATTTCTCATTTCTAGTGTAATTAATTAAATAATTATAAATATTAATAAAATTTTTATCCATGAAAAATATATTATATCTATTTATTATATCTTTAATAGTCACTAATTGTTCTTTTAAAAAAGTTGTCAAACATCATGGTGTTTCATTTCTTGAAAAAAAACAAAAAGGTTTAGTTATAAACGAATCAAACAAAAATGAAATCGTAGATCTATTAGGAAATCCCTCAACAAGAAGTAAATTTAATAATGATGTATGGATATACATTGAAAGGAAACAAACTCAATCTCGATTAAAAAATTTGGGAAAAATGAAAGTTTATAAAAACGATGTATTGGTACTTGAGATAGATAACTATGGGATCTTAAGGAAAAAAGATTTTTATGATTTAAAAGATATGAAAAAAATAAATATTGTAAAAGAAACTACTCAGGGAAACATAACTAAAAATTCCTTCATATACGACTTTATGTCCAGCATGAGACAAAAAATTAATGACCCACTTGGTATTAGGGCAAAAAAACGAAAAGAAATTAGCCAGCGATAACAGCTAACAATAGTAAAGCAACAATATTTGTTATCTTTATCATTGGGTTTACTGCAGGACCAGCTGTATCTTTATAAGGATCTCCAACTGTATCTCCAGTTACAGCAGCTTTATGGGCCTCTGAGCCTTTTCCACCATGATTACCATCTTCAATATATTTCTTGGCGTTGTCCCATGCGCCACCACCAGCAGTCATGGAAACTGCCACAAATAATCCAGTAATTATTACACCTAATAACATTGCTCCAACAGAAGCTAATGCCGCAACTTGACCTCCAATCGCAAATATAACAAAGTATAAAATAATCGGCGATAGTACCGGTAGTAAAGATGGAATAATCATCTCTTTAATAGCTGCTACTGTTAACAAGTCAACCAACTTAGCATAATCAGGTTTTTGTTTTCTTTTCATAATTCCTGGGTACTTTTTGAATTGTCTTCTAACTTCTATTACTACAGCACCGCCTGCTCTACCCACAGCCTGCATACCCATTGATCCAAATAGGTAAGGAAGCATTCCACCTATTAATAAACCTACTACGACATAAGGATTAGATAGATCAAACGTCACCACGATACCCTCTAATTTTGATCCAGCTTCTTTTGAAAAATGTTTAATATCTTCAGTATAAGCTGCAAATAAAACTAAAGCGCCTAATCCTGCAGAACCTATAGCGTAACCTTTAGTGACAGCTTTAGTTGTATTTCCCACAGCATCTAAAGCATCAGTTGTTTTTCTAACATTATTTGGTAATTTTGACATTTCTGCAATACCACCAGCATTATCAGTAACTGGTCCATAAGCATCTAAAGCTACAACCATGCCCGCTAAAGCCAACATAGTTGTTACTGCTATAGCAATTCCATACAGTCCAGCGATATGATTAGTAAGTAAAATACCTGAAACTATAATTAGTGCTGGTATAGCAGTTGCCTCTAATGAAATGGCTAAGCCTTGTATTACATTAGTACCATGACCTGTTGTTGATGAATTCGCAACACTTCTTACAGGTCTATAATTAGTTCCTGTGTAATATTCAGTTACCCAAATTAATAAGCCTGTAATTATTAATCCAATTACCCCACAATAATACAAACTCATGCCTGTGAAGGACTTGTTATTAAGATCATATGAATTTTCTAAACCCAAAACAAAGTCAGTAACTGGATATAAAAATATTAATGAAGTTAATGCAGAAACAACGAATCCTTTGTATAAAGCTCCCATAACATTTTTATTACCACCAAGTTTCACAAAAAAAGTTCCTATTATTGATGTAAGAATACATGCACCACCGATAGTTAAAGGGTAAATCATCATAGATAAATCACCTGGAAAAAATATTGAGGATAAAACCATTGTTGCAACAATTGTTACAGCATAGGTTTCAAATAAATCAGCAGCCATACCTGCACAATCACCAACATTATCACCAACGTTGTCAGCTATGACAGCTGGATTCCTTGGATCATCTTCTGGTATTCCGGCCTCTACTTTACCGACTAGATCTGCACCAACATCTGCACCTTTTGTAAAAATCCCTCCACCTAGTCTAGCAAAAATAGATATTAATGATGCACCAAAACCAAGCGCAACAAGAGCATTTACAATTTCTCTCTCCTCAACATTAAATTTTATTAATAGATAATAATAAACTGCAATAGATAATAAAGCTAAACCAGCAACAAGCATACCTGTTACAGCACCTGACTTAAAAGCTACAGAAAGACCACTAGCTAGACCTTTTCTTGATGCTTCAGCGGTTCTAACATTTGCTTGAACTGAAACTAACATTCCTACGTATCCGGCTATACCAGATAATGTTGCGCCAATTAGATAACCCAATCCAACAAGTGTACTAAAAGCAAAACTTACAACAACTAATACCACCGCACCAACGATCGCAATCGTCTTATATTGTCTTGCAAGATAAGCCTTTGCGCCAATCTGAATAGCAGATGCAATGTCCTGCATTTTTGAATTTCCCGTACTAGAATTTAAAATATTTTTTCCTGTTAGATATCCATAAACAATTGATAATAATCCTGCGCCGATTGTGTACAAAAGAATAGCCTCTATAGTAGAATTCATATAAACCTTAATTAAGTTATTACTCGTTAGTTATAAAAAGCGGACAATACAAAAAAAGCTATAAAAGGCAATAACTAACTTTTAAAATTTGTGTAAATACCCTTTGTTTTTTAAGGTTATTTTATTCCCTTTTTCATCAATAATTTGCGATTTTTGCTTACTTGAACAAATTTTTCCAATTTTCGAAATTTTTATCCCTAAAGATTTAAATGTTCTTTCAATGATTCTGGCTTTTTTCTTAGATGCAGTAAATAATATTTGATAATCATCACCTTTAGATATTAAGTCAATTTTTTTTAACTTTTTTTGTAACGTCAAATTTTTTAGTTTTTTGGATATTGGTATATCATTTAGGCTTATTTGGTAAGAAAGTTTCTGTCTATTAATTAATTTGTCTAAATCAGCAAATAAACCATCAGAAATATCTATGGATGTATTTGCAAAATTAAGTAATTTTTTTGCCAAATCAATATGTAGTTCTGGAAGATAATATTTCGTAATAAAATATTCACTTAAATGTTTGTTTAATGAAATATCTTTTTTTAAAACTTTTAAGCCCACATAACTATCTCCTAAATTGCCTGATACATAAATATCATCGTTTATTTTTGCATTATTTCTAAATATTATGTTCTTAGAAAAACCAACAGATACAATTGTAAAGCTTAATTTATTAGAAAAAACTGTATCCCCACCAGATAAATAAATTCCAAATTTTTTTTGTTCCTGTTTAAGTGAAAGAGAAATTTTGTTTAAATTAAATTTTGTAAATGTTTTTTTATTTCCAGAACCTGAAATAAAATAATATTTTGGCTTAACACCTTTACATATTAAATCAGAGATAGAGGATCTAAGAATCTTTTTTAATACTAGATTAGGTTTTTTGAAATCAAAAAAATGAGATTTATTTATATAAGTATCAACAGAGACAACTAATTTTTTTGATCTGTCAAAAAAAACGTCATCATTCAAATTTAGTGAATTTTTATTATAAGAAGATAATTTAGAAAAATATTTTTTGATCAGATCAAATTCATGCATTTGAATGTCTTAACCTTTTAGCAGTATTATCTAATAATGCGTTTAGATATTTAGTTTGAGACTCATTTAAAAAAAAATTGGATGCATTAAGATACTCTTTAATAATTATTCTTATCGACACATTAGGTTTATACAAAATTTCATATGTCGCTGATTTTAGAATAACTTGAAATATTTTATCTAATTTAATTAAATCAAAATTCCCACCAAGATTTTTGTCTAATTCTTCTACGATAATTTCATTTCTTTCAATTGTACCAAGAACAATGTCTTTAATAAATTTTTTAAACCTATGTTTTGGAAATTCAATTTTGTCATCATTGTTATACAAAAAACTATATAATTTTTGAATAATTATAACTCTCGGATTATTTTCTGCAGTATACTTTGGTCTCATTTTTGGGATAAAACTGAAATAATAGCTTTTGCTGCTTCAGCACCTTTTTTTTTTCTGATTTTTGCTTGATTTAAATTTAGACAAGTAAGAATTCCATTTCCTATTGGTTTTTTTGAATTTATCGCTAAGTTCATAATAGCATTAGTTGAAGATTGAGATATAAAATCAAAATGTGGAGTTTTACCTTTGATAACACATCCAAGAGCGATAAAACCATCAAATTTTTTTAAATATTTTGATATAGTGACAGGTATTTCAAAAACACCAGGAACTTTTATTATCTTTATCTTAAAAGATCTAGGAAGATTTTTTTTTGCACTATTTAATAAACCTAGAGAAATTTCCTTATAATAATCAGCTATAACAATTAAGATTTTTTTTCTCATTAAATTAGTTCTTGTTTAGTGATCTTAATATTAAAACCCTCAAGTCCAACAACTTTTTTTGGTGTTTTTGTAATCAATATCATTTTGTTTATCTTTAAATCTTTAATGATTTGTGCACCTATACCATAGTTTCTTATAAGATTATCTTTCCCTTTTCCCTTTTTAAAATCTTTATCTTTAAAATTTTTTAATGTTTGTGTAACAGATTTTAAGTTAGTATCTTTAATAAATATTAATACACAATTGCCATACTTTCTAAAATAATTTATAGTTTTATCGAATGAATTGGGTAATTTTTGACTTATTAAATAATTGTAAACAACATTAGATGAAATAACTCTAACTCTTGGAATAATAGATTTATTTATTGAACCTTTAATAAGTGCGAAATGTTCTGATCCATCTAATAAATTTTCATATATTTTTATTTTATATTTTTGTTTTTTAATATTAATTTCAGATGTTTTTTTTAGTTTCACTAATTTTTCTTTTTTTAAACGATAGGAAATAAGATCCTCAATTTTTCCAATCTTAAGTTTATGTTTGTGTGCAAAATTTAAAAGCTTTTGACCCTTAGCCATAGTTCCATCTTCATTCATTATTTCACAAATGACCGCTGAGTTATTTTTTTTAGCTAGTTTTGAGATATCAACTGACGCTTCAGTATGGCCAGCCCTAACAAGTACACCACCATCTTGTGCAATAATTGGAAATACATGACCTGGTGATACAATGTCTTTTTTACTTACATTTTTTTTTGATGCGATCTTGATAGTTTTAGCCCTATCCTTTGCCGAAATACCAGTTGTAATTCCTTTTTTTGCTTCAATTGAAACTGTAAATGCTGTTTGATTTCTAGATTGATTGACAGGTGACATTAAAGATAAATTCAATCTTTTAGCTTGAGTACTATCTAATGCTAGACATATTAAACCTCTTCCATGTTTAGCCATAAAATTAATGTTGCGAGCATTAGTATCAGAGGTTGACATAACTAAGTCACCTTCATTTTCTCTTTTTTCATCATCGACTAAAATGTACATACCTCCTCTTTTTGCAACATTTATTATGGTTTCTATTGATGAATAGTTATTTTTTTTCATAAAAATAATTCCTAACGTATTTTGAAAGAATATCTATCTCAACATTAACTAAACTATCTTTTTTAAGAGATGATAGATTTGTTAATTTATATGTGTGAGGAATAATCCAGATTTGAAAACCTTTACTTGTTACCTTTGAAATTGTTAAAGAAATACCATTTATACTAATTGAGGCTTTTTCAATAATATTTTTTCTCTCTTTTTTACTAATTTGAAAATCAAATAAGTAAGATTTATCAATTTTTTTTATACTTAATATTTTTCCGATAGTATCAACGTGACCTTGGCAAATATGGCCTGAAATTTTTTGACCGTATTGAAGTGGAAGTTCTAGATTAATCTTATCTTTTAATTTAATAAAATTAAATTTAGAACGATTAATTGTTTCATCTGAAAGATAGAATTCCATAATCTTTTTTTTAATTGATATAAGAGTAAGGCAAACGCCATCACAAGCTATAGAAATACCTATATCTCTCAAACTTAATTTTAGATCTGATTTTATAAATATATTAATACCTTTGGGTCTTTTAAGAATCTTTATAATTGAACCTTTGTTAAATATAATTCCGTTAAACATTTTAGTTTTTATAAATTGTTACCTTGTCAGTGCCTAATTTAAAATTTGTTTTATATTTATCATATTTGGTATTCAGGATATCAGAAGATGTAAAATTTACATATTCATTTTCTTTTAGTAAATTTTTTGAGCTTTTAAACATATAAAATTCATTAAATATTCTTTTTTGAAGAAAACTTTTTGTTAATCTATCACCGCCCTCTACTAAAAGATTTTTAATTCCTATCATATATAATTTTCTAAGAATTTTTTTTAAATCAAAATTTTTATGTCTTTGGGTAGGTTGATTTATTAAAAGAGCTCCTTTTTTTATTAAAAAATTTTTTTTTATTCTATTGTTTGAATTATAGAAGATAATAGTATTTCTGTTTTTTATAGACTTTACAACATAACTTTTTAGATCAATTTTTAAATTTTTATCTAAAATAATTCTTTTTGGAGAATGCTGTGTATATCCTTCTAACCTACAATTAAGTTTTGGGTTATCTTTGTTTAATGTTTTGCTGGTAATCATTATACCATCACATTTTAGTCTTAGAAAATGAGTTAACTTATCCGATTTTTTGTTAGTAATTTTTTTTGATATATCACTATAGATAATCTTATTTTTTGATAATGCTATTTTTCCAATTACATAAGGTAATTTTTTTTTTCTGTTAATGTAATATGAATTATATAAATTTAATGCTTCTTTTCTTAAAAGACCTTTTTTAACTTTAATATTACTATTTTCTAAAATCAAAGAACTTTTACCTTTCACCTTTAAGTCAATATCTTCAATTGGATAATAAACTTCACGAATTTGATTTTTTATTATATTCTTAGTACAGGGAGGAGTTTTTCCATAATGATTGCATGGCTCTAAGGTTATATACATTTTAGAGTCTTTTGGATCTTCAAAACAATTTGAAATAGCATTATGTTCAGCATGAGGTCTGCCTCCATACCCTGTTTGACCTATAGAAATAATCTCCCCTTTTTTAACAATTACACATCCAACAGATGGATTATCACCAGTTAGACCTTTTCTAGCCCTTGCTAAATCTAAAGCAAGTTTCATAAATTTCTTATCTTTTGGTGTAAAATTATCTTTTTTTGTAGACATCTATCTTGTCCACAAATTGTATAAAATCTTTTTCTTCTCTAAAATTTCTATAAACAGATGCAAATCTAACATAAGCAACAGGGTCAAGATCCTTCAAACCCTCCATAACCATAGTTCCAATTGTATTACTAGAAATTTCATTTTGACCTAACTCCTCCAAAGATCTTGAAATTTTACTGATAAACTTCTCAATAGTTTCAGTGTCTAACGGTCTTTTCTTAAGTGCTATGTAAATTGATTTTGATAATTTATCTCTATCGAATGAAGATTTTCGTCCATTTTTTTTTACAACCATTATTTCACGATGCTGAATTCTCTCAAATGTTGTAAATCTGGTACCACACTCACATAATCTTCTTCTGCGAATTGCTGTTCCATCCTCAGTTGGGCGAGAATCTACTACAGAAGTCTCACCTTTCTTTTCGCAAGGACAGATCATCTATTGAGATTTTTGTAAATTGGGAAATGAGAGCACAAGTCTATAACTTCGTTTCTAACTTCCTCTTCAACTTTACTATTATCCTCAGGGTTTTTTGATAAACCTTCTATTACTTTTGTGATTAAATTACCAACTTTCTCAAATTCTTTTAAACCAAATCCTCTTGTTGTTGCCGCTTGAGAACCAAGTCTAATACCAGATGTGATCATAGGTTTTTCAGTATCAAAAGGAATTCCGTTTTTGTTACAAGTAATGTTTGCTCTGCAGAGACTTTCAGAGGCAACGTTTCCTTTCACATTGAATGGTCTAAGATCAACTAACATCAAATGGGTATCTGTACCACCAGAGTAAATTTTAAATCCATTATTTTTCAATGTTTCGG
Source organism: uncultured Pelagibacteraceae bacterium (assembly GCA_902620465.1). Taxonomy (GTDB): domain Bacteria; phylum Pseudomonadota; class Alphaproteobacteria; order Pelagibacterales; family Pelagibacteraceae; genus Pelagibacter. The sequence continues at coordinate 82,283 of CACNIF010000005.1, forward strand.
CTAACATTTTAGCATTAGCTAAAACATTTTTTATATAAACTTGAAATTCTGGTTTAAGTGCTTCAAAAAACCCAGCGGCCTTTGCTGCAATTATATGCATTAACGGTCCACCTTGGTACCCCGGAAAAACTGCTGTATCAAATTTTTTTCCTAGATCAAGATCATTTGATAAAATTATACCACCTCTTGCACTTCTAAAAACTTTGTGAGTTGTTGAAGTGACTACATGAGCATAATCACATGGGTTTGGATAACCTTTTCCAGCAACAAGACCAGAAAAATGGGCCATATCAACCATTAAGTATGCACCGACCTTATCTGCTATTTCACGAAATCTCTTAAAATCAATTACTCTTGAGTATGCACTTCCTCCTGCAATAATTAATTTAGGTTTGTGTTCTAAAGCTAATCTTTCTACATTCTCATAATCTATCAACTCTGATTTTTTATCTACGTCATAACTAATCGCGTTGAACCACTTTCCAGACATTGAAATTTTTAATCCGTGAGTAATATGACCTCCAGAATTTAAGCTCATGCCCATAAATGTATCGTTAGGTTTAAGGAGAGCTAAAAATACTGCTCCGTTTGCTTGTGCGCCAGAATGTGGTTGTACATTTGCATACTTACAATTAAAAAGTTTTTTAATTCTCTCTAAAGCTAATTTCTCAGCTACATCCACATGCTCACATCCATTATAATATCTCTTACCCGGATATCCCTCCGCATATTTGTTTGTAAGCACTGAACCTTGTGCTTCAAGCACTGCTTGAGAAACAATATTCTCAGAAGCTATAAGTTCAATATGATTTTGTTGTCTAACTAATTCATCATTAATAGCTTTGAATAAATCTGGATCAGATTGAGATAAACTTTTTTCAAAAAAATCTTTATAATCTGAATTTATATATTTAGTTTCACTTGACATAATAACCTAAATTTTTTTAACTCTTTTTTTATGTCTTCCGCCTTCAAAATTTGTATTAAAAAACACAGATATACATTTAAATGCTGTATCTTTTTTTGTCAATCTAGAACCTAATGTAATAATATTCGCATTATTGTGTAATCTGGATAATTTAGTGTTTCTTATTGAATAACCTAAAGCTGCTCTTATTTTCTTGTGTTTATTAGCCGCCATTGACATTCCCATACCCGATCCACAGACTAAAATACCCATATTTACATTATTTTTACTGACTTTCTTACAAAGATTATGTGCATAATCTGGATAATTTACTGAGTTCTTTGAGTCGTAAGTTCCTAAATCGTCAAATATAAATTTTTTAGAAAATTTTTTTTTAATCTGCTCCTTTAGTTGATATCCAGCATGATCTGATGAAATGAATACTTTTTTCAATTTAATTAAATTTGTAATCTAATACGCAAGCAACTAAATGGATTCTGTCTTCTTCTCCACCGTTAAAGGCGTTATGATACTTTGTGTTGTTAGTTATCCAAACAGAGCCATCGGCTGGCATATGTTTTGCAACATTATCTATAACCATTATCGATCCTGGATTTGTTATAATTGGAATATGAAGTCTTGGTTCTGGATCTCTATGCCAACTTAATGTTGATCTTGGTTCTTTTAATAAAACTCTTACTCTTCCTAACTTATATTTTGATGAAAGAACATCAAAGACTTCTTTAAAATAAGTATTTTTATAATCATTGATAAATTCTGAATAAGCAGCTTCATTTATCATTTCATCTCTTCTGGCTTCCTTTCCACTAGAGTCAGGTTTTGTCCAAAACACACCTCTAGCCTTGTTACCCTTTATAGAGTCTGGATCTCCTGGAATTTGAGTTAATGAAATAGCTCCGAAATTTGATACTCCAGTAACGCCTGTAAAACCTTTTATTGATAATACTTGTTTGTAGGCCTCTTGAAGTTTTTTAATGTCAAACTTCAAATCTTGCTTTTGAAAGTCATTAAAATTTAAATTCATCGTAGCTAATTGTCTCCTAATATTGTTTATTATCTTTTTTAAGATATATTTGTATATAACATTTGTCGCACAATATAAATATAATTAAAGTATGATTACTGGTAATTTTCCTAATTTGAGACTTAGAAGAAGTCGTAAAAATGATTGGTCAAGAAGACTAATAGCTGAAAATAATTTAACGCCTAATGATTTTATACTGCCATTGTTTCTTATAGATGGAAAAAATAAAAAACAAAGTATTAATTCTATGCCAGGAGTACATCGTTATTCAGTAGATAGATTAAGCTCAGTGGTTGATAAAGCACTTAAATTAAAACTGCCAATGATTGCTCTATTTCCTTATACTAACAAAAAACATAAAGATAAATTTGGAACTGAAGCTTTAAATGAAGATAATTTAGTTTGTAAAGCTTTACAGTTAATCAAAAAAAGATATCAAAATGAGATCGGGATTATGTGTGATGTTGCATTGGATCCATATACTTCACATGGACAAGATGGATTGGTTAATAATAGGTATGTCTTAAATGATGAAACAGTAGAAATTTTAATAAAACAATCATTGTTACAAGCTGAAATGGGATGTGACGTCATAGCACCATCTGATATGATGGATGGAAGAATAGGTAAAATTAGAAAATCATTAGATAAAAATGGTTTTAAAATGACACAAATTTTATCTTATGCAATTAAATATGCCTCGAGTTTCTATGGTCCATTTAGAGATGCAGTTGGCTCTAAAAATATCTTAAAGGGTAATAAAAAGAATTATCAAATGGATTTTAGGAATAGCGATGAAGCTTTAAGGGAAGTTGCCTTAGATATCAAAGAAGGTGCTGATATGGTAATGGTTAAACCAGGTATGCCATATTTAGATATTATAAAATCTGTAAAAGAAAAATTTAAAATACCAGTATTTGCCTATCAAGTGTCCGGTGAGTACACTTTAATATCTAATGCTATTGATAAAGGTTTTGTAAATAATAATGCTATCTTAGAAAGTCTTATTTCATTTAAACGATCAGGTGCTAACGCAATTGTTAGCTATTATGCAGATAGGATTGATAAAATATTGGATTGATTATTTGAATGTGTTTAAAAACCTTAATCTGTTTAATGGATAATTGATATTATTAGGTTTCAATATACTTTTTTCTAAATAATCACCAACTAGTCTTAATCCATCAATTAAAATTTCCTCATTTAAAAAATCCTGATTGTTATCTATTAAGAAATTTGGAACAATTTTATTTTCTTTTGTAGATTTAACAAAATACTTAACTTCATTATTTATAAGTTCTTTTTTAACTAAATTCTTTAACTCAAGATCATAACCAATAACTTTAAAGAATTCTAATTCCCAAAAAATATAATTCTTTATCCAATTTTCTTTTTCTAAAAAAGTGTAAAAATTTTTGATTAAACTGTAAATCTTTAAATTTTTTTGAGACTCAGCAGTTAAAATTTTGATCAATTGAAAAGCGGAAAAAATACATAGTAGTTTTCTATAATTATCAAAAAACACAGGTGTGTAAGCCTTAAGTATTTCAATTTTAAAATTACCAATCTTATTTTCTGTTTTAGAGGAATAATTTACATACAATTGATTTCCTAACTGAAGATAATTCTTAATTTTCCTCGAGGTTCCTCCAAAAATAATCCCGGACACTTTTCCATAATTTTTAGTAAAAATTTCGACAATTAACGAATTTTCACTATATTTATTTTTTGAAATTAAAAAACCTTCATCATCCCAAGTCATAATTAAATAATATTCTTTAAACAAAGTATTGCTGCATTTTGTTCAGCGTCTTTTTTCGATCTACCTTCAGATATAAATAATTTTGTATTAAATAATTTTACACCGACCTTAAATAGTGGTTTGTGTCTTGGACCAGTATTGGATATTAGCTTATAAGTTGGTAATTTTTTAAATTTTTTAAGAGATAATTCTTGTAATTTTGTTTTTGCATCGATTTCTGTTATCACACTTCTTTCTAAATGTTTTTTCCATAAATTAAGAATAGTTTTTTCTACAGTTGTAAAACCTCTATCTAAATAAATTGCACCTATTAGGGCTTCACAACTATCAGCAACAACTTTATCCTCAATGATTGTTTTCTTATTTCTAGGTCTAAAAATTAATATATATTTTTCTAATTCGATTTCATTTGCAATTTGTAAACAGGTTTTTCTGTTAACAAGTGATGCAAATTTTTTATCTAAAATACCCTCCTTCTCATTTGGGTAAATTTCTAAAAGTTTTTTAGCAATAACTAGGCCTAAAACTCTGTCACCCAAAAATTCAATTTTTTCATTATTATCCTGATTATCAAAACTTTTATGTGTCAGTGATTTTACCAAGAGATTTTTATCTTTAAAATTTACACCTAATTTCTTTTCAAGACTTGTATAGAGTGTTTTCATTATCTGATCTTTTTAAAAAATCTATCAAATCTAATTGACTGATCCCATTTCCAAAAATAAAAAATACTTCCAAAAGATCTGTCAGAGGAAAAGAAAATAAATTGTGCCTTGCCAACTAGATTATCTTTGTGAACGTAGCCTACACTTGATAAATATCTGCTATCTTTTGAGCAATCTCTATTGTCTCCTAAAAAGAAGTAATTATCTTTAGGCACAATAAAAATATCAGAATTTTGAAAAGATCCATTCTTAAAATAAACTGTTTTATAATCATAGCCATTAGGCAATTTCTCTTTAAAAGAAAAAACATCAACTATTTTTTTTCCACAAAAAATTTTATCATTATTTGATGTTTTATTTTTAAAAATTATATTATCATTTATATATAATTCAGAATTTATAAACTGAATTTTGTCTCCTGGAAGACCAATTAATCTTTTTATGTAATCAGTTCTGTTATCTGCCGGTGTTTTAAAAACAACTACATCACCTCTTTTAGGTTCATTAAAAAAAATCCTACCTTTGAAGATTGGTGGACTAAATGGAAAAGAATGTTTGCTGTAACCAAAAGAATATTTACTGACAAACAATCTATCTCCAACTAAAAGGTTAGGCTCCATTGACGAGGAGGGTATATAAAATGGTTGAATAATTATAGATCTAATAAAAATAGCTATTATTAGTGCATAAAAAAATGTTTTGGTGTTTTCAATTAGAAAATTTTTATTAAACATTATTGTTTTTGAATAATTGTAAATGCTATTGAATAGTCTTTTTCATCAGAAATTGAAAGGAACAAATGGTAATTTTTAACTTTAAATTTTTTATAAATAAGATTACCAATTTTTTTTGTTTTACGAAAATAAGGCTTGCCGAATTTATCATTTAGAACTTCAATATCTTTAAAGTTAAGATTATCTCTAATTCCAGTACCTAAAGATTTAGAAAAAGATTCTTTTGCTGCAAATCTTTTTGCAAAAAAAGCTATTTTCATATTTTTTTTTTTTGAAAAATTTATTTCATTTTTACTAAAAGTTCGAAGTATAAAGTTGCCTTTTCTTGTTAGGATCTTAAATCTGTTATTCTTAACTATATCTACGCCTACACCTAAAATTTTCATGTTACTTAATGATAGTCTTAAATTTTTTAACCACATTCTTGAAACCCATAAAAATCGACTCCCCTATTATAAAATGTCCAATATTAAACTCTTCTATCTCTTTTATACTAGTTAAAATTTTTGTTGTTTTGTAGTCAAGACCATGTCCAGCATGTACTTCTATTCCCAAATCATTTGCGAGATAAGAGCATTCTTTAATTCTCTTTAATTCATTCGAAAAATTTTTTCGTTTTTTTACTAAATTGGATAACTTACCAGTGTGTATTTCAACACAATCAGCGCTAATTGCTTTTGATATTTTAATGTCTTTCAAAGAAGGATTAACAAAAAGACTAGTTCTAATATCTAATCGTTTAAATTTTTTAATTATATTTTGTATTATATTTCTATTTTTAATTAAATCTAAACCACCTTCAGTAGTTATTTCTTTTCTCTTTTCAGGAACAATACAAATAAAATTAGGTTTTATTTTCATTGCGTTTTTAACAATATCTGAATTAGTAGAAATTTCTAAATTTACCAGTAATCCTTTTATAGAACATATTCTTTTTGCATCAGCATCATTAATATGTCTTCTATCTTCTCTTAAATGAATTGTAATTGAATCTACCCCAACTTTTTTAGCAAATTTGGCAGCGTAAACTGGATCGGGATGATTTTCACCTCTAGCATTTCTTAAAGTTGCTACATGATCTATATTTACCCCTAAACGTTTCATTTTGTAAATCTACTCCCTGGAGTTGTTATAGGAATAAGCTTTAAACTATTTGGTATTTGTTTTTTATTAAAAACTGGCACATCTATTTTAAGATGAGAAATAATTTTACTTTTTATTTTTAGATTTCTTTTATTTGACCTGTCAATTATAGAGGCAAATCCTATTAATTTTGCGTTAGCTTTTTTTATTAATTTGACACATTCGATACTGGACTTTCCTGTAGTAATAACATCTTCAATTATTAAAACCTTTGATCCTTTTCTTATCTTAAATCCTCTTCTTAGTGTAAATTTACCCTTTACTCTTTCACAAAAAATAGTTTCTTTTTTTAAAATTCTACCTATTTCATAACCAATTATTATGCCTCCCATTGCTGGAGATAGAATAAGATCAAATTTACTAAAATTTTTTTTAATCTTGCTAGCCAGAGATTTGCATATTTTTTCAGCTAAATGAGGAAAACTTAAAAGTTTTGCACATTGAATGTATTTTGAAGAATGTAGACCAGATGATAATACAAAATGTCCTTCTAAGAGCGCATCAGTTTTTCTTAAAATATTTAAGGATTTTTTGTGTGAAAGCATTTCTTTTATCTTCGTGTCTGATTATCTTAAATTTTATACCTTTTTGTTTAAGCTCTGCAATAAAATTAGTAAAATTTTTAAGATCTCTTATTATAAGTTGAAACTTGAAATTAATATAATTAGGGTTTTTTCCAACCATCTCAAGATTTGATATATTTAATTTATGTTGACCTATGAGTGAACTAACATTACCTAATTGACCTGGTTTATCAGGTAAAGAAATCCAAAGAGTGGTATTGTATTTTTTTACTCTTTCCTGTTTTTTTTCTCCTTTATCATGCCAATACTTTCTAATAGCAGATCTAGCCTTACCTGTTTTAGTAATTGGTATCCAATGTAGTGATGGAGAATTATTTTTAGATGTTATAATCTTTACCGTATCTCCGTTTCTTAAAATACTTTGTAATTCTCCTTTGTTACCATTGATCTCACAACCAACAGCCGTATCACCTATTTTTGTGTGTACTGCATATGCAAAATCAATTGGTGTTGCATTTTTTGGCAACTTAATCACAGATCCTTTAGGCGTAAAACAAAACACATTTTCTTGGAACATTTGCATTTTAGTATATTCATACGAATGTTCAGGATTTTCATTTTTTTCTATAATCTCGACTAAATCTTTTAACCAATCATACTCTTTCCATGTTAAAGAATTAAATTTTTCTGAAGATTTATATTGCCAGTGCGATGCTATCCCCCGCTCAGCAAAATCGTGCATTTTTTTTGTTCGTATTTGTATTTCTATTGGTTTTTTATAAGACCCAATTACTGCGGTGTGTATTGACTTATACCCGTTAATTTTCGGTGATGATATATAATCTTTGAATTTTCCTGGAATACAATTCCACTTTTTATGAAGTATTCCTAAAGTTTTATAACAATCATCTATATTATCTAGAATAATTCTAAATCCAATTATATCCGTGATTTGCTCTAACGAGACTCTTTTCTTTTGAACTTTTCTCCAAATTGAAAAAGGAGTTTTTTCTCTACCAAAAATTTTTGACTGAATATTATTCTTAAATAATAATATACTAATTTCATTTGATAATGTTTCAAAAATATCTTTTTTGTCTAATTTTATTTCATCTAATCGTTTTTGAATTAATGACCTTGCATCATTATTCAAAATCTCAAAAGATAAATCTTCTAATTCATCTCTAATTCTATGCATACCCATTCTGTCAGCTAGAGGTGCATATATTTCCATTGTTTCCTGAGCTATTCTTTGTCTTTTATCTTTTTTTTTAATTGCTTTAATGGTTCTCATATTGTGTAAGCGATCAGCAATTTTAACTAATAAAACTCTAATATCTTTTGATGTAGCTAAAATTAACTTTCTAAAGTTTTCCGCTTTTGAGTTCGGTGATGCAGTATTTTCAAATACAGAAATTTTTGTTACTCCATCAACTAAATCAGCCACTTCAATTCCAAACTCTCCTTTGATCGTCTCATAGGTTGCATACGTATCCTCGATAGTATCGTGTAATAAACCAGTTGTTATAGTTGCACTATCTAACTTTAAATCTGTTAAAATATTTGCTACTTCAATTGGATGAACCGAATATGGATCTCCTGATGCTCTTTTTTGATTCTCGTGCGCCTTAACTGCAAAATCGTAAGCTTTATTTAGTTTATCAGGATTCAAAAATTTATTATAATTTTTGACCTTATTTATAAGTTCTTCAGAATTTAACATTCTTAATTATATCATTAATTCAAACAAGTTTAATAGATCTAATGTCACTATTTGACAAAGAAAAAATAAGATTTTTTATATATCGTTTGGAATTAGGGTATCTCCAATTCTTTTCTATTTCAAATAATGGTATTAATACAAAGTTTCTAAGGTGCATTCTAGGATGGGGAACATTTATGTCATTAACAGTAATTTTTTGATTATAATCAATAATATCAATATCACATGTACGTGGCGAATTTTTAGGAGCCTTTTTTCTTCCTAAAGATGTTTCTATCTGCTTACAAATTTTAAATAGTTCTAATATTTTCAGATCTGATGAAACTTTTAAGATAATATTATAAAATTTTGGATTGTTTGGATTTGGCCAAGATAAAGTTTCGTAGTAATTAGAGGATTTAATTATATTTATACCTTTGGAATATAATTTAAATTTAGTTTTTTCTATATTTTTTTTTCTGTTGCCAAGATTAGATCCAATACTTAAATAAATAATTTTAGCTTGTTTTTCTGACATATCTTGCCTTATCACGATTCCAATCTCTTCTTTTAATCGCAGCTCTTTTATCAAATTGTTTTTTTCCTTTAGCGACAGCTAACTCAATTTTAGCTTTACCTTTCTTAAAATACATTTTTGTTGGAATTATTGTGAAACCTTCTCTTTGCATTTTACCTATAAGTTTATTTATTTCTCTTTTATTTAGTAAAAGTTTTCTTTCATCCAGAGGTTTGTGATTTATGTAACTTGCTTCTTTGTAAGATGCTATGTGAGAATTAATTAAAACAATTTCTCCATTTTTTTCAACAGCGTAAGAATCTGCTATATTAACTTTTCCTTGCCTTAAAGATTTGATCTCCGAACCTTTTAGAACAATTCCAGCCTCTAAGAGACTTTCAAAAAAATAATTAAAACTGGCTTTTCTATTTAAACAGATTATTTTTAAACCTTGATTGGTTTTTTTTTTCATTAAATCAAGTTAGATGACCGGAGAGCTCTTTCCACAATATCTTTTGTTTTTTCTGTAACTTTAACTAATGGAAGTCTCACATCATCATTGCAAAGATTTAATAATTTTGCCGCATATTTAACTGGACTTGGATTGCTCTCAACAAACATTGCACTATGTAAAGGCTGTAATATTTCATCTAATTTTGCAGTTTCTTGAATTGATTTGTCATCATTTTTTACAGAATTTTCTTGAAATTCAGAACATAATTTAGGTGCTATATTAGCTGTAACGCTTATAGCTCCAACACCTCCCCTTTTATTAAAGTCCATTGCATTGTCGTCATTTCCAGTTAATTGAATAAATTCTTTTCCCATTTTTTCCAATGTTTGATTTACTCTATTTAAGTCTCCTGTAGCATCCTTTACACCAACGATATTTTCTAATTCAAATAATCTTGCCATCGTATCTAAAGACATATCAATTACGGATCTTCCTGGAATATTATAAATCAGTATTGGTATCCCACAATTATCATTAATAGCTTTGTAATGTTGATACAAACCTTCTTGTGTTGGTTTATTATAATATGGAGTAACCACGAGAGCTCCATTTGCACCTATTTTTTCAGCATGTTTTGTTAGAGAAATTGCCTCCTTTGTGGAATTAGATCCAGTTCCAGCAATAACAGGTAATTTACCATTACTCTCTTTAACGCATAGTTCAATTACTTTTTGATGCTCTTCATGACTTAAAGTTGGTGACTCCCCAGTTGTACCAGCGGGTACTAGACCATTTGTGCCATTTTCGATGTGAAAATGTATTAACTTGATATAATTTTCCTCATCAAGTTGATTATTTTTAAATGGAGTGACTAAAGCAACATTTGAACCTTTAAACATAAATACTTATAACATAGTCTAAAGATTCATATAGTAAAAGAATATGTTTAAAAAATTCTTATTAATTATTGGTTTGATTGTAATTTTTAATCAGTCTACTCAAACATTTGCAGAAATAATACCATTAAAAAAGCCTATACAAAGTAAAAAGGAAGAAGAAAAGAAACTCCTTGTAGATGTCTTAAAACCATTGAAAAAACCATCAACTAAAAAAGTCATTAAAAACGAGCAGAAACAGACTGATTACAAAAAGGTTACAGAGAAAAAGGTGAATATAGGTATAATTCTACCTAAAAAAAACCTTTGATAGCAGGGGTAAAAAAAGACGCTCCAGTTAAAAAATCAAAATATTACAGTAAAAAAGATTTTGCATTAGCAAAAAAAGCTTTAAGTGAAATGAAACAAGCAAAGTGGACCTCTGCTTTAAAAACTTCAAAAAGAGCTAGGGATAAATCAATTTACAATTTCATACAATGGAGACATCTCTTAACAAAAGGAAATAAAGCCTCATATTATGAATATAAAGCATTTATTGATGCTAATGAGGATTACCCGAGAATAGGTAGAATTAAATATTTAGCAGAACATAAACTTTCAACAGATACTGTATCACCAAAAAAGATTATAAATTGGTTTGAAACTAACGAACCATTGAGCGGTTTTGGAAAAATGATATTAGGAGAAAGCTATATTCTACTAGGCAATAAGCAAAAGGGAATTTCTTTTATTAAAAAAGGATGGATCACAGCCGAACTCAACAGATCCGAACTTAAATTTTATAGGAAAAAATTTAAAAAATATCTAAATTCTGACGATTATATTAAAAGAGCAGATTACCTTGCCTGGAATAATAAATATTGGGATTTAAAGAGACTTTTAAGATATTTACCAAAAGATTATCAGCTTTTATACACAGCAAGGCAACTTTTGATGAGTAAGTCATATGGTGTAGATAATGCTATTGCAAAAGTACCTACTAAATTTAAAAATGATGCAGGATTAAATTACGACAGGCTAAAATGGAGACGAAAAAGAGGTAGAGTTGATAGTTCTCTGGAAATTTTATTAAAGATCAATAATACAAAAAACTATTTAGTTAGACCTGACAAGTGGTGGATAGAGAGAGAAATTATTTCAAGATCGCTTATTTATAAAAAAAAGTTTGAATTAGCTTATAAAGTTTCAAGTAATCATGCATTAACTGAAGGACCTGAATATGCATCAGCTGAGTGGATGAGTGGATGGATAGCACTAAGTTTTTTAAATGATCCATTATTAGCAAAAGATCATTTTGAAAACTTTTATAATAATGTAGGTTATCCCATAAGTGTATCTCGTGGTGCTTATTGGTTAGGAAAGACATACCAAAAAATTGGCGAAAAAGACTTGGCTATTGAATGGCTTCAAAAGGCTGCAGGATTTTTAACTACTTATTATGGTCAATTAGCATTTATGGAGCTAAATCCTGATAAAACTTTTGAACTTACAAAAGATTTGGAGGTTTCGAAAGAATATAAAGATTATTTTTTTAAAAAAGAATTAGTAAAAATAATTTATCTTCTCGATGAACTCAATAACGACAAATACACCAAACATATTCTTCGTCATCTAGCTAATGATAATATCGAGAATGGAAGTGAAATTTTGGCTGCACAGCTGGCTACTAGTATTGATAGGTTTGATTTTGCGATTCAAATTGCAAAAATAGCTTCATATGAAAAAAGATTTCATAATAAATTCAATTATCCAATTATAAGTACACCCAAATATATAAATGGAAGAAAAATTCCAGAAACTGCTTTTATTTTATCAATAATAAGACAAGAGAGTGAATTTGATTTAAGCGCCAATAGTCATGCAGGTGCAAAAGGTTTAATGCAACTAATGCCATACACTGCAAAAGTGGTTGCCAAACAAGCAAAGCTTCCTTATTCAAAATCAAGGCTAACAAAGGATGCAGAGTACAATATAAATCTTGGATCACATTATATAGCTGGTTTAATTCTTAATTATGATGGAGC
>CACNIF010000006.1:0-7500 GCA_902620465.1 uncultured Pelagibacteraceae bacterium
CCACCATTTGAGTGGGTTTGCTTGTATTAATTCCAAATGTTTATACAATTTATTTTCATCATAAAATAGCATATTATTTTTCTCTAGATTTTTTTTATTTTTTTTAAAATAACTATTAAATTCCCAATCACCTGAAATAAATAAGATTGTTGGACATATCAATAATGATTGTAAATAAATTGTAAAGGGGTACTTACAGATACTTATAGAATTTCGATTAATAAAAGATAATGCTGTTTTTGGTTTAATGATTTTCTTTGAATTAATTTTTTTTTTATAAAATTTATAACTATTATAACCTTCATTTTTATATGGTATTAACAAAAATTTTTTAAATATAAGCTTATTTTTTTTTGTTAAATTAATTAAGTTTAAGTTTTGATTAAAGGATTTCACTATTTGAGCTGAAGAAGGTCCAATTCTAAAATCATTGTAAATTGGCCTCTCTATGTCTATTAAAATAATATTTTTTTTTTTATTTTTAGAATTTAAATTTGTTAGATAAGTCCTTGAGCAATTTATAGTTTTTTTATTTTTTTTTTGATAAATTGACAAAAGTTTTTTGGATATTACTAATTCATTGATCAATTCTAAACCCTTATTTGTAAACTCATTTCCTCCATGACTCATGATAAACAAATTTTTATTATTCATTTCTGGTGTTGAAATCCAGATCTTAAATAAGTCAGAATTTATATGCAGCTGACCTGTAAAAATGTTTTTTGGGGAATAATTTAAATTTTTTGAAACATCTAATAATTCCTTGAAATTTTCATAGTATGAATAAGGTATATGTTTTAAAATATTTTTAGCTAAAATAACCTCGAATTCATTTGCAGTTTTAAATTTGTTAAGTCCTCTCCTCTTTTTTTTATTTTTAGGAATTGAATAATTATATTGTTCAAATTCATTTATTTTAAATGGAATATAACCTAATTTTAGATAAAGTTTTATTAAGTCTACCTTTTGAATACCAATTCCCTGGATAAATAAATTGTCATTTTTAAACTTACTTAAGAAATTTTGAGCTTTATTTTTAACATTATTTTCTTTCTGGGGTAAATAACTAATTAATTTTGTATTAATAATTTTTTTTTTTATTTTTTTTAATTTAAAATTATTTTTATTTAGATTTTTTAATATTTCTAAACTTATAAAATAATTCCAATTTTTAGAATACGATAAATCAATAAAATTAGAATAATCTTTTGGCGTGGGGTTAAAATTTTTTGTTACAGCTTCGGATACAACAACTTTTTTATGTATCTTGCTTAATAAGAGATATCTATCATAATAATTACAAATAAAACGGTATAACCAACTATAAGTTATTTTTTGCCATTGTAATCTCGAATAATTCAATTCATGAATATCGTTTAAATGGTTTGTCAAAGATGAGTTTAATCTTTTAAGTAAGTCTATTAGGTAATTTCGAGCTTTTGATTTTTCTTTAGAGTTTAAATTAAAACCAATATCATTATATTTATTTTCAATACTAAATTTTTCTAAAAGTAAATTTTGTTTTTTATATTCAAATTTTAAATCAGCGAGAATTAAATTTTTTAACATTTAAAATATTTATACATTTATTAGAATAATTATGAATTAATTAAGTATCTTATTTACTATTTGTGGCAATTTTGTATCTCAAGTTGCTAAATGCGAAGTTATAACGAGAGCTATTGATAATTAAAATTTTAACTTTTTATTGTGAAATATTTTTATATGACTAATATCCTTTTTTAATGAAAATTTGCATAGTTACTACACCTATAAGACCTATTCCTACAAGATTTCCACCAGTAGGGTCTATGGCTATAGTTCAAGCTTTAAGAAATAATGGTGAAGATGTTCATTTTTATAATATCGATTATCATAGATATAAACATGAGGAAATTTACGAACACTTTAAAAGAAACAAATATGATGCCGTAGGAATTAGTGCAGTTGTATCTACTGCATATGCATATTCTAAATACTTATCAAAAATTATTAGAGAAATTAATAAAAAAACTATAATTTTTTTAGGAGGTGGTTTAGCTGCCAGTGCGGAAATATTACATAAAAAAGCAGGAGTTGATTATTGTGTAGTCGGTGATGGTGAAATAATCGTAAAAAATTTAATCAATTCGATTAAACAAAAAAAAACAACAGATGAAGAACTGTCTAAAATTAAGGGTATAACTTTTATAGATAAATTTAACAATTTACAATTTACTGGTTACGAACATCCTCTTCCAGCTCCACTTTTAGAAAGCCCAGATTATAAAATTCTAGAAGATGATAAATCTATTGATCATTATATAAATTATGCTGGTGGGAAAAGATTTGATCCCAATAATAAAGAAAAAAAAATTAACGTAAGAACGGCCACCGTTGTTGTGGCGAAAGGTTGTGTCGCAAGATGCACCTTTTGCCATCGTTTTGAAAAAGGTTATAGAGTTCAACCTTTCCAAAAAGTAATAGATTTTATCAAAATGTTAAAAGAAAAATATAATGTGGGATATTTAGGAATAGGTGATGAAAATTTTGGTGCTTACAAAAAAGAGACAACTGAATTAGTTAATGAATTTGGTAAATTGGGGTTATCTTGGACAGCGGGTGGTGTAAGAGCACATACAGTTGATTTAGAAATGTTAAAACATTGGAAAAAAAATGGTTGTGAAGCAGTTATATTTGGGATTGAGTCTGGTAGTCCTAGAATGTTAAGAGTTATGGAAAAAAAAATAACCCTAGAACAAAATATCAAAGCGTTAAAAAATGTTTATGAGGCTAATTTATCTACTGTTGTGCAGCTTGTAGTAGGAATGCCAGGAGAAAGTGATACGACTATTGGTGAAACAATTGATTTTTTAAAGAAAACAATGAAATATTATCCGGATGGTCTTAGAAAAAAAATTAGTTATACAGTGAGTGTAAATTATGCACAAGCATTACCTGGTACTCCATTGTATGAATATGCTAGAGAACATGGATACCTTGGTAAATCTATGGAACAAGAAGAGCAATATTTGTTGGATATAAGCGATAAAGATGCTTATGATAATGATCATTTCATTAACTATACTAAACAACCTCTTTTAAAAGTTTTTACTTGGAGACATAGAATCAACTGGGAGATGTTTAGAGAACATGCAAAAATAAACTTAAAGATCAATTTATCTAAAACAAAAATCTTATTTGGAATGCTTGCAATTATTTCTAATAAATATTTAAAAACAAATATTAAATCTGAATTTGAAAATAAAATTAATGAGTTTAAAGATGATAGTCATGGTTCTGATTATTATAATTACCAAAAAAGAGCAAGATTGCTTGATGGATTAAGATTATTGTTACCATGGAATAATTTAACTTATCCTTTTTTGTGTATCCTAATTGCTTATTATGAAAGTGACAATATTAAATGGTTTTTTAAGTTAATCATTGAGCATTTAATATGGAATTTTAAAAAATTTAATTCTGACAATTTACCAGATATTACTTTAAGAAAAATAGTTAACATCACCGATGATGATGCAACTGTAGAATTGAGAAAAGGAAGATAAAATATTTATTCTAAGAAAGGTACTGGTAAAGTTTCTTCATATCACATTTATTACTACACTTGTGATTTTTGGGAAATTTTCCAGTAACGTGCATTTCTCTTAATTTTTTGTAATTTTCACCATTCCATATCTCTTCTAAAGATTGTTCATTCACATTACCTAATACTAATTCATTATTTGAGATTTGTGTACAAGGTACTACATTGCCATCAGCCATGACCGTGAGGCTTAACCATGGATATTCACAATATTGATTTTCATAATGAGATTTACTTTTTAATTCTTCATCATTCTCATAGAGCCATCTATTATCTTGGCTTTTTATGTATGCAAAAACATCTTTATCTTTCCAAAAATTAAGAAATTCTTTATGCATTTTATGGTCTGTTTTATCTATAGATAAATCTATCATACATGGTACCAATAAAGTTTTTAAACCTTTGGCTTTTTTATAATCAATCAAAGTCAAAATTTTATTTACCGACTCTTCAAAGTTAGCTCTTTTTCCTCTTATCTTTTGAATTTTTCTTTCATCCATAGCATCTAATGAAAATTTCAAGACAGTTAGGCCACTATCCATAGCCATTTTGGCTTTTTCAACAGTCATTGTTGCTGGAGTACATGAAAAATAAGTTGGAATATTTTTCTTTTTGCAAATTTCAAGTCTTTGAATTAACTTTTTATCCAAAAAAGGTTCTCCAAAACCGTGTAAAACTAAACATCTTGATACAATAGAAAAGTAAAAACCATTTTCAGAAACTTCTTTTGGAGAATAGTGATAATCATTTTCCAACCAGCTCCAAAATTTTTCTAAATCTTTATCATTATGTTTACTAACTTTGTCTGTAAGCTTTTCAAATAAGTCATCATTTATCCAAATATTTTTTCTTGTCATAAACATTGTACGCGGACACATTACGCACTTCATATTGCAATAGTTTGTTGTTTCAATATTATATATATAGGGTGTTTTGCTTCTCAAATGGTCCAATTCAGCAATAATATCCTCACTATCATCTTTTGAAATTTTTTTATTAGTAATTTTTTCTTTAAGAGATGATGAGTCTTTAAAAAATTTTATATCATACATAATTTTAAGAACTTTTAATTACCAGTTTTTTTATTAACATCAATTGTATATTTTTTACACATATCATAAAAATTTAAAAAAGACTATTACAGAGCTGCATAATACTCTTTACAGCTTATTTTAAAATAATATACTATTAGTGCTGAATCGTGGTGGGGAATCAATGCGAAAATCATTGGCTGTACCTGCAACCGTAAAGTCGGAGTGCCACCCAGCAAAGTCCGCTGTTGAATGATGGCCAGGAAAAGTCTAGTTCTACTAATAATAATTAGCATCGGCATATTATTAACAAATGTTGGAGAAACATTATCTCCAGTGAACTGATAGGTCGAATATGAAAAAGCTTAATTATTTCTTACTTATTGCAATGTTACTAAATTTTACTAATTTATTAGCAAAAGATATTCCTGTTATAGTAATATCACCAGGTAAGACACTACAATCAAAAGGTATCGTAGGCAGCGATGTTGAGGTTGTTGATAGAAATACTATTTCAAATTCAAGTGAACTTTTCATTGGTGATGTCTTAGACAATAATCTTAATGGTCTAAATTATTTTCAACAAGGCGGTTATGGAACTGTTTCAGGAATTCAGTTAAGAGGTCAGCCAAAGAGATATTCTACAGTCTATATAGACGGTGTTAAAGTTTCAGACCCGTCTACTCCCTCTAATGATTACTACTTCAACAATTTAACTTCTGGATCAATTGATAGAGTTGAAGTTTTAAAGGGTGCACAAAGCTCTTTATATGGAAGCGGCGCATTAGCGGGAACAGTTCAAATATTTTCAAAAAAAGGTCGAGAAGGTCATAATCAAGATTTCAACATCTCCTCAGGTTCATTTGGGACAAAAAAAATAGATTTAAGCTTTGATGGAAAATATAATGATTATGATTATTATGTGGGTTTTACAAACCTAGCTACTGATGGGGAATCTGCAATGAGAGATAACTCTGAAAAGGATGGTTATAGAAGTGATAGTTTAACAATCAATTATGGTTACAATTTTAATGAAAATTTTAGATTGGAAAATTATCTTTATTATAATGACTCATTATTAGAGTATGACTCAGTCAATAGATCACAAAATGATATTGAAGCTACAGATGATCAGCAAGCTATATATACAGCGCGTTTAGTAAATAATTATGGAAATTTAAAGAATACCTTATCATACAATAATACTTATGTTTTAAGAAATGTAACAGGAAATAGTAGAAATAATTATTACGGATATAGAGATGCAATCAATTTAGTATCAGAATATAATTTTGACTTAGATAATAGAATAATTTTTGGCTTCGATAATGAATTTGATAAAGCTGAACTTTACAATTATTATACAGGTAGCGCATATGCCGAAAGTGATGAAGCAATATTTTCTCAATATTTTGACTTACAGCTAAGACCGAAAGAGAATATTTACACCACTTTTGGTTTGAGAAGAGATTATCATACCACTGCTGAAGATTACTACACTGGAAGAGCTACAATAGCTTATAAACCTGATAATAATACAAAATTAAGATCAAATATTGGAACCTCAGTGAGGTTTCCAGCTTTAAATTCTTACCACCACGGGCATTATTTAATAAATAAAGAGAGTTTAAAAGCAGAAACTGGAAAAAGTATTGATATTGGTATTGATAAATTTTTTCCACAAAATGATTTTAACTTAAGTGCTACAGCTTTTTTTCTAGAATATAAAAATGATATTAAAGGATGGGCATCTCATGGTGGGGGTCGAGAAATTTCTTATGCAGGTGAAGCAGATCAATATGTTTTGGACAATACTAATTCAAAAACAGAAAGTTATGGACTTGAATTAATGGCTGGCTGGAAAATAAATGAAAATTACTCATTTAACTTAGGATATACTAGGACAGAGTCGCACGATGGCACTACTTGTGACGACCCTGATGCAACCGGAGGCCCTGGTTCAGCTGCATGTAACGATGAAATGAATGTGAGAGTTCCTAGACATCAAATAAATTTGTCTGCCGTTCACATATTTAACAATAATTTAAAACAAACAATAAATATTAAATATGTTGGTGAAAGAAGAGATTATGGTAATGTAAACAATAGTTTTGAGGATGTTATACTTTCAAATTATTTGACTGCAGATTACATATTAAATTACAAACTATTTGATAAGTATAATTTGAATATATCTGCCAGAAACATTACTCATAAAAGATATTCTGAAGCTTTTGAGTACAAAGCACCTGGAAGATCATTTAATTTTATGATAGGTAGAAGTTTCTAATGGAAAAAAACATTAAAATATCTATTGGAATATTTTTAGCCTTAGCAGCTAGTAGATTTATTCCACATCCTCCAAATTTTACAAGTTTATTAGCTTTAAGTTTTTACGTGCCTGCTTTATTAGGGATAAGATATATTCCTACTCTTTTACTATGCTTTATTATAACAGACTTTATTATTGGTCTTCATAGTGTTACTTTTTTTACATGGGGTAGCGTTGTTTTAATTGGACTTTTATCAAAATTTTTTACATTCAATTTATTAAATAGAATTTTTGGATCTTTATTGGGGGCATGTTTATTCTTTGTAATTACTAATTTTGGTGTTTGGTCTTTGGGATCATATGGATATAGTTTGAACGGTTTTTTTACATGTTATTTTTTAGCATTACCATTTTTTGCGTATAATTTAATTTCAACTTTGATTTTCTCGTCAATCATCGAAGGTTTACTTAAATTTAATTTTATTAAATTAAAAATTAGCAAATAGTCAAAAAAAAACCCCGACAAAATTGTCGGGGTTTATAAATTTAACTATCAATATCTTCTAAAATTTTTTTCAGTGCATAAATCAAGCCAATTGAGCTATTAGTAC
>CACNIF010000006.1:10000-42636 GCA_902620465.1 uncultured Pelagibacteraceae bacterium
AATTGATTTCTTTTCCTCTGGTTACTTAGATGTTTCAGTTCTCCAGGTTATCTCTTTAAAATCTATGTATTCAATTTAAAGTACCACATAAAGTGGTGGGTTTCCCCATTCGGAAATTTTCGGATCAAAACTTACATACAGCTCCCCGAAACTTATCGCAGTATATCACGTCCTTCATAGTCTTTCAGTGCCAAGGCATCCGCCACACGCCCTTAAACGCTTGATTTATGCACAGAAAAAAATTCTGTGTTGAATCAAATTTTTTATATGAACACTAGTTAAAAACATTACTAATGTTCGGATATAGATATTGATATTAATTATTAAATTATTCACAAATTTCACAGCTAAGTGTCTCTGGTGGAGGATAGCGGGATCGAACCGCTGACCTCCTGAATGCAAATCAGGCGCTCTCCCAGCTGAGCTAATCCCCCCAAGATCTTAAATTGGTGGGCCGAGAAAGACTCGAACTTTCGACCCCACCCTTATCAAGGGTGTGCTCTAACCAACTGAGCTACCGGCCCCCATGCAAGAGAAACACTAATTTTAAGAAGAGAAATGAGGACGGTCAACATTAGCCTGTTTATTATTTAGAACGAAATAAAATTCCATTCATCCTTAGAAAGGAGGTAATCCAGCCGCAGGTTCCCCTACGGCTACCTTGTTACGACTTCACCCCAGTCGCTGACTATACCGTGGTCAAGGGTTTTAAACCTTGCCTTAAGGTAGAACCAACTCCCATGGTGTGACGGGCGGTGTGTACAAGACCCGGGAACGCATTCACCGTGGCACGCTGATCCACGATTACTAGTAATTCCAGCTTCATGCACTCGAGTTGCAGAGTGCAATCCGAACTGAGGTATTTTTTTAGGATTTGCTAAACGTCGCCGTTTTGCTTCCTTTTGTAAATACCATTGTAGCACGTGTGTAGCCCAACACGTAAGGGCCATGAGGACTTGACGTCATCCCCACCTTCCTCCAGCTTATCACTGGCAGTTCTTTCAGAGTGCCCAACTAAATGATGGCAACTAAAAGTGAGGGTTGCGCTCGTTGCGGGACTTAACCCAACATCTCACGACACGAGCTGACGACAGCCATGCAGCACCTGTGTTTCGTCCGGCCGAACCGAAAACTTCAATCTCTTAAAGTCGCGACGAACATGTCAAGTGTTGGTAAGGTTCTGCGCGTATCTTCGAATTAAACCACATGCTCCACTACTTGTGCGGGTCCCCGTCAATTCATTTGAGTTTTAACCTTGCGGTCGTACTCCCCAGGCGGTGTGTTTATCGCTTTCGCTGCGACACTGAAAATAAATTTCCAACGTCTAACACACATCGTTTACGGCATGGACTACGAGGGTATCTAATCCTCTTCGCTACCCATGCTTTCGTTCCTCAGTGTCAGTAATGATCCAGAAAGCTGCCTTCGCAATTGGTATTCTTTCTAATATCTACGAATTTCACCTCTACACTAGAAATTCTGCTTTCCTCTATCAAACTCTAGCTGAAAAGTTTTGATGGCAGTTCCAGAGTTAAGCTCTGGGATTTCACCACCAACTTTTTCAACCACCTACGAACTCTTTAAGCCCAGTAATTCCGAACTACGCTAGGTCCCTTCGTATTACCGCGGCTGCTGGCACGAAGTTAGCCGGACCTTCTTATTCGGGTACAGTCATTTTCTTCCCCGACGAAAGAGCTTTACAACCCAAGGGCCTTCTTCACTCACGCGGCATCGCTGCATCAGAGTTTCCTCCATTGTGCAAGATTCCCCACTGCTGCCTCCCGTAGGAGTTTGGGCCGTGTCTCAGTCCCAATGTGGCTGATCATCCTCTCAAATCAGCTATTGATCAAAGTCTTGGTAGGCCATTACCCCACCAACAAACTAATCAAGTGCAGGCTCATCCAATGGTGCATAAAGCTTTCTCCGTGAAGACTTATCCGGTATTAGCACAAGTTTCCTCGTGTTATTCCAGGCCAAAGGGTAGATACCCACATGTTACTCACCCGTCTGCCACTAAGTATTGCTACTTCGTTCGACTTGCATGTGTTAGGCGTGCCGCCAGCGTACGTTCTGAGCCATGATCAAACTCTCAAGTTTAAAAACGGCGCACACTAGCTTCTATATAAATTCTAAGAATAAAATTTATATAATGTTGAAGTGTGTACGACAAATTTTTTGGTAACCTTAACCGTCCACACTTCTCTTCTTAAAATATTTACGTTTTAAATAGCTAATTGAGTTTTAAGATCTCAATAAATCCAAAAAATATAGACAAATTTAATATATTTTAGGAAAGAGGAGCTTATAGGCTAAAATCTATGGAAATCAAGCATTTAACTATAAAAAAAACCAAAAAAAACCTTATTTTACGGGCTTTTTTTTGGTATTTTTAAAAGCTTAAAACTGTTAATTGCAAAATCAAAAAATTGTTAAATGTTAAATAAAATCAAAAAAAAACTAAGAAACAACACAGAAATTTTAGCTTTGGGATTGTTATTATTAACAACTATACTTTCAACTACTTATTACAATTTCAATAAACAAAAAATTTATAATAATTACAAAAATATAATTAATAACGTTTATTTTAAAAAAACTATTAGTAACGTTTTTGAAAATCTTGAGCCAAAATTTAAAACTATAACTCACAAAATAAAGGAGGGAGAAACATTCGACAAAATTTTAAAAAATTATTCAATAAAAGAAGAGGAAATATTAAGCGTTAAAAAAAAATTATCAAAAAAGGTAAATCTAAACAAATTAAGCACTAATCAAAAAATACAGTTTACTCTAAATCAATCTGACAATCAATTAAAAGAATTTATTTTTCAAATTTCTAATTCAGAAAAAATATATCTGACCAAAAATAATGAGAAAAGTGACTTTAATCAAGAAATTATCTTAACAAAATTAAATAAAGAAATTATTTATAAAGAAAATATAATTTTAAATAGCTTGTATAATTCGGCTTCTAAAAAAAAGGTTCCCATTAATACTATAATTGAATTTGCAAGAATTTATGGTTTCGAGGTTGATTTTCAAAGAGATATAAGAAAACGTGATAGTTTTCAAATTATGTATGAGGTATTTAAAGATGATAATAAAAAGATAATCGAAACCGGAGAAATTCTTTTTGCTAATTTAAAATTAAGTGGACAAGATAATTCTTTATATTTTTTCGACTCTAAAAATGTTAAAGGTCATTTTGATAAGAGTGGAAAAAGTAGTCAGAAAGCTTTGATGAAAACTCCAATTAATGGCGCCAGATTATCTTCTCCATTTGGAATGAGAAAGCACCCAATAGATGGATTTAATAAAATGCATCGTGGAACTGATTTTGCGGCTCCTTTAGGCACTCCCATAATGGCATCTGGTAATGGAGTTATAAAAAAAGCTGGATGGTGCGGAGGGGGTGGAAATTGTGTAGTAATAAAGCACAACACAACCTATCAAACAGTGTATGCTCATATGTCCAAGTTTGCTAGTGGAATTAGAAGTGGAGTGAGGGTAAAGCAAGGACAAACAATTGGATTTGTGGGTTCGACTGGTAAATCAACTGGACCTCATCTTCATTACGAGGTGATTGTAAATGGAAAAAAAATTAATTCTCAAACACTTAAATTACCCTCTGGAAAAATATTGAAAGGTAAAGAGAGAGAGCTTTTTGAAACCTCAAAAATAAAATTGGATGTTTTAAAATCAGAAAAAATTATTGGTTTAAATTAGTCTAATCTTTACTCAACTTTCATATTTTCTATTTCTTTAGTTTTTGAAGAATCCTCATTATGCTTATCAACTTTTTTTAGAAAATTTTTTTCATCTTCTTTAGATGATTTATTATCAAACATTTTTTTTTGTATTTCTCTTTCACTTAATACCCTAGTAAAATGATCAGCATGTTGAAAATAATTTTCAGATAAAATCTTATCGCCAGTAGATAAAGCTTCTCTTGCTAAATTGTTATATTTCTCAATTAATTTAGATGCATTATGATTATTTCTGCCAGATATTTTACGTTGGAAAGTATCATTAGTTGAAAAATTGTTATTATATTTATTTCTATCACCATTAACCTTAAAAGTTCTTTCGTTTCTTCTAAAGTTATTTCTTCTTGTATTATTGTTTCTGAATGTAACCATAATTTTATTTTTTAATGCTCACTATACATCGATTATTTTTGGCTAAATCTTTAATAACATCTTTAATATAAAATCCATTTTTTCTTAAAATTTTTTTTACTTTATCTGATTGATTAAAAGCAATTTCAAGAATTAAAAAGCCATTTTTCCTTAAAAGCTTGGATGAATTATATATAACTTTTGTAATTTTTAATAAACCATCTAAGCCACCATCTAAAGCTGATATTGGCTCGTAATCATAAACATCTTTTTCCAAATACTTCAAGTCAAATTTCTTGATGTACGGGGGATTAGATACTATTAAATCATATTTGCCATAATTGAAATTGTCAACATCTGATTTATATAGCCTTACTCTATCAATTAAATTTAGTTTTTTTGCGTTAACCAGGCAAATATCAAGAGTTTTCTTATAAATATCAATCCCAGTACCATAAAAACTTCTTCTATCTTTCAAAATAGACAATAGTATACACCCCGAACCAATACCGATATCCAATATTTTCAGTCTAGATTTATTTTTTGTTAATTTTAAGCTTTGCTCAATAATAATCTCTGTATCTGGTCTTGGAATAAGAACATCTTTAGTTACATCAAATTCATGTTTCCAAAATTCTTTTTTACCAATCAAATATGCGATTGGTTTTTTTTTTGAACGCTGTTCAATTAAATTACTGTAAAGCAAGACTTCTTTATGCGACAAATTTTTATTAGAATCTAAGATAATATCTATTCGATTTTTCTGGAAAACTTCCGACATTAAAATTTCACTATCAAGTTTGTTAGATTTGATACCATTTTTTTTTAATATATTGTCTCCTTTTTTCATAGCTTCAAAAATATTCATATATACCTCTTATAAATTACTTAAACTTTCTTGTTGAGCTCTCAATGAAAGTGACTCGATCATTTCATCAAAAGCTTCTCCAGCTAAAAACTCCTCAAGTTTGTGTAAAGTTAAATTAATTCTATGATCTGTAACCCTTCCTTGAGGAAAATTATACGTACGTATTCTTTCAGACCTGTCACCTGTACCAATTTTACTTTTTCTATCTTTTGACCTTTCTTGATCAATTTTGGATCTTTCTAACTCGTATAACCTCGCTCTTAAAATTTTTAAACCCTTAGCTTTATTTTTATGTTGTGATTTTTCATCTTGTTGAGAAACAGAAATTCCACTAGGCATATGTGTAATTCTTACAGCACTATCCGTTGTGTTTACAGATTGTCCACCAGGTCCCCCAGCTCTAAAAACATCTATACGTAAATCAGCATCATTTATTTTTAAATCGACTTCTTCAGCTTCAGGTAATACAGCCACAGTGGCAGCAGAGGTGTGTACTCTTCCCTGAGTTTCAGTATCTGGAACTCTTTGAACCCTGTGGACACCACTTTCATATTTAAGCGTAGAATAAATATTAATCCCTTTAATAGACGCAATAACTTCTTTTAATCCTCCCGCCTCACTTTTTGAAATTGATATTATTTCTAAAGACCATTTTTTTTTACTGCTCACCTTCTCATACATTTTAAAAAGATCTGAAGCAAATAAACTAGCTTCAAGACCTCCAGTTCCTGCTCTTATTTCAATAATTGCATTTTTTTTATCTGCCTCATCTTTAGGTAATAAAAATAATTTTAATTTTTTTTCATTTTTTTTATAATGTGTTTCTAAATCTTTCAGCTCAATTTCAGCCATTTTTAATAATTCGGAGTCAGAATTTTCATCAACTAAGATTTTCTCTAATTCTGTTTTATCTTTTTCAAATGATAAATATTTTTTTGCATTCTCAATTATTTCGTTTAAATCAGAGTATTCTTTTGATTTTTCAGCAAAAAATTTTTTATCAATATCTCCTGAGGATAATTCTCTCTCTAAATTTGCATGTTTGGTTATCAAATCATTGATGGTTTTTTCAGGAATCATCTTAATTTTTTTCCAATTCAGAAGCCTTTTTTTCAACCTCAAATACGACCTTATCGATCATATCACTAGTTAAAACTTTTTCTGATTGTATTCCTGATAAATACAACATGTTACTCCCTTTCCTACCGCCAGTGATACCAACATCTGTCATCGCAGCTTCTCCAGGTCCATTAACCACACAACCAATTATTGAGAGTGTTATGGGTTTTGTAATATGTGCAAGTCTTTTTTCCAATACTTTTACGGTTTCAATTACTTGAAAACCTTGTCTAGCACATGATGGACAAGAAATAATTCTTACTCCTCTCTCTCTTAAATTTAGTGATTTAAGTATTTCGTTTCCAATTTTAACCTCTTTTACAGGATCGTCAGACAGAGATATTCTAATTGTATCTCCAATACCCTCTAAAAGTAGTGTTCCTAATCCAATGGAAGATTTTATACTTCCTGATACAAAACCGCCTGCTTCAGTTATACCTAAGTGTAAAGGATACTCAATTTTTTTTGAAAGCTTACGATAGGCTTCAATTGATAGAAAAATATCTGAAGATTTAACGCTTATTTTTAAATTTTCAAAATTTTCGTCTTCTAAAATTTTTATATTTCTCAGAGCACTTTCAACTAATGCCTCCGGACAGGGCTCTTTAAATTTTTCTAATATATCTTTTTCTAATGAGCCCGCATTGACACCTACCCTAATGGAGCAATTATTTGTGATTGCTGCTCTGACAACTTCTTTAATTTTATTTATATTCCCTATGTTTCCTGGATTAATTCTAAGACAACTGGCACCGTTCTCAGCTGCCTCTATCGCTCTTTTGTAATGAAAGTGGATATCTGCAACTATAGGGACATCGACATGTTTTACGATTTCTTTAAGTGCTTTTGTTGATGCCTCATCAGGACAAGAGACTCTAACAATCTCAGCGCCTTCATTCTGAATATCATTTATCTGATTAATGGTAGCTTTTATGTCTGTAGTTAATGTATTTGTCATGGACTGAACTGTAATAGGATTGTCACCACCAACCATTACTTTGCCGACACTAATTGCTTTGGTTTTTCTTCTTTTAATATCTCTAAATGGTCTTATGCTCATTATTAATTATCTAATTTAAACTCTTTGTGTAAAGCAATTAATGCTTTTTTAGTATTTCTTTTATCAATCAAAACCGATATTTTAATTTCGGAGGTTGAAATAACTTGAATATTTATATTTTTTTTTGCAAGAGACTGAAACATTCTGAATGTTACTCCAGGCGTAGTCACCATTCCAACTCCAATAATTGAAATTTTAGATACATCTTTTTTTAACAATAATTTTCTAAATTTAATATTTCTATTAGCTTCAATTATATTTTTAGTTTTGTTTAAGTCATCTGTTTTAATAGTAAATGTTAAATCAGTCTCTCTCCCGTTTGCTGAAATATTTTGAACAACCATATCAACATTAATTAAATTTTTCGATAATGGTTTAAATATCATTGCAGCAACACCAGGTTTATCTCTAACGCCTACTAGAGTAACTTTAGCATCGTTTTGAGTTGAAGAAATACCTGCAATAATCTTATTATTAACAATGTTTTTTCTTTTTGTAATCAAAGTTCCAGGTTTTTTTTTAAATGAAGACTTTACCTCTATATTGATCCTATTTAAACGCGCATCCTGAATTGAAACTGGCTGCATAACTTTTGCACCAAGAGATGCCATCTCCAACATTTCTTCGTAAGAAATTACTTTTATTTTTCTTGCTTTTTTCAGTTTATTTGGATCCGTTGTATAAACACCTTCAACATCAGTATAAATTATACATCTCTCTGCTTTAAAAAATTTAGCCAGCATAATTGCACTCGCGTCCGACCCACCTCTGCCAATTGTTTTTATTCTCTCATTAGTATCAATACCTTGAAAACCAGTTACAATTGGTATTCCACCTTTTTTGAGATAATCCAAAATTTTTTTTTTGTAGATATACAAAATTTTTGCATTTTTATGATTACCTTCAGTAATAATTGGAATTTGCCAAGATAACCAAGAGCGAGATTTTAAGCCAATATGCGATAATCTTGCAGCAATTAAAGAGCATGCCACCTGTTCTCCCGATGAAACAAGAACATCATATTCAGAAGGTAAAAAATTTTCACTTATCTCTTCTGATTTTCTTATCAAATCATTTGTAACCCCACTCATAGCTGAAGATACTACAATAATTTTATATTTTTTTTTGTAATATGAATTAATAATATTAGCCACATTTTTAATTCTTTTAATGCTGCCAACAGATGTTCCCCCAAATTTTAAAACCACAATTTTCATGAATAAATATTTTTAAATTAAAATATTGATTAAATTCATCTTGAATATAAAATTTACTTAATATGAAAACTAACACAATTAATAAAAAAGAAATAGAAAAATTTTCTAAAATTGCTGAAGAATGGTGGGATCCTAATGGAAAATTTAAACCATTACATAATTTTAATCCTTTAAGGATTTCTTATTTAAGAGACAATATTATTAAAACTTTTAATATTCAAAAAAAAGATAAAATTCTCTCTGGAGTCAAAATTTTAGATATAGGTTGTGGTGGAGGTTTGTTATGTGAACCAATGTCAAGACTTGGTGCTGAAGTTTTTGGAATGGATGCATCTGAAAAAAATATTGAGGTAGCAAAAATTCATGCAAAAAAGAGTAATTTAAATATTAAATATTTGTGTTCATCGCCTGAAAAATTTAAGTCAGATTTAAAATTTGATGTTATACTTAATATGGAAATTATTGAACATGTAGAAGATGTAGATTTCTTTTTGAAATCATGCACAAAGTTTTTGAAAAAAAATGGAATCATGTTCGTTGCGACTTTAAATAAAACATTAAAATCTTACCTTTTTGCAATAATAGGCGCTGAATATATTCTTAAATGGCTTCCTATAGGAACACACGAATGGGAAAAATTTATAAAGCCTGAAAAATTAATTAGCATAACAAAAAAATATGAACTTACTTTAAATGATTTAAGAGGAGTAAAGTTTAATTTATTTACAAATAATTGGGAATTAAGTACTGACAAGTCAGTAAATTATATTGCTAAATTTATTAAGATATAATTAAAATTAATTATTTTTATCTTCTATCCAAGGAATAATTTCTGTCTCAATTCCCTCTTCTTTTAAATCTTTAATCTCTTTTCTAGATGCAGTTCCATAAATTCCTTTATCTTTTTTTTTACTTTTATAATGAATAGATCGAGCCTCGTAAGCAAAATTTTCACCAACATATTCAAAGTTCTTTTTTATAAATTTTTGGTATTCTTTAATTTTTTCATTAATTTTCTTATATTTATGATCTTTAATGTTTATATCTTTGCTCCAATTCTTATTTAGAAATTTTGGTGCCATGAGAGTTTTTTCAACTTTTAGGGATCCACATCTATGACAATTAAGATAGTTTTTTTTCCTTAGTTTTTCATATTCCAGTGAAGATGCAAACCAACTATCAAATAATAAACTACATTTTTTGCATTTTAGTCTATACTTAATCATTATTTATAGTTAATTACTCAATTTAATATTTCAATATATTAACTTCTATAATCTGAGTTAATTTCAATATATTCTTTTGTTAGATCCATAGTATAAGTGGTAAATTTTTTTGAACCTTTAAAAATATTTATGTTAATATCAATATTGTCATTTTTCATATAATTTTCAATATCAGTCTCATTATAGTTTAAATTTAATTTTCCGTTATTAATAATGGAAAATTCTCCAAATTTTATTGACAACTTTTCTAAGTTTATCAGAACATTTGATTTTCCTATTGCCATTACTATCCTGCCCCAATTTGGGTCCTCACCCGCTATAGCAGTTTTTACTAAGGGAGAATTAGCAATCGAAAATCCAATTTTTTTTGCATCATCCTCACTTTTACAATTCTCTACGTTAATAGTTATAAATTTTGATGCACCCTCTCCATCTGAAACTACTCTTTTAGCTAAACTTAATAAAACTTTTTTTAATGCTTCCTCAAAATCTCTTATTCTTTTATCATTATAATTTTTAATTCTAGAATGCTTTACTTTACCAGTCGAAAAAATACTAACCATGTCATTAGTGCTTGTGTCACCATCACAGCTGATTGCATTAAAGGTTGTCGAAATATTTTTTTTAAGAAGTTTTTTTAAAATGTCATTAGATAAGTCCGCGTCTGTGAAAATATAAGCTAGTGTGGTAGCCATATTAGGTTGGATCATCCCAGACCCCTTCGCTATACCAAAAATCTTAATAGAACTCCCGGCAATTTTACAATTTTCCATTGACATTTTAGGTTGTGTATCGGTTGTCATAATACCTAAAGCTGCCTTCATCCATATATACTTATTTTGAGTATATCTAATATTTTTTACTAAAACTGGAATCTTGTTTTTAATTTTATCTTCTGGAAAGATTTCTCCAATTGTACCGGTACAACCAAATATTATTTCTTTTGGTTTAATTATTTTTGGATTATCGTCGTCTTCTTTTTGTCTTGCAGTTAGTTCTTGTGAAATTTGGTCTGCTATTTTTTCAAGACTTTTATATCCCTGTCTACCAGTAAAACAATTTGCGTTTCTCGCATTAACTAAGAGTGAATATATTTTTTTTGATTTTTGATTTAAGTTCCATTTAATATTCTCAGAAATAATTTTTGATTGTGTGTAAACAGAAGCATGGCTTGCTCCATCTCTAAAATAAAACATTACTAAATCATCTCTATTGTCTTTGTAAAGATCTGCACATACACTAGAAATTGAAACACCATCAATATGATCTAAATCTTGATATTCTAACATTCTCTTGTTTTTCGATTTAGATAATAAAAAATTTGGTAAATTTAAGCCCATGGTATTTAAAATATTTATTTATTAATTATATTAAAGGATATAAGTAAATAATAAATCAAAAACTAATGCTAAATCCTTTAAAACTTATCTCAAAATTCATTAGGTCAGGTAATCAGAAAGAACTAGATAGGTTGAAAAAGATAACTCAAAAAATAAATTCTCTAGAAGAAAGCACAAAAAATCTCAGAGATAATGAATTTCCAAATAAAACCAGAGAATTCAAAGAAAAATTAAAAAATGGCTTTAGTATAGATAAATTACTACCAGAAGCTTTTGCACTAGTGAGAGAGGCATCTAGAAGAATTAGGAATGAAAGGCATTTTGACGTTCAAATTATCGGGGGGATAGTATTACACGAAAGAAAAATTGCTGAGATGCGAACAGGAGAAGGTAAAACATTAACAATAACTCTTGCAGCTTATTTAAACGCCCTATTTGAAAAAGGAGTTCATATTGTTACCGTTAATGACTATTTAGCAAAAAGAGACTGCCTTGAGATGGGAAAAATTTATAATTTCTTGGGAATATCCTCTGGCTACATAAATAATATTCAAGACGATAGTGAAAGAAAAAAAAATTATAATTGTGATATCACCTATGCAACTAATAGCGAATTAGGCTTTGACTACCTTAGAGATAACATGAAGTATTCTAAAGGCGAAATGGTTCAAAGAGAACATTTTTTTTCAATCGTTGATGAGATCGACTCTTGTTTAATTGATGAGGCTAGAACTCCATTAATCATCTCTGGTGCTGCGGAGGATAAAACTAACAAATATCTTGCTGTAGATAAGTTGGTGAAAAGGTTAAAAAAAACTGACTATGAAATTGACGAAAAAGATAGAAATATTTTATTAACAAATGACGGAATAAATAATGTAGAAAAAATTTTTTCTGAAACAGGTATATTAAAAAATAATAATTTTTACGATCCAGAAAATATAAATTTAGTACATCATGTAAATCAAGCTTTAAGGGCTAACCATTTGTTTGAAAAAGGTAAGGATTATATTGTTAAAGATAACTCCTTAAAGATTATAGATGAACTTACTGGAAGAATTCTTGAAGGTAGGCGATTTGGTGATGGTCTCCACCAAGCTTTAGAGGCTAAAGAGAGAATTGAAATTCAATCTGAAAATCAAACATTAGCATCAATAACTTATCAAAATTATTTTAAACTATACAAAAAGATTGCAGGTTGTACTGGAACAGCAGCAACAGAGTCAGAAGAATTTTTTGAGATTTATAATTTGCCGGTTGTTGTGATCCCGACAAATAAGAAAATGATAAGAAAAGATTTTAATGATCAAATTTTCAGGACCGAAAAAGAAAAAAATAATGCCATAATTAAAAAAATTAAAGATCACAATAAAGCTGGGCAGCCATTGTTAATTTTTACATCCAGTATTAACAAGTCTGAAATTTACTCAAAATTATTGGATAAAGAGAAGATTATTCATGTGGTTTTAAATGCAAAAAATCATGAAAACGAGGCTGAAATTATCTCTAATGCAGGTAGAGAAGGATCTGTGATAATAACAACAAGTATTTCAGGAAGAGGTGTCGATATTCAATTAGGAGGAAAAAAAGACACGACAAATAGTGAAAAATTAGTTGAAGACAAAAAAAAAATAAAATCATTAGGTGGCTTATTCGTAATTGGAACAGAGAGAATGGAGTCGCGAAGAGTTGATAATCAAGCAAGAGGTAGATCGGGACGTCAAGGTGATGAAGGAAGTTCAATTTTTTATGTAAGTTTAGAAGATGATTTAATGAGAATTTTTGGATCAGACTCAATGAACAACATGCTTGAAAAATTAGGCCTAAAAGATGGTGAAAGTATTGATCATCCATGGATCAATAAAGCTTTAGAGAGAGCGCAGCAAAAAGTAGAGGCAAGAAACTTTGATATTAGAAAAACTCTTATTAAATTTGATAATGTTTTAAATGATCAAAGACACGTGATTTTTTCACAAAGAAAAGAAGCAATGGATAGTACAAAAATTTTTGATTATTCCACAAATTTTTTAGATGAGATAAAGAAAGACTTAATAGAATTAAAGATCCAAAAGATTGCAAATCCAAAGAGCCCCCTTTTTGAAAATCAAATCAAAACTCTTATGGGTAAAAACTATAATGAGGAAGAATTGAGGGTTTTATTAGAAAAAAAAGATGACGAGTTAATGAAATTAATTTCTGATAAATTCTATAAAACTAGAGACGAAAGAATTAAATTGTTGGGTATAGATCAAGCAAAACTAATAGAAAAAAGAATCTTTTTACAATCTATAGATATTAATTGGAAATCGCACATACAATATTTAGAGCAATTACGTCAAGTAATTGGATTAAGATCTTATGGACAAAGAGATCCACTCATCGAATACAAAAAAGAAGCTTTTACTTTATTTGAAGATTTATTAAAAAAACTTAAGCAAGATTACATAGTTGTTCTCATGAATCTAAAATTTGTAGAGAAATCAGGTGGTAAATCAGAGGAGCAAACTAATGAAGAAAAATCGATTAACCAAATTAATAAAAAAGTAAAAAGAAATGAACCTTGTCCTTGTGGATCTGGAAAAAAATATAAAAAGTGTTGTGGAAAATTATAAAAAAATTAATACAATTATCAAAATAAGTATAACTAAAGAAGGTATAATCAATTTTTTTTTTTGAAAAATTTCTAAAATCTCATTACGTTGAGCTTTTAGAGAACTTAAATCTGTTGTATTTGTGACAAAACCTTTAATTCTTCCAATTTTTAAGAATTTATTTTTTCTATTGTTAAAAACTTCTTCACCTGACATAGATTGAAAATAATCTAAACTTGTTGATAATGAGTCTTGAACATTTTTTAAAATTAAATCTTTATCTCTATGTGCGCCGCCAATAGGCTCCTTAATAATTTCATCAATCACATTTAACTCGAGTAAATCTTTTGCGGAAAGTTTCATTGCTTTAGCGGCATCAAGCATTTTTTTTGGATCTCTCCACAGAATTGTTGCACATCCCTCAGGAGAAATAACTGAATAAATCGCATTTTCTAACATTAAGACTTTGCTTGAGGAGGCTAGAGCTATAGCACCCCCAGAACCACCCTCTCCAATAATAATTGCTATTGTTGGAACTTTTAACTTCATACAACACTCAATTGATTTCGCGATTGCTTCTGCTTGACCCCGTTCCTCAGCACCTACTCCAGGATAAGCTCCTGGTGTATCTATAAACGAAACTATTGGTATCTGAAATCTATCAGCTAGCTCCATGAGACGTATTGTTTTTCTGTAGCCCTCAGGTCTCATCATTCCAAAATTTCTTTCAATTCTGCTATCCAAATCTTCTCCCTTTTCTTGACCAATAACTAAAATTGACTGATTTTTAAATTTTGCAAAACCTGTGATAACTGACTTATCCTCACCATAAAACCTATCGCCTGATAGAGAAATAAAGTCATCAAACAAATTATCAATGAAAAATTTTGATTTAGGCCTATCCTCATGTCTTGCAACCATAGTGGTTTGCCAAGGATCAAGGTTTGAATAAATTGAATTCAATTTATCATTTATCTCTTCCTGAGTTTTTGAAATTTTTTGAGTATCGACTTCAGAGATACCACCCTGATTATATGGATCTTTAAGTTTCTCTAACTCTTCATCTAATTCTTTTATTTCTTTTTCAAAATTAAGATAGTTTTTCATTGTTTTATAAAGCGATTATTTAATTAACAAAAAAGGCAATAAAATGATATTGAATTAAACAAATATTTGTTATTTAATAAGATATTCTTTTATAGAATTAAGTTTTACTATCGGGAGAGACTATTTTTTAGCGCCGAAGGAGCAACCACCCCGGAAACTCTCAGGCAAAAGGACCGATCGAAACATAACACTCTGGAAAGAGATTTATTTCCGCCGAAGGAGCAAAACTCTCAGGCAAAAATACAGATGGGGTGTGAGTTAAACTGCTATGCAAGAAAAATACGTAAAAATTAATAATTTAAAAGTATCTGAAAAACTATCAAAATTTGTAAATGGTGAATTACTGAAAAATACAAATGTATCTCCTGAAAATTTTTGGTTAGGTCTTGAAAAAACTCTTGATGAGCTTGCACCAAAAAATAGAGAATTAATTAAGTTTAGAGAAGATTTACAAAAGAAAATAGATAATTGGCATATTAAAAATAAAGGTAAAGAATTCAATTTAGTGGAGTATAAAAAATTTTTGTTAGAAATTGGTTATTTAAAAAACGAAGGACCTGATTTTAAAATAGAAACTAAAAATGTTGATGAAGAAATTGCGAATATAGCCGGACCTCAATTAGTAGTACCCATCATGAATGCAAGGTATGCGTTAAATGCTGCGAATGCAAGATGGATGAGTTTATATGATAGTCTTTATGGCACGGATGTAATTGAAGAGTCTGAAGACAGCGTATCTGAAAGGTATGACCCTTTAAGGGGTGAAATGGTTATTAAATATGGTAGAGATTTTTTAGATAATCACTTCCCATTAGCTGGATTGAGTTGGGCTAAAATAACAAGCTTTGCCGTAAAAGATGGCAAATTAAAAATTTTAAAAGGTGCTGATGTTTTTGATTTAGGAGATGAAGATAAATTTATCGGACACAGAGGTGAAAGTGACAACCCATCTGCAATTATTTTAAAGAATAATAATTTACATATTGAGATTCTAAAAGATTCAAGAGCGTTTGCTGCTCAACAAGATCATGCAGGAATTAGTGACATAATAATAGAATCTGCAGTTTCAACAATTTGTGATAATGAGGATAGTGTAGCTGCAGTTGACTCGGAAGATAAAATTATTTGTTATCGAAATTGGCTGGGTCTTATGAAGGGTGATCTTAAATCAAAATTTGAAAAAGAAGGTAAATTATTTGAGAGAAAGCTAAATCCAAATAGAAGTTATATCTCAAAAGATGGTAAAGGTTTAAAGTTGCATGGTAGAAGCCTTTTACTAATAAGAAATGTTGGTCATTTAATGACAAACCCTTCGATTTTATTAAGTGATGGAAATGAAATACCAGAGGGAATTATGGATGCATTTCTAACAACAGCGGCTGCACTTCATGATATTAAAAACAGAACGAACTCAAGAACTGGATCTGTGTACATAGTAAAGCCTAAAATGCATGGTCCAGATGAGACGGCGTTTACAGATTTAATTTTTTCTAAAGTTGAGGAAGTTCTTAATTTACCTAAGTATACTTGTAAGATTGGTATTATGGATGAAGAAAGAAGAACGTCTGCAAATTTAAAAGAGTGTATTAAAAGTCTTAAAAATAGAGTTTTTTTCATAAATACTGGTTTCTTGGATAGAACTGGTGATGAAATGCACACATCTATGGAAGCTGGCCCAATGATTAAAAAAGGTGATATGAAATTATCTAAATGGATAAACGCTTACGAAAATAATAATGTCGATATTGGTTTAAAATGTGGATTTTCAGGAAAAGCTCAAATTGGAAAAGGAATGTGGGCAATGCCAGATAAAATGAAAGATATGATGGATCAAAAAAAAGGACACCTAAAAGCAGGAGCAAACTGTGCATGGGTTCCGTCTCCAACAGCAGCTGCCTTACATGCTTTACATTATCACGATATAGATATTTTTAATGAACAAAAAAAATTAATTGATAGAGAGCCAGCAAAAATTGATGATCTCTTAACAATACCAACAGCAGACCGACCTAATTGGTCTGTGAAAGATATAAATAAAGAAATTTCTAACTCCGCACAAACTATATTGGGTTATGTTGTAAGGTGGGTAGATCAAGGTGTGGGTTGTTCTAAAGTGCCTGATATTAACAATATAGGTTTGATGGAAGATAGGGCGACACTCAGAATTTCATCCCAGCATATAGCCAACTGGATACATCATGGAATTACAACAAAGATACAAGTAACTGAAATAATGAAAGAAATGGCGAAGATAGTTGATGAACAAAATAAAAATGATCCATTATATGTTAAAATGAGTGGTGATTATGAAAACTCTATAGCATTTCAAACTGCTTGTGATCTAGTGTTTAAGGGTAAAGAACAGCCATCAGGTTACACTGAACCATTACTTCATTTAAACAGATTAAAAAAAAAATCTAATCTGAGTTCTAAATCAAATTAGATCGATTTTTAAAAGCAGAAATTAAGGTCCCATCATCTAGATTTTCTATCTCACCGCCTACCGGCAAACCTTGGGCAAGCTTAGTGATTTTTACTTTGGAATTTTTTAAACTTTCTTGAATATAGTAGGCAGTCGTTTGACCTTCTATTGTGGCACTAGTTGCTAAAATTACTTCCTCGATTTTGTCATTTTTAACTCTTTCCACTAAAGAGTCGATTAATAAATCTCCTTTTCTATTTCCTGCAGATGAGATTGTACCACCAAGAATATGAAAGTATCCCTGATATATATTAGAGCTCTCAATGGACCATTGGTCAGCTATATCCTCAACAACGCAAATTTTATCAAATTTTTTTTTTGAGTTTTCGCAATTATCACAACCTACTAACGTAGATTTTAAAGTACCACATTTTTTACATCTAGAGACATTTCTATAAATTTGAGTTAATACATTAGCCAAGGGTTTAATAAGCTGATCTCTATCATTCATCAATCTTAAAACAATTCTTTTCGCTGATTTGGGTCCTAATCCAGGTAATTTGGAAATCAATTTAATTAATTCCTCTATCTCATTAATATTTTGCATTATTTATAATGGCCATTTAAAACCTGGAATACCAAAACCACCAGTTGCTTTCGAAATTTCCTCTGATGCTTTGGATTTTAATTGTAACTTTGCGTTGTTATGAGCAGCCACGATCAAATCCTCTATAATTGACTTATTTTCTTTAAAAATATCATCTGAAATTTCAATTTTTTGCATTTCTCCATCTCCATTTAAGATTATCTTAACAGAATTAGATCCTGAAACGCCTTCAACTCTTATTTTTTTAATATTCTCTTGGCTCTCTTTCATTTTTGCCTCTAGCTCCTTTGCTTTATCCAAAATTTTAGAAAAATCTGTCATTTGTCGTCATCTTTTTTATTCAAGATTACATCACCTAAATATGCATCAGGAAACATTTTTATAAAATCATTATACAATTTAGTTTTTTTTATATCATTAATTAATTTTTTTTTATCGTTGTCTGCTTGTTGTTTTACAGACATTTCTCCCATTTCTTTACTAAAAGAAATTATCCATCTTTCTCCAGTCCACTCATAAAGTCTTGAGGACAGCTCTTTGACAAAAGATTTATCTAAGTTTTCGTTAAAAGATATTTCTATTCTATTTCTCTCAAAATTTACTAAATTGACATTTTTTTCAAGTTCATATTTTAGTTTAATTTCTTTTTTTTCATTACAAATATCTAAAAGATCTTTAAATGAGTCAATTATCCTATTTTCAGCTTTGATATTTGCATCGCTTTCGAGTTTAATTTTTTTTTCTTGAGTAATATTTTTAATTTGATCGATAGCATCATTTTTAGTGGTGTAATTCAAATCCTTTTCTAATGATAATTTTGTCTTATCATTTTCTGTATCTATTTTTTGCTTAAAAGGATTAAGATATATCAATCGCATTAAATACATTTCAATTGATAAGTTTTGGTTGGAAACTAATTCTAACTCCTCTATGGTTTTAATTGTAAATTGCCAAAATAAAATAAGTAATTTATTATCTATAGAATTAGAAATTTTCTTAATTTTAGAAAATTCCTCATCATTTAAAGAAAAGTTTGTACTTTCGAGTGTTAACGAATTTATATTTTTAAAATAATATATTAGCTCTAAAAAATCATTTATGAAAACTTTAGGATTTACACCTTGGTCAAAAATTTTTCTATAAATTTCCAAAACTTTTTTTTCTTCACCTTGCAAAAGTAAATCAAACATTTCGATAAGTTGAGATTTATCAAAATATCCAAAAATTTTTTGAGCTTCTTTTAAATCTAATTCTTTATCTTTGTTTAGCGATAACAGACCTCTATCTAATAACGACAATGCATCTCTAACAGAACCCTCTGAGATTTTAACGATTAATTTCAAGGCTTCATCGGAGACATTTCCATTCTCATTATCTTTTACTTTTTTGATAAATTGAAACAAATCTTCAGATTTGACTCTTGATAAGTCAAATCTTTGACATCTTGATACGATAGTCACTGGAACTTTTTTTATCTCAGTTGTAGCAAGGATGAATTTTAAATAATTTGGTGGTTCTTCGAGGATTTTTAAGAGAGCATTAAATGCACTAGAGGATATTTGATGTACTTCATCAATAATAAAAATTTTATATTTTGAGGAAGTCGGTCCATATCTTGAAAACTCTATTAGGTCTCTAATATCATTAATTGACGTTTTGTCTGCTCCATTCAGTTCTAAAACATCCATGTGACTTGATTTTGAAATGCCCTCACAATTTGCGCATAGATTTTTTTCACAAAGTTTTTCTATTCCATTTAAACAATTTAGAGATTTTGCAACAATTCTTGCTATCGTTGTTTTGCCTACACCACGAATTCCTGTAAAAAGATATGCATTTGGAACTTTATCAGCTTTAATTGAGTTAATAATTGTATCAGATGCAACTTTTTGACCGATTAATTCTCCAAAAATTTTTGGTCTATATTTTAATGCTAACACTTTAGATTTTTCGTTCATTTTAAATTCTCAGGAGACTAGAACCTGAAAAGCTCTCTTTACTAGTGCTATCTTTCGATCCTCCTAGGTTTCAAGGAGTGTCCACCTCTAGCCTCCAAAGATATTATAGCAGTAATATTTTCCAATCTACAACAAAAGAATATAAATTACTTTTCTCTTATTTCGTCAGCTTCAAAAACACCTAAAACGTGAAAATCTTGACAATGTAAACCTAATTCCTCTAATGATTTTTTAACTTTTACATCCTCTATATGACCATCAAGATCACATAAAAAAAAATAAGAATCAAAGGAATTTTTTTCAGGGTAACTTTGTAGTTTGGTTAAGTTTACACCATTGATAGCAAAGCCACCTAGTGATTGATATAAGGCTGCTGGTTTGCTTTTTAATTTGAATAGAAAAGATGTAATATATTTTTTGTCGCCATATTCTGGTTGAAAGATGTTTTTACCCATAATTAAAAACCTAGTAAGATTTCCTTTTTCATTTTCAATATTTTTTTTTATTACTTCTAATCCATAAGTTTCTGCACTTAAAGTAGAAGCAATTGCAGCATTTTTAGTATCTTTAATTCTAGATATCATTTCTGCTGATCCGGCTGTATCTGCTCTAACATGTTCAATTAAATTATTTAATTTTATAAAATTTGAACATTGTGAGAGTGCTTGCGAGTGAGAGTAAACATTTTTTATGTCAGATATTTTTGTACCAGGGATTGCTAACAAATTATGCTCAATTTTTTGAAAATACTCTGAATAAATATTTAATCGATATTTAAATACCAAATATTCAATTCCTATATTTCCAGTAATTCTGTTAGACTCTGGTATAATTATTCTAGAGGATGGATCTTCAAAAGCTTTTGAAAAACATTCATCAAAAGTCTTACATGGTATTATCTTAGCTTTTGGGGCGACAGATAAGGCAGCTAGATGTGAATATGCTCCAAATGTTCCTTGAAAATAAATTTTTTTCATCACGTCTTATATTCCATAATCTTTTTAATAGCCACAAAATCCTCTTTTGTGTCTATTCCAATTGAATGTGATTTGGCAAGAGCAACGTTTATTTTAATTTTATTTTCTAAGGCTCTTAATTGTTCTAACTTATATTTAGCCTCATTAGGTGACTCTTTGTATGATACAAAATCTTTAAGGGTTCCCATTTGATAACAATAAATACCGATATGATGATATGTGTTTAAATCTTTTTTTAAGGTTTTTCTTTTAAAATAAATTGCCTCTGGGAAATTTTTATCATTTAATTCTTCTTTTGTTTTTACTTTAACCGCACTTTGATCATCATAAAGTTTTTTATCTAAAATTTTTGAAGCAAGAGTACCAATTTTTGAATTTGTATTTATCATAAATTGGTTAAGATTCCTTATATCATCAACATCAATTAAAGGCTCATCTCCTTGAAGATTCATGACTAAATCAATGTTTGGTATCTTGATTTTTTGTAGAGCTTCATAAATTCTATCTGTTCCTGTATTATGTTTATTGCTAGTCAATACTGCTTCACCACCATTTTTTTTAACATCATCCATGATTTCTCGATTTTCAGTCGCAACTATTACATCCCCAATTCTTGCTTTTTCAGCCCTTCTAAACACATGAGAAATGATGGATAAACCATTAATTTTTAGAAGTGGTTTTCCCGGCAACCTTGTGGCTGCTAGTCTTGATGGGATTATAATTAGTGTTTTCATACGTCATTGTTATTTGTTGATACACTACAAGCAGAGGCAATAATATACATCAAATATGTAAGCAATTTTTAATTTATAATGTTATACGTTCAAAATAAAAATTTATAAAATGGATTCTTTTGAAATAAACAAAATAGTAGCTGCGATATTGCTTGTTGCTCTTCTTTTAATAGGGATTAGCAAACTATCTAGTGTGATTTTCTATGTTGAAAAACCTAAAACGCCAGGATACGCAGTTGATATTGAACAGCCACTGACCACGCAGTTAAAAACCGAAGGTGAAACCATAGAGCAAAAAATAGATATCGCCGCTTTAATGGCATTGGGAGATATTGCAACTGGAGAAAAAGTTTTTAAAAAATGTGCGGCTTGTCATTCAATCGTAAAAGGTGGAAAAAATAATATTGGGCCCGCACTATACAATGTTGTTGGAAGAAAAATTGGTGTTGTAAATGATTATAAATATTCTAAGGCATTAGCTGGATATGGAGGGGAATGGACATTTGAGGAGTTAAATGGGTATTTGATCAAACCTGCCAAATGGATAAAGGGAACCAAAATGGCATTTGCAGGATTGAGAAAAGATAAGGATAGGGCTTCGGTGATTAAGTACTTAAACAAAAATTCAGATAACCCATTACCACTACCTTAATTTTCCAAAACAATAAAGTAGGATAGATTTTTGCACATGCACTCTATTAAGTGCTTGTGTCCAAACTTTTGATTGTTTACTAGAAAATACTTTTTCATCAACTTCATTCCCCCTTGGCAAACAGTGAAGAAAAATACAATCTTTCTTTGCATAACTCATCATTTTTTTATCAATCTTAAATTTTTTAAAACTTTTCAATTTTTTTGATTTATTTACTTTATCATTGATAGATATAACTTTATCAGAAAAAAGAACATCTGCGTTAAAAGCAGCTTTTTTAGGACTTAAATAAATTTCTATTTTATTATTGTTTTTTTGTATGTAGTCCATAATATTTTTATTTGGTTTATATTTTTTAGGACAACCAATTTTTAATCTAAATGAAAATTTAATTGAAGCTGCAATTAAAGAATTTAAAACATTATTACAGTCACCTATCCAAGCAATATTTAATTTTTGTATAGGCTTCTTCTTTATTTCCTCAACCGTAAAGATATCAGACAAAATCTGGGTTGGGTGAGATGAAGGGCTTAGCCCGTTAATAACTGGAATTGATAAATGTTTTTTGAATTCCTCTAGTTTTTTATCGCTATCAGTTCTTAACATAAAAGCATCACCAAAATTGGATAATATCTTAGCTGTATCTTCTATACTTTCACCACCCTTCGACAAATGAAGCTCATCAGGTCTTAATGTCAAAGTGCTTCCTCCAAGTTGCCTGATTGCAAGATAAAAACTTAGTCTTGTCCTTAAACTTGATTTCTCAAACATTTGAATTAATAATTTTCCTTTAAGAGGAGCATCTTTATCCACATCAAGATGATTTAGTTTTTTTCTTAAATTTTTTCTTTTTTGTGCGTCATTAATAATTTTTCTAAGATTTTTAGGTGAAATATCTTTTAAATTTATAAAATGTTTCATTTTAGCTCATTTTTGAACATACATTATCAATGATTTTTAATGCTTGATTAATTTCTGTTTTTTTAACATTTAGTGGGGGTAAAATACGAACAACATTCTCAGCTGCACGTATAGTAAGTAATTTATTATCCATCAATTTTTTAATAAACGTTGACTGATCTGTATAAAGCTGAACTCCAATTAATAAACCTTTTCCTCTTATTTCTCTAATAATCTTTGGATATTTTTTTTTTAAAAGATTTAAATTTATAAAAAAGTATTTTGACAATTTCTTTACATTATTTAAGAATTTTTTACTTGAAACTATATCTATTACTGAATTCCCAACTGCCATTGCCAAAGGATTACCTCCAAAAGTTGAGCCATGAGTGCCTGGTATCATTCCAGAAGCTACTTTTTTATTCATTAAAACTGCACCAATAGGGAATCCACCACCTATACCTTTAGCGATAGGAACGATATCTGGTTTTATTTTTGAGCTTTCAAAAGCCAAAAAATCTGCTGATCTGGAAATTCCTGTTTGAACTTCATCAGCAATTAATAAAATTTTTTTTTTATTGCATAATTTTCTTAATTCTTTAAGGCACCAATCAGGAATCACTTTGATACCTCCTTCTCCCATAATTGGTTCAATCATTATAGCTGCGGTACTTTTAGTGATTTTTTTTTTCAGAGATTTGTGATCTCCAAAAATAAAATGATCAAAACCTGGAACTTTTGGTCCAAAACCCTCTGCCATTTTTTTTGATCCACTTGCAAAAATTGCTGCAATAGTTCTTCCATGAAAAGAATTTTTTACACATAAAATTCTGTTTTTATAAGGCTTGCCAATTGAATAAAAGTATCGTCTAGCAACTTTAATGGATGCTTCAGTAGCTTCTGCACCACTATTTTGGAATATTACGTAATCAGCAAAAGTTTTTTGACATAATTTTTTTGCTAACATTTCCCCCTCAGGAATTTTAAAGGCATTTGAAATATGCCAAAGTTTTTTAGATTGATTTTGTATTGTTTGAACTAGTTTAGGATGTGCGTGACCTAAACAATTTACAGCTATTCCTTGAACGAAATCTAAATATTTTACTCCTTTAGAAGTGTAAAGATAGCTTCCTTTACCTTTTGAAAAAGAAATTTTTTTTCTATTATAATTTTTTGCTAAATAGCTCATTTTAATATTGTTTTTATAAACAAAAAAATTAAATACAAGTTGGGATTGAATATCACTCTAAATATTTCAAGTTAAATAATGTTGATAACTGCAAATAATATATTTTTTATTAGTGTTTTTTATCAGTATATTGTGTTTATATATTTTCTAAATACATTATATAGTAAATTATGAGCTGGACCGAAGAAAAAGTCAATAAATTGAAAGAGCTTTGGGGAAAAGGTAACACTGCAAGTCAAATAGCTGAAATAATCGGTGGTATTACTCGAAACGCAGTAATTGGAAAAGCGCATAGACTTAATCTTTCAGCAAAAATTAAAACTAGAACCGTGCCCTCAAATGAAACCTACAATAATACATCAGAACAAAGAAACAATAAGGTTAAGAGAGGACGAAGAAGTAAATTTAAATCGTTAATTATTGAAAAAGATTTTGAACCTGAAAATCCAAAACAGCTTGAAGAACTTGATGAAAATTCTTGTAAGTGGCCAATCGGTCATCCTGATGAAAAATCATTTTATTTTTGTGGAAGAACATCATTAAAAGACTTCTCTTATTGTAAGCTCCATTTGCTTTACGCTTATCAACCGAAAGGCAAAAAAGAAGATGTAGTTGAAAAGGATGAGGTGCCAGAATTTATTGGAAAA
Organism: uncultured Pelagibacteraceae bacterium; assembly: GCA_902620465.1. Taxonomy (GTDB): domain Bacteria; phylum Pseudomonadota; class Alphaproteobacteria; order Pelagibacterales; family Pelagibacteraceae; genus Pelagibacter. The sequence goes on from CACNIF010000006.1 coordinate 34,733, forward strand.
AAAATAAAATCTGCCTAGTAAAATTTAATCCATATTATTTTTTTTTGAATATTCACCCCCCTCTCTCCACATATATGAGTATTTTTCAACTTCGTTACTAAAAATTTTTTTTGAAGGCAAGCCAATATCAAAATTTGTCTTATACTTGCCTGAGACGACATTATCATAATTTAGTAACTTTAACTGATCAACAGTTAACAAAGGATTCGGCAATAATTGGAAAAGTCTTGCTGTCATCATTGCCAAAGGAAGTGGAAATGGTATTAAGAGTCTTTTTTTATTTATGGTATTAAGTAAAATGATTAAAATTTCTTTAAAAGTCAAAACCTCAGGACCTATGCACTCAATAACATTCGAATTAACTTTTTTTGAAATTACAAAATAAATAATATCCGTCAAATCTGAACAATGAATAGGAGTAAATTTTGTATTACCATAATAGTACAATGGGAATATCGGTAACCTGCTTAGTAATGTCATCAAATTACAACTAAAATTATCAGAAGATGAATAAACAATTGATGGTCGTAAAATTGTTGTGTTGGGAAAAATTTTTAAAATATTTTGTTCACCTTTCAATTTACTTTGAGCATATTTGGAATCTAATGCTTCGTTTATTCCCAAAGCAGAAATATGAATAAATTGTTTTAATTTATATTCCTTACACAATTTAGCCAAAAGAGATGGAAATACAGAATGGATATTCTTAAATGTGTTTCCATTTTTTTTTTCAAATAAAATACCAATTAAGTTGATACAAATTTCGGCTGACTCAAAAAGTTTTCTAACTTTATTTTCATCAAAAATATTACACTCTTTTATCTCAATATAACCTGCATTTCCTTGGGTTTTGATTATATGACCTTTTTGATGAATATTTCTTGTAACTACTGTAACTGTGTAGTTATTTTGAGTTAACTTTCTTATAAGGTAAGATCCTATTTGACCCGTACCTCCCCATATCAAAATTTTTTTCATTTTAGTAATCAAAAAATAGACATTATAATTTAGTCTTATATATATATATAAATATATATATGAGTAATATCAAAGTTTTTGAAAATGATTTACCTAAAGATTTAGATTTATCAAATGAAAAATTCATCGGTCTGGATAATGAAGCATTGGGGCTAGTGCTTGGCAGAGATCCCCTGACTCTGGTTCAATTAGGCCTTGAGTCAAAAAATTTTTATTTGATAAAACTCAATAGGGAGACCTACCATGCACCAAATCTAATAAAAGCTTTATCTAATGACAACACTCAATATATCATGCATTATGCGAGGCAAGACCTTTTGTGGCTGAAATATCATCTCAATGTAAAACCAAAAAATATTTTTTGTACGAAAGTCGCATCGAAAATAGCAAGGACTGCTAGTTCATACCACGGCTATAAAGATCTTGTTAAAGAATTGTGTGGAAAAGATATTTCAAAGAAAGAACAACAAAGTGATTGGGGTGACCCAAATCTTTCAGAAAAACAAATTAGATATGCTGCATCCGATACTGAACATCTATTTGAGATAAGAAATAAATTAATTAAAATGTTAGAAAGAGAAAAAAGAATGGATTTGTTTAAAAAATCCATGGAGGTTATACCTGTTTTAGTTGATATGGAAATTGCAGGATATAAGTTATCAACTTTTGAACATTAAAAATGAAAAAAAATTTTATCAAAATTGCAAAAGATGTAATTAATCTAGAGATATCTGGATTAATTAAATTAAAAAAAACTTTGAATAATTCATTTAATAAAGCTGTAAATGAAATAGCAAAGTGCCAATCTAAAGTAATTCTTTGTGGAGTTGGAAAAAGTGGACTAATTGCAAGTAAAATAGCAGCAACTTTTTCTTCTGTTGGAACTCCAGCTTTTTTTTTATCAGCGAGCAATTCATCCCATGGAGATCTTGGAAGCATTACCAAAAAAGATATTTTAATTTTAATAAGTTATTCTGGTGAAACAAATGAATTAAGGAATATTATTCAGTATGCAAATAGAAATAAAGTTTTATTGATTGGAATAGTGTCCAAAAAAGATTCAATACTACATAAAGCATCAGATATTAGATTGTTAACTCCTCAAGTAAAGGAGTCAGGTGGTATCGTCCCAACCTCGAGCACTTCAGTTCAGTTGGCACTAGGTGATGCTTTAGCCATATCTGTAATGAAACAAAAAAAATTTAACAAACTTGATTTCAAAAAACTCCATCCTGCAGGAGCATTGGGTGCAAAACTAAAAACTGTTGAAGATATAATGTTGACTGGAAAAAAGATTCCCTTTGTAAAAGAAGATTTAAAAATGAAAAATGCATTAAAAATATTGAGCGATAAAAAACTGGGAATATTAATTGTTCAAAATAAAAAGAAACAAACTACTGGCATTATCACAGATGGCCAAATCAGAAGGTTTAATCAAAAAAATCCAAATTTACTCACTACTAAAGTTAGCAAAGTAATGACTAAAAATCCTATAAGTGTTGAAAAAAATGATTTAGCAGCTAGAGCTTTATCGGTAATGAATAACAGAAAAATTACATCCTTATGCGTCTTTGATAAAAAGAATAAAAATAAAACAATTGGAGTTCTTCACGTGCACACAATCCTGCAATCTAACGTATCTTAATGACGAAAAGTTTTGTATTTAAAATTTTATTTGGACTATCTGCTTTAATTATAATTTTTTTTTTTAGTCTTAAGCTTTTTAACAAAGAGAAAAGAGCTTCAGTAGAAAAAGAGGCCATAGTTGAAGAGATAGATAAAACAACAGTTGAAGAGATTGATGCAACAACAAATATAATCAAAGATGTAAGCTACAGATCAAATGATGCTAAAGATAATGAGTATGTTTTAAATGCAATTGAAGGACAAATAGATATAAATAATGATAAAGTTATATTTCTAAAAGGTGTTGAAGCTACTATAACTATGGTATCAGGTGAAATTATAAATATTCAATCTAAGTTTGGTAAGTACAATATTGACAACTATGACACTATTTTTTCGGAAAATGTATTAATTGAATATAAAGATAACAATATTAAGGGAAACTATTTAGATTTTTCTTTGAATAGAAATTCATTGATAATTTCAAAAAATGTTGTTTATTTAAATCAAAAAAACTTATTGAGGGCTGATGTTGTTGAAATTAATATTTCAACTAAAGATACAAAAATTTTTATGTACGAAGAGGAAAAAAAAGTTAAAATAAAATCGAATTAAAATTATGGGAGTAATTAAAAAATTTAGAATTAAGTCATTTAAAAACACCAATACTATTCTTGAATTTAAGAATATCACATTATCTTACGGAAACAGACTTATACTTGACAATATTAATTTTAAAATAAATGAAGGTCAAATTTTTGGAATGTTAGGTCCAAATGGTGTAGGTAAATCTACCATTTTTAATCTCATCACTGGATTAATCACACCTAAATATGGCAAGATATTAATCAATGGTTACGAAGCTACAAATTACCCAATTTATTTAAGAACAAAAAAATTTAGAGTTGGCTATGTTCCACAATATGGGGGTTATTTTAACGATTTAACGTTGTATGATAATTTAAAAGCAATTAGTGAAATAATAATTACGGACTCAAATCTTAGATCTCAAAGAATAAATTATGTTATTTCAAAATTTGAGTTAGATAATTTAAAAGAGATAAAAGCTAAATATCTGTCTGGCGGACAAAAACGTAAATTAGTTTTAGCATTAGCTCTTTTAAGTGAACCAAAGGTCTTACTCTTAGATGAACCATTCGCTGCTTTGGATGTTCTAACTATAAAAATGCTTCAGGAAATTATTGTAAACCTGCAACAAGAAAGTCGTATTACCATCTGTATTTGCGATCATCAAGCAAGGGACTTACTTGCATGCGTAGATGTAGCAATGATTTTGAGTAATTGTAAGATTATTGCGCAAGATACACCCTCCAATTTAGTAAAAAATATTAGTGCTCGAAATGCATATTTTGGTGATAGTTTTCAAATAAACTAATCAATATGCCCAATCATATTATAATTAAAAAAAAAATTACTAGTTTTAAAAAAAAAATTTTTGTAAGCGGAGATAAAAGTATAAGCATAAGATGGGTTTTATTTGCTTCAATTGCCTCAGGTATTTCAAAAGCAAGAAATTTATTAATATCTGAAGATGTATTGGCGGCAATTAATATTATTAGAAAGTTTGGAATAAAAGTTGTCCAAAAGAAAGGGCTTTTTATAATTTTTGGAAAGGGGATTGATGGATATAACTTTAGAAAAAACACAATTATCAATGCGGGAAACTCAGCAACTTTAGGTAGATTAATTCTTGGTTTAATAATCAATTCCACTAAAACTATCAGGCTAGTTGGTGACAAAAGTTTGTCTAAAAGAGACTTTAAAAGAGTAGCTTCACCTTTATCGAAGTTTGGAGCAAAATTTAAATTAAGAAAAAATTTTAGTCTGCCACTTACAATTCAGGGAACAAAAAACATAAAATCTATTAAATATCATGAAATTCGAGGATCAGCTCAATGTAAAAGTGCAGTTATGCTCGCAGCTATGAGAGCTAATGGAACAACTTATATAAAAGCTAAGAAAAGTAGAGATCATACAGAAAAAATGATGAGAGACCTGAAACTACCTATTAGAGTTGTTAAAAAAAAAAATTATGACCTTATACAGATTAAAAAAGTAAAAAAAGTTAAAACAATAAACTACAGCATTCCCTCTGATATAAGTTCTAGTGCATTTTTTATTGTACTTACTGCACTTTCAAAAAATTCTGAACTTTTAATAAAAAACGTAAACATAAACCGTTCAAGGTTCGGTATCATTACTATTCTAAAGAAAATGGGGGTAAACATAATTTTACAAAATAAAAAAATTTATAAAGGAGAAGAAATAGCAGATATCAAAATTAAGAGTTCAAAATCCATTAAACCAATTAATTGTCCTACTTCTTTAAATGCAAGTGCTATAGATGAATTTTTAGTAATTTTTTTAGTAGCAGCTAAAGCAAACGGAAATTCTTATTTTAAAGGTTTGGCTGAATTAGATAAGAAAGAAAGTCCAAGACTAAAATGGGGATCTAAGATCTTGAACAAAATGGGTATAAAAAATATTACAACAAAGAATTCAATTAAAATTTTTGGTAATCCAAATCTAAAAATTGATAAAAAAATAATTATAAATAATTATCTCAAAGATCATAGAGTATTCATGACAAGTGTAATAGCAGCGCTATCATTCGGGGGATTGTGGGAAATACATGATAGTAAAGCTGTAAAAACGTCTTTTCCTAACTTTTTGAGTATAATAAATCAGTTGAAAAAATGATGAAAAAAAGAAAAAAAATAATTAAAATAGCAATCGACTCGCCCGCTGCAGCAGGTGCAGGCACACAAGCAAAACTCATCTCTAAACACTATAATCTGTTACATCTTGATACCGGACGTTGTTACAGATATGTTGCAAATATAAAGATTTCTAATCCTACAAAATATAATTTTAGATATATAAAAGAAAAAATTAAAAAATTAAAAATTAGAGATTTAAAAAATAAAAAGCTCTTAACCGACAAAGTTGCTACAGTTGCTTCAATTGTAGCTAAAGATAGAAAAATAAGAAAACTTGTTCACTCATTTCAATTAAACTGTGCTTATAATCCCCCAATAAAATATAATGGTTCATGTCTGGACGGTAGAGATATTACTTATAAAATTATACCAGACGCAGAGTTTAAATTTTTTATAACAGCTAATCTGAAGACTAGAGCGCTCAGAAGATATAAAGAATTAAAACTTTTAAACAAAAGAATAACTTACATTGATGTGCTAAAAAGCATTAAAAAACGCGATAAAAATGATTATTCTCGTAAAATTTCACCTCTAAAGAAAACAAAAGATTCGGTATTGATTAACACAACAAATTTATCTAAAAGAGCGTGTTTTTTAAAAATTAAAAAAATTATAGATAGAAAAATAAATAGTTAATGGAAATATATAAAGATCTTACAAACCCAGATAATAAGCAATTTGAGCAACTGTTAAATAGTCAACTATCTAAAATCAATATTGAAGAGGGTAAAATAATTGAAGGTAAAGTTAACAAGATAACTGAAAAATATGTTTTTTTACATGTTGATGGACTTAAATCTGAGCCTGTTTTAGATATAAATGAATTAAAGACTATGGGATTAAGTGAAAAAATTAAGGTTGGAGAAAAAATTTCAGTTTTATTAGAAAAGCTAGAAGATAAAATGGGTGAAGTTGTGGTATCTGCAAGCAAAGCTCAAAAGATCAAGGGATGGGATAAATTAGTTGAGGCTTATGAGAAAAAAGTACCAATCATGGGAAAAATTACCTCTAAGTGTAAAGGAGGTTGTATTGTTGAACACATTGATACAGGTTCTTTAATGTTTCTACCAGGTTCACAGATTAGTGATAAGCCATTAAAGGATATTAGTCATCTAATGAACGAACCACAAAAATTCGCTCTTATAAAACTTGATAAAGTAAGAGGTAATGCTTGTGTATCAAGGAGAGAAATTATTTCCTCTTTTAAAAAAGAGGATAAGGCAAAAATAATTGATAGGTACAAAGTTGGTGACATTATAAAAGGAGCCGAAGTAAAAGGTTATAGTACATTTGGGTGTTTTTTTAATGTAAATGGAGAGCTAGATGTCTTGGTTCATTTACAAGAAATTTCCTACTCAAGAGTAAATCATCCTGATGAAGTTTTTAACATAGGTGAAAAACACGATTTAAAAGTAATATCTGTTGACAAAGAGAAGCTACAAGTTGGATGCTCAGTTAAGCAAATGTCACCTGATCCTTTTGAACATATTGAAAATTACGAACTAAACAAAGTTTACAAAGCTAAGGTTACGAAAATCATGGACTTTGGTGCCTTCTGTGAATTAGAGCCAGGGTTAACTACACTTTTACATTCAAGCGAACTTAGTTGGACAAAAAAAAATGTGTCTGCAAAGAAAATGTTTAAAGTTGGTGATGAAATTGATTGTGTAATAACTGAAATAGATAAAGAGAAAAGAAGAGTAGCTATTTCTCACAGATTAACGCTTGAAAATCCATTTGAAACTTTTAACAAAAAATATCCAGTCGGGTCTGTTGTGAACGGTGAAATAGTAAACAAAAATGAGTACTCTTTATTTGTAAAAGTTGAAAATATCAATGTTGATACTTTTTTACATTGCAATGATTTAACTTATCTTAATAATGGGGAAGAAGAACTTACCAAATATAAAAAAGGCGATAAAATAAAAGTCAAAGTCTTAGAAATAAAAGTTGAGGATCAAAAAATTAGAGTGGGTTACAAACAAACACAGAACGATCCTTTGGATTGGTTTAGTGATAAGAAAAAAAATCAAACTATTACTGTAAAAATAATTTCAACAGATAACAAAGGTTTAATTGTGAGACCAGAAGGTTGTGATATGGATTTCATCATTAAAAAATCACAAATAGCAATCAATCCAGCAGATGCTCGACCATCAAGATTCACTGGTGGTGAAAAAATAGACTGCGCAATTTCTGAAATTGATTTGAATAAACGTAAAATTTCTTTGAGTATGAAACTATTAGAAGAAATTGAGAAAAAAGAAGCTCTTGAAAAGTATGGAGCTGAGGGATCAGGAAAAAATCTTCCTTTCTCATCTTTATCAGATGACTTAAAGAAGAAAGATAATGAAAAATAATAAACATAACTAAAAAAAAAGAAGTGTTAAATTGGGCATTGCAAAGTCAAAACTTTTAAAACAAATTTCTAATAGCTTCCCAAATTTCCAAAAAAAAGACTTAACAAAAATAACAGATATAATATTAGACGAAATAAAAAGGACTCTCAAGAGAGAAGAGAGGGTAGAAATTAGAGGTTGGGGTTCTTTAAGTATCCGA
>CACNIF010000007.1 GCA_902620465.1 uncultured Pelagibacteraceae bacterium
AATGTATTTCTTTTATACCTGATGATACCTCAAATAATTTAAACTGGAAAAAAAAACTTAAGAAATTAAAAAAACCACTTATTGCTATACAATGGAAAGGAAATGAAAAATTTCTAGACGATCATCAAAGATCTATACCTATAATATTTTTTAATAATTTAATTAAAGATAATGATTACTCTTTTATAAGTTTGCAAAGAGATAATTTTTCTTCAGACATTAAATCGAATAGCCTACAAGAATTTATTACAGATTTCTCAGAAGAAATCGATAACGGAGATAAGAGTTTTGTTGATACTATTTCTATCTTGAACAATATAGATTTGTTAATTTCAGTTGACACATCAATGACTCATCTCGCATCTACAATGGGTGTTAAGACTTTGCTATTACTCAATTCTAACCCTGATTGGCGTTGGCACATAGAACTAAAGGAAAGTTGTTTTTATAACAATCTAGAAATAATTAAAGCTGATAGAGTAAATGATTGGGAGTCAGTCTCTTTGAGAATTAATGATAAATTGAGAGAATTATTTAAAAGATAAATTTTACAAAGAAATGGCGGAAAGGGAGGGATTCGAACCCTCGGTACAAGTTTCCTCGCACGGTCATTTAGCAAACGACTGGTTTAAGCCTCTCACCCACCTTTCCTTTAACAAGTGTGTAACTTGAAATCATTGAATATTCAATATTAATCAAGTATTTATTGCACAATGAAAAATAAATATTCTATAATTTCGCTTATTAAAAATTCTTTTTCATATCATGAAAATTGGCAAAAAGCTTGGGGTAATCCTGAACCAAAAAAAGAATATGATATTATAATAGTTGGTGGTGGAGGTCATGGTTTGGCTACAGCTTATTACCTTGCAAAAAAACATGATATTAAAAATATTGCTGTAATAGAAAAAGGCTGGATTGGTGGAGGTAACACTGGAAGAAATACTACAATAATTAGATCTAACTATTTGTGGGATGCAAGTGCAGGTTTATATGATCACGCTTTAAAAATTTGGGAAAAACTTTCTCAAGAATTAAATTACAATGTAATGTTTAGTCAACGTGGGGTAATGAATCTAGCTCATAATTTACAAGATGTTAGAGATCTAAAGAGGAGAACTCATGCTAACAGATTGAATGGTATTGATGCGGTCTATCTTAACACAGAACAAGTAAAAAAATTTTGTCCAATTATAAACACATCTCCAGATATTAGATATCCAGTTTTAGGAGGAACTCTGCAACGTAGAGCTGGCACAGCACGTCATGATGCCGTTGCGTGGGGTTATGCAAGAGGTGCTGATGAAATGGGTGTTGATATAATACAAAATTGTGAAGTCAAAGGAATTAAAAGAAGTGGTGATAGTGTAGAGGGAGTTGAGACAACAAAAGGTTTTATCAAAACAAAAAAAATCGGTGTTGTTGCAGCTGGTCACTCTAGTGTAATAGCAAACATGGCGGGTTTAAGATTACCTTTAGAAAGTAAACCGCTTCAGGCTTTAGTTTCTGAACCAGTAAAACCTATTATTGATACAGTGGTTATGTCAAACGCAGTTCATGCTTACGTTAGTCAGTCTGACAAAGGTGAGCTAGTAATTGGAGCTGGTACAGATGATTATGTTTCTTATTCACAAAAGGGAAGTCATGAAATTGTAGAAGGAACTTTAAATGCCATTCTAGAATTATATCCAATATTTAGCCGAATGAGAATGTTAAGACAATGGGGTGGAATTGTGGATATATGTCCTGATGCCAGTCCTATTATTAGTAAAACACCAATTAAAGGTTTATATTTTAATTGTGGTTGGGGAACTGGTGGGTTTAAAGCAACACCAGGTTCAGGAGATCTATTCGCTCATACAATAGCAAATGATGAACCTCATAAATTAAATGCTGCATTTAATCTTAATAGATTTGTGAGTGGAGATCTTGTTGATGAGCATGGTGCAGCTGCTGTAGCACATTAATGTTTGTAATTAATTGTCCTTATTGTGGTGAAAGAGAGCAAAGTGAATTTAAAGCTGGAGGTGAAGCTCATATAGTTAGACCTAAACAACCAACCGAATTAAGTGATGATCAGTGGGCTGAATATCTATTTATGAGAAAAAATATAAAGGGTATTCAATTCGAAAGATGGGTTCATACTCATGGATGTAGAAAATGGTTTAATATGGTTAGAGATACATCTAATGATGAAATTAAAGCAATTTATAAAATGGGTGAAAAGCCTCCAGTAAAATAATAGATGACAAATAATTTAAGAGTTAAATCAAGTAAGTTCATAGATGAAACATATAAAATTTCATTTAGGTTTAATAATAAAACTTATTATGGTTACAAAGGAGATACATTAGCATCTGCACTTTTAGCAAATGGTATTCATTTAGTTGGAAGAAGTTTTAAATACCATAGACCAAGAGGAATAATGACAGCAGGTTCAGAAGAGCCTAATGCTATTGTTCAACTTCATAAAAACACATCTCGAACCGAACCAAATGTTAGAGCCACAGAAATAGAAATTTATGAAGGACTTGAGGCTTCAAGTCAAAATTGTTGGCCAAGCGTAAACTTTGATATAGGAGGTATAAATAATTTTTTAAGTCCTGTGCTTCCAGCAGGTTTTTATTATAAAACTTTCATGTGGCCAGCAAGTTTTTGGATGAAATATGAGTATTTTATTAGAAAATCTGCCGGTTTGGGAAAATCACCTACAGAGCCTGACCCAGATATGTATGAACATAAATATATTCACTGTGATGTATTAGTTATTGGTGCAGGTATTTCAGGTGTTATTGCAGCAAAAACTTCTGCAAAAAATGGTTTTAAAACATTATTGTTAGATGAAAAACCTTATCTTGGTGGTTCCACAATTTATCAAAATTCAGAATACTTCAAGATTAATAATCAAATTTCAAGTTCATGGTTGGAAAAAGAAATAAATGAAATCAAAAAAATTGATAATTTAGAAATAAAAACAAGAACAAGTGTAGCCGCATTCCATGGTTATAACTTTTTATTAGCACGAGAAAGCTTAACTGATCATTTACCTTTACATCAAAGATATGAAAAAATTCGACATAGATTACTTAAGATTAGAGCAAAAAAAGTCATATGTGCAACTGGATCTTTAGAAAGACCTTTAATATTTGACAATAATGATCGACCAGGGATTTTGCTATCTTCTGCAATAGAAAAATACTCAAATCTGTTTGGTGTATCATGTGGTCAAAAAAATGTTCTATTCACTAATAATGATAGTGCCTATGAAACTGCAATAAGTTTATTTCAAAGAGGAATTGGTATTGAAGCTATTATTGATAATAGAGAAGAAGTCGATTCAAAATTAATTAAGGAAATAGAAAAAAATAATATAAAAATTTATAAAGGATATACAATTGTTGATACATTTGGATACAGAAAAATTAATAAAATCTCAATAATGCAACTCTCTAAAGATGGTCAAAAAGTTGTAGGTTCTAAAATTTCTATTAATTGTGATTGCCTTGGTATGTCTGGAGGATGGACTCCAGCAGTACATCTTTTCACACAATCTGGTGGAAAATTGAAATTTAGAGATGACGATCAAGTATTTATTCCAGATAAATATCCTTCAAATCAAATAAGTATAGGTTCTTGTAATGGAGAATTTACATTGGATGAAATATTAACAGGTATTTCAAAAAAACTTAAAGATTTTTTAAATATTAAAAAAACTGACTATGAAAATCTTGAGATCCAATCTCATTTCAATAAAACCAAGAGAAATATATGGTTACTTCCATCTGATAAGATAATCGGTAAGACAAAACCATTTGTTGATTATCAAAATGATGCAACAGCAAAAGATATCAAATTGGCTTTAAGAGAAGGATTCAGATCAATTGAACATGTAAAAAGATATACAACAACTGGAATGGGAACTGATCAAGGTAAACTTGGTAATATGCATGCGTTAGGAATTATCTCTGAAACTGCTGGCTCTAGAATGGGTGAACTTGGTACAACAACATTTAGACCACCCTACACTCCTCTTACTTTTGGTACAATTGTTGGAAGAAATGTAGGAGAATATTTTGATGTTTTTAGAAAAACTCCAATTCATGATTGGCACTTTGAAAATAAAGCGAAATTTGAAAATGTGGGACAATGGAAAAGAGCTTGGTTTTATCCAAAAGAAAATGAAGGTATGCATGAAGCTGTACAAAGAGAAAGTAAAGCTGCAAGAGATAGTGCCGGTATATTAGATGCTTCAACATTAGGTAAGATTGATATTCAAGGTACAGATGCTTCAGAGTTTTTAAATAGAGTTTATACCAATGCATGGTCAAAACTTGCTATTGGGAAATGCCGATATGGATTGATGCTTAACGAGGATGGTATGGTTTATGATGATGGTGTAACAACACGCTTAGATGAGAATCATTATATAATGACCACAACAACTGGTGGAGCAGCAACTGTTCTTAGCAAATTAGAGGATTATCTACAAACAGAATGGCCAGAATTAGATGTATACTTAACTTCAGTGACCGATCATTATGCAACAATTAGTGTTTGTGGTCCAAACAGTAAAAAGATTATTTCAAAAGTAATTCCTGATATAGATTTATCTGATGAAAAATTTCCACATATGTCTTTTAAAAAGACTAAGATTGACAAAGTTAAATGTAGAGTGATGAGAATTAGTTTTACGGGTGAACAAAGTTACGAGATTAATGTTCAGGCCAACTATGGAAAATCTGTATGGGAAAAGTGTATGCAGGCAGGAAAAGAATTTAACATCACACCTTATGGGACTGAAACGATGCATTTACTTAGAGCAGAAAAAGGATTTATAATTGTAGGACAAGATACAGATGGAACTATGACACCAATAGATCTACAAATGGATTGGATTGTTAGTAAAAAGAAATATGATTTTATTGGTAAAAGATCTTTATATAGATCAGATACAATCAGAGAGGATAGAAAACAATTAATTGGTTTAGTTACAGAAAACCCAAAAGAAGTTTTAGAAGAAGGCGCTCAAATTGTTGCGGATGTAAGTAAGTCACCAGTTGAAATGTTGGGTCATGTAACTTCAAGTTACTATAGTCCAAATTTAAAAAAATCTATTGCTCTAGGGGTTGTTAAAGGTGGAAAAAATATGATGGGTCAAAAACTAATTATACCAATGGAAAATAAGCAAATCAACGTTACAGTTACAGATCCAGTGTTCTTGGACAAGGAGAATAAAAGATTGAATGCTTAATTATTCAAACCCAATTACAGAAGAAAAATCTTACTCAGGATTACAAATGAGAGAAGTTAAACCTATAATGAAACTAATACTAAGGGGAAAAAAAAGAGAATTTTTGTCTGCAGTTGGTAAATCATTAAATTTAATATTGCCAGCCGAGGCAAATACTTTTACTAAAAGCGATAAATTAACTGCACTTTGGCTAAGTCCTGATGAATGGATGATTTTTTCAAATGAGGTTTCCCACATTGGTAACAACGATTATCAAATAGAAAATTTACTTAATAAAAGTATTTGTAAAACAAATTTAGGAGCTGTCACAGATGTTACTGACCAATTTGTTTTAATTAATCTTAAAGGTGACAAAATTTATAATTTATTTGAGACTGGATCACCATTTAATTTCAATGATTTTAGAAAAAAAAAGGCTTCTGTCACACAAACAATATTAGCCAAAATTGATGTAATTATACAAAATGAGAGTCAAAATGACGTGAATCTTTTTGTAAGACGCTCTTTTTCACAACATTTGTTTTCTTGGATGAATGATAGTGCGTCAAGATTATAGTCTCATTTTTTTTTAAATTTGTTAAAAAGGAGAATGAAAAAATTAATCTATTTAGCAATCTTTGCTCTTTTACCCTTTAATTTAAATGCAGAATCAAACTTAGACAAGATTTTATCATCAGGTGTCTTAAAAGTTGGAACAACTGGAGATTGGGATCCTATGACTCTTAAAGATCCAGCGACTAATAAATATAAAGGATTTGATATCGATGTAATGAATGAACTAGCTAAGGACATGGGTGTTAAAATTGAATTTGTACCAGCTGAGTGGAAAACTATCGTTTCTGGAATAACTTCTGAAAGGTATGATATATCAACAAGTGTCACAAAAACTCCTAAAAGAGCTGAAGTAGCTGGATTTACAGACACCTACTATAAATATGGAACTGTACCACTTGTTCTAAAAAAGAATTTAAGTAAATTTTCGACCTGGGACTCTCTTAATAACTCAAGTGTAACTATTGCAACTACTCTAGGTACATCACAGGAAGAAAAAGCAAAAGAATTTTTTCCAAAATCAAAATTGAATTCTGTAGAAGCTCCCGCTAGAGATTTTCAAGAAGTATTAGCTGGAAGAGCAGATGGAAATATAACAAGTTCAACAGAAGCAAATAAGTTAGTTATTAAATATCCACAATTAGCTATCGTTCCTGATGGTGAAAAAAATCCTGCTTTTTTAGCAATGATGGTTCCTAAAGGCGATAATAAATGGAACAACTATGTTAATGACTGGATTAAAAAGAAGAAATCATCGGGCTTCTTTACCAAGTTGTTAGCTAAATATAATCTAAAAAGTTTATAATAAATTAGTATTTACTGCTTAATACTTTATAAATTGGGGGGTGAGAAATTTATTTTTTTTACTTCTAATTATCCCTTTAACTTCATGTAATAAAGGCGAACTTAATTGGCTGATCTTATCACCAAACAATATTGAAGGTTTAACAAATTTAAAGTTTTTATTAAGTGGTTTAACCACCACAATTTTTATTTCTTTAGTTTCAATTATTATCTCAATCTTCGTTGGATTAATTGTAGCCATACCATCATTAGCTAAAAGCAAATTTTTAACTTATATCAATATTGGCTATGTTGAGATCGTCAGGGCGATACCATTATTGGTTTTAATATTATGGATCTATTATGGACTACCAATAATGACGGGTATTAGCTTTAGTCCATTTGTATCTGGCATTATTGCACTATCTATAAGTGAAAGCGCGTTTCAAGCAGAAATTTTTAGAGCAGGCATAAACTCTATCAAGAAGTCCCAGTGGGAGGCTGGAAGTTCGTTGGGATTAAATTTTGTCAAAAAATTAAAGCTTGTTATTCTTCCTCAAGCTATCAAAAATATTTTACCTGCAATAGGAAATCAATTTGTCTATGTCTTAAAAATGTCTTCTTTAGTTTCAATTATAGGCATTGGTGATTTGACAAGAAAAGCTAACGAACTTGTTGTTACAACCTATCGCCCTCTTGAAATATATACATTTTTGATACTTGAGTATTTAGTTTTAATATTAATTGTTTCCTATCTAGTGAGAAAATTTGAAAAAAAATTACAAAAGGATTAATTTTTTTTTCTATAATCCCAAGGCATTTCAAAAGTGCCAGACCATAAACCTAATTTGTCTTTTTTTGCTATATCCTCATGTGCAACATATTTTTTTGAGTATTTTCTATATGCAACAGCATAACCATATCTAACCATCCAAGCATTGATGTTAGTCTTGCCCTTAAAACATTCCGCAATAAATCTTTTATATCTATCTATATTTTTCCATTTGCAGCTCATAAATTGATTATTAATTTTTTTTTTGAGCCTATTAGTAGAAATCTCACCGCAAAAATAATCTTTGTTAAATGAAAAGAAAGAAATTGTTAGCCAAATTTTTTGACATTTTTGATCCCGTTCTGGGGCATCAATTCCAAAAAGACGAATCTTTTTTTTATTTATTAAAATTGTGTCACCATCAATAACTTTTGCAATACCTGCAATAATTTTTAACTCTTTTGCTTTCAGATTTTCTGGGGCAATAAAAAAGATAACTATATGTATACTAATTAGTAAAAAGACTTTTATTTTGTTTAAAAACATTATTTAAGAAATATCCAATAAACATCAAAACTGCAATTCCCATTAACCAATTTGTTACAAATATAGTGTAAAAAATGTCCTCATAATCACCTCCTCTAATATTAATTACATACCATAAACTAAAAAAAGGAAGAGCTGTTAATCTTAAAACACTCATATAAAGACTATAAAGAGGTTTTTTGACTGCTTGAAATACTGCAGTAGTAATAAAGAACACTGGATAGATAGGACCAATCAATGCTGCAACTTTTAAGTAAATTGCACCATGTTTTACTGCCTCTAAATTGTCTGTAAATAATGAAACTAAAAATTCTGCTCCAATAAAAATTATTATTCCTGCACAAATCATGAAAGATGAGCCAAATAATAAAGCTTTTTTATATAATTCTCTAAGACGATCATAATTTTTTGCCCCAAAGTTTTGTCCGCCAATGGATAAAACAGCTGTATTCAAACCTATAACAGGTAGTAAAAAAACTTGTTCGATTCTTAGGGCAGCGCCATAACCGGCGGTTGCGAGATCTCCAAACTGTCCAATGAAATAAAGAATATTAAATAAACCCACACCAATTAATAACATACTAAACATAACAGGTATGGTTTGGTAAACTAGCTCAACCAAAAGATTAAATTTAGGAATAAAACATTCTAGTTTTAGGTATTGTTTTAACTCACAACAATATACTTTATGGGCTAGATAAAGCAGACCAGTAAATTGGGCAACAACTGTTGCTATTGCTAGACCTGCTATGCCAAAAGCAGGAACAAATCCATATCCAAAAATAAATAAAGGATTCAAAAAAATATTTAAAAAGAAAGTAAATATCAATACATTTCTATAACTTTTAGTATCTCCTTGAGCATTTAAAGTCCCATTTAAGGAAATTTGTATTAAAACAATAATTGTTCCATAAAAGATTATATCTAAATATTCTCTTGATAAAATAATTCCATCAGGGTCAGACCCCATTAATGATAATAAGAAATCTGAAACGTTTAAACCAAAGAAGGTAACAAGAACAGATAAAAAAATTGCAAAAATTATCGATTGAGCAATAAATAATGAAGCTTTTTTTTTGTTATTAGCTCCTAAATTATTACCTATTAATGTATTTGTTCCAGCTGTTAAACCAACACCTATGGCAATTATAGTAAAGTAAATTGGAAAAGATTTTGCAATTGCTGCTATTGCTTCAGCTGATATTCTTCCTGCGAACCATGTGTCAACTAAATTATAAAAAGTTTGAAATAACGAACCCACACTTGCTGGAATTGTGACTTTCCTCAATAAAAACCATATTGGATCCTTGGTAAGTTTAAGAGATTGTGGCAAATTAATTCCTACTAATATTCTTTTTGAAAATTATATTTTTTTCCTGATAACTTTGCTTTATATATCTGACTTTGCCTCATTCTAAAACGAGATTTTTGTTTTTTAGTGAGTTTACCATAACAACTTGGACAAGATACACCCTCCTCGTACATTTTAGATTTTTTATCTTTTAATGAAATTGGTTTTCTGCATCCACTACAAACCGAATAAGAACCCTGTAATAAACCATGTTTTACACTTACTCGGTTATCAAAGACAAAGCACTCCCCTTTCCATAAACTATCCTTTTTTTTGATTTTTTTTAAGTAATTTAGTATGCCTCCTTTTAATTGATAAACATTTTCAAAACCTTTTTTTTTTAAAAAAACAGAGGCTTTTTCACACCTAATACCACCAGTGCAAAACATAGCGATAGGCTGTTGCTTTTTTAATCGTTTTAAATATTTGGGAAAATCCCTAAAATTATCTACATTAGGATTAAAAGCATTTTTGAAAGATCCTACTTTGTTTTCAAAAGGTTTTCTCGCATCTAGTAAAAATGTTTCTTTACTTTCAATTAGTTTATTCCATTTGTTTGGCTCTATATGATTATTAATTTTTTGAATTTCATTTTTTATATTTAAACTCATTGGTACTAACTCTTTTTTGATCTTTATTTTTGGTTTATGATAAGGTTGAAATTTGCTATTTGACTTATTAAAACTATTAAACTTTTTTAATTGAAAGATAGTCTTAATTTTTCTAATTGTTTCATTTAGGTCGCTATTTTTCCCAGATAGAGATCCATTGATTCCTTCTCTAGAAATTATTATTGTTCCTCTAATATTTTTTTTAACAAGAAGATTATTTAATAGTTTTTTATTTCGATTTAAATTATTAATTTGTTTGAATTTATAAAAACCAAATACTGTAAACATTAAACTTTCCTACAAACGCTCATTCCATCACCAAAAGGCACAATTACTTTCTCTATTCGTCTATCTTTTGATATAAAATTATTCAGTTCCCTTATATTTTTAGTAAATTTGTCATTTATTCTTTTATCAACTACTTCTCCATGCCATAATACATTATCAATTATTACTAAACCTCCTTTATTTAATAAGTCTAAAGAAATTTCATAATACTTTTTATAATTCATTTTATCTGCATCTATAAAAACTAAATCAAATTTTTTATTTCTAATCTTAATTAGAGATTCTAAGGCTGGTTTTATAATTGTCTTTATCTTGTGATTTTGCTCAGCTTTTTTAAAAAAATTAACAGCAATTTTATTAGTCTCTTTATTTTTATCTAGAGCAATAATTTCTCCGTTATCAGGTAAAGCTAATGCCATGGATAATGTACTTAAACCAGTGAAGGTTCCGATTTCTAATACTTTCTTTATTTTAGAAACTTTAATTATTAAATGAAGAAATTGACATTGTGATATTGATATTTGCATTCTTTTAATATCACCTAATTTAAGATTATAATTAATTATTTCCTTTTGTACTGGATGAAGTTTTAAACCATGTTTTAATATATAATCTTGTAAATGCTTTGTAATATTAAGGTCAGAACCCATAACCCTTATAATTTTTTTTTTAAGATCTCATTAATTAATTGAGGATTGGCTTTTCCACCAGAGGCTTTCATAGCTTGACCTACAAAAAAACCAAAAAGTTTTTCTTTGCCTTGCTTGTATTCAATAGCTTTTTCTCTATTATTGTTAATTATCTTATCTATCAATTCCTCTAATGCTTTTGGATCGCTTTGTTGTTTTAAGCCTTTTTCTTCCACAATTTTTTGAGGATCTTCATCGTTCTTTAACATTAGTTCAAAAACTGTTTTAGCAATTTTTCCTGAGATTGTTCCATTCTTAATTAAATTTACTAATATTGCCAAATTTTTTGCACTTACAGGGCTTTTTGTAATTTCTAAATTTTTACTATTTAAAACAGCAAAAAGCTCTCCAGTAATCCAGTTGACAGCAAGTTTCATATCTTTATTTTTGCCCATTTTTGCAACAACTTCTTCAAAATATTTTGCTATTTCTATATCAGAAACTAAGATTGTTGCCTCATAAGCTGATAACTTAAATTCATTAATAAATCTTTTCTTCTTATCATCAGGTAACTCTGGAATTTCACTTTTAAGTTTATTTACAAATTCGTTTGAGACTTCTAATGGTAATAAATCTGGATCAGGGAAATATCTATAGTCATGAGCATCTTCTTTTGATCTCATTGATCTTGTCTCATTTTTCTTAGTGTCAAATAGTCTAGTCTCCTGATCAATTGTTTTACCTTCTTCAATTAGATCAACTTGTCTATTAGCCTCATATTCTATAGCCATTTGCATAAATTTAATCGAGTTTACATTTTTAATTTCACATCTTGTGCCAAACTCTTTTGACCCTTTTTTCCTTACGGATACATTAACATCTGCTCTTAATGATCCCTCTTGCATATTTCCATCACAAGTACCTAAATATCGCATGATTGATCTCAATTTTTTTATATATATACTTACTTCATCTGGGGATCTAAGGTCTGGTTTACTTACAATTTCCATTAGAGCTACTCCTGATCTATTCAAATCAACAAAAGTATTTTGAGGATCTAAATCATGTATACTCTTTCCTGCATCTTGTTCTAAATGTAATCTTTCTATACCTACTTCTTTATGACCGTCAGGCAAATCTATAATAACTTTACCCTCACCCACTATTGGATCTTTAAATTGTGAAATTTGATATCCTTGTGGTAAATCTGCATAAAAATAATTTTTTCTATCAAAAACTGAGCGTTTATTTATTTTTGCATTAAGACCCATACCGGTTTTTATTGCTTGTTTAACACAAAATTCATTTATTACTGGAAGCATTCCTGGAAAAGCAGCATCAACTAAACTTACTTGAGTATTAGGTTCAGCTCCAAATTTTGTAGCAGAAGTAGAAAATAATTTTGACTCGGATAATACTTGAGCATGAACTTCTAAACCTATTACAACTTCATATTGATTATCTCTACGATTAATCAAATATTCTCCGCTCTTTTTACTCATTTAATCCACCAATCAGTAATTTTATTTTTAAAATTTATTTTTTCCTCCATTGCAAATGCAATATTCAATATATTTTGTTCATCGAAGGCTTTACCAATTATTTGTAGACCAAGGGGGTAACCTTTTGCGTCATGTCCTGCAGGAATTGAAATACCTGGTAAACCAGCTAAATTAACAGGCACTGTAAATATATCGTTGAGATACATGGAAACAGGATCATTTGTTTTTTCACCAATTTTGAAAGCTGAGCTAGGCGTAGATGGTGTTAAAATTGCGTCTACTTTTTTATATGCTTCATCAAAATCATTTTTGATTAATCTTCTAACCTTTTGAGCTTTTAAATAATATGCATCATAATACCCTGAAGATAGAACATAAGTTCCAATCATAATCCTTCTTTGAACTTCCGCACCAAAACCTTCCGACCTAGTTTTTTCATACATATCAATTAAATTTTCACCATTTGCTCTATATCCATACTTAACACCGTCATATCTTGCTAAATTTGAAGATGCTTCGGCTGGAGCAACTATATAATAAGTTGGCAGAGCATAACTAGTATGCGGAAGTGAAATGTTTATAATTTCTGCACCACAATCTCTTACATATTCAATTCCTTTTTGCCAGAGGTCCTCAATTTCTTTAGGCATACCATCAACTCTATATTCTTTTGGTATTCCAATTTTTTTTCCTTTAATATTATTAGTAAGATCTTTACTGTAATGACTTCTTTTAAAATCTATTGAAGTTGAGTCTTTCGCATCAAAACTACTGATTACTTCCTGAAGTAAAGCACAATCTTTAACATTTTGTGCCATTGGTCCTGCTTGATCTAAGGAAGAAGCAAAAGCAACAATTCCATATCTTGAACAACTACCATAGGTTGGTTTTAAACCAACTGTTCCAGTGAAAGAAGCTGGCTGTCTTATTGATCCACCAGTATCTGTACCAATTGTAATCGGTGTTAATTGTCCAGCAACAGCTGACGCAGATCCTCCAGAGGAACCACCTGGTACTAAATTTTTATCAATTGGATTTTGGACATTGCCGAAAAAACTAGTCTCATTCGAGGAGCCCATTGCGAACTCATCACAATTTAACTTACCCAAAAGAATTGCACCTTCACTCCAAATATTTTCTGTTACAGTTGACTCGTATGTTGGCACAAAATTATTTAAAATCTTGCTACCAGCAGTTGTTTTAACATTCTTTGTGCAAAATAAATCTTTAACGGCCATTGGAATACCAGGTAATTTTAAATCTAAATTGGGTTTTTGATCAAATTTTTTCGCTTTATCTAAAGCGGATGTGAAGTCCTCAGTAATAAAAGCATTAAGCACTTTTGATTTCTCAGATCTTTCAATAAAGGCTTTCGTAACTTCTGATGAAGAAAGTTTTTTATTTTTAATACTCTCAACTAATTCTGTTAGAGATTGTTTAGTTATTTCTGACATCACTCAATAACCTTAGGTACAACAAAATAATCCTCATTATCTTGAGGAGAATTCTTAATTATTTGTTCTCTGATATTTTTACTTTGAACCTCATCAGACCTTAATTTTAATGTTGTTTCTGCGATAGAAGTTAACGGTTTAACGTTTTCTGTTTTTAATTCATTAAGCTTTTCGATAAAATCAAAAATTGAATTTAAATCACCAACTAATTTTTTAGCCCTTTGCTCATCAACTGAAATTCTTGATAATTTAGAAATATGTTTTATTGTTTTAAGATCTATGCTCATATGCTATTTAAATATGACGAAAACTATCACTTAAGCTTAAATTATACAATATGGTGACATTAGATGAATTCAAAAAAAAACACTCAGATAAGTGTAGATTAATAGGATTAGACCTTGGTTCTAAAAGAATCGGCGTTTCAATATGTGATGAGAAGCAATTAATTGCAACACCATTTAGAACTATTGTCAAAACTTCATCTGAAAAACTAATAATAGAATTAAAGGAAATTATTAAGGAAAATAATATAGGAGGTATCATAATTGGAAATCCTCTTAATATGGATGGTTCATCGGGTAGATCAACTCAGTCAATTAAAGACGTATCTAAAAACATAGAAAAGAATATTAATATACCTATTTGTTTATGGGATGAAAGGTTATCAACAGTTGGAGCTTTTAATTTGTCAAGCCAATTGGACGTAAATGTTACAAAAAGGGAAAAAAAAATTGATGAGAATGCAGCTGCATTTATATTACAGGGTGCAATTGATTTTTTAAACAATTAATACTTGCTATTGTAAAGAATTATAGTTATAGAGTTGGTTTTAATGGCAATACCAACTAATAAAGCTATTAAAATTTCCCAAAAACATTTGTTAGGAATCCAAGATTTATCAATAAATGATGTAAATTTAATACTTGATGAAGCTAAAGACTTTATAAAGGTTAATCAAAGTAAAAACAAAAAAATAGATGTGCTAAAAGGTAAAACTCAAATAAATTTATTTTTTGAGCCATCCACAAGAACACAAAGTTCTTTTGAACTTGCAGGAAAAAGACTTGGGGCTGATGTAATGTCTATGAACATTAGCAATTCAGCCATAAAAAAAGGTGAAACGTTAATTGATACTGCAATGACATTAAACGCAATGCATCCAGATATAATTGTCATTAGACATCAAGATTCTGGTGCATGTAATTTACTTTCACAAAAAGTTAATTGTGCAGTTTTAAATGCAGGTGATGGTAGGCGTGAGCATCCAACACAAGCTTTACTTGATGCTTTAACAATCATTAACCGTAAAAAAAAAATAGAGGGTTTAAAAATAGCAATTTGTGGAGATATATTACATTCTAGAGTAGCTAGATCAAATATCTATTTACTAAATATGCTTGGAGCCGAGGTGAATATTATTGCACCAACTAATCTAATGCCGAAAGAAATTGATAGATTTGGCGTGAACCCTTTTACTGATATGAAAGAAGGATTAAAAGATTGTGACATCGTTATGATGTTAAGATTACAAAATGAAAGAATGAGTAGTTCATATCTTTCATCAAATAGAGAGTATTATGAATATTTTGGACTAACACCTGATAAATTAGAATATGCAAAATCAGATGCTTTAATAATGCATCCAGGTCCAATGAATAGGGGTATCGAAATAGATACAATTCTTGCAGATGATATTAATAAAAGTGTAATTAAAGAACAAGTTGAACTTGGCGTTGCAGTAAGAATGGCTTGCTTAAAAATATTTTGTACATAATGAAAAAACAATATTTTATAAATGCAAATATAGTTGATCCTCATAATTCTATTAATGAAGTTGGTGGTTTAATTATTGGAGAAGATGGTAAAATTGAGGCTGTAGGAAAAAAAGTAAATACAAATAATCTTCCAAATCGCGAGAAACCATTGGATTTAAAGGGAAAGCACCTTTTTCCTGGATTAGTTGATATGAGGGTTTTTGTTGGTGAACCTGGTTTTGAGTATAAAGAAAACTTTAGAACACTTAGTGATGCAGCTCTTTCAGGTGGAGTAACCTCAGTAGTCACCATGCCTAATACTAATCCAATTATTGATAACGTATCGATAGTTGATTTTTTAAAAAGGAGAGGAAGAGATAAATCTAAAATTAATATTTTTCCATGTGCATCACTAACTAAAAATATTGAGGGTTTTAACATGACTGAATTCGGCCTCTTACAAAAAAAAGGGATTATTGCATTTACAGATGGAATTAGGACAATCCAAAATCCAAGATTGATGTCAAGAATTATGAATTCTGCAAAAGACCTTGGCTGTTTAATTATGCAACATGCTGAGGATTATGAACTTGCCAAGAATGGAATGATTAATTCGGGCATAATTGCAACAAAATTAGGTTTGTCAGGTATACCAGAAATAGCTGAGAGAGTTTTAATAGAAAGAGATTTAACTTTGCTGGAAAAAGTTAAATGTAGATATCATATTTCACAACTTTCATCACAAAAATCAGTTGAGGTGCTTAAGCATAGAAAAGAAATTGTTAAATTTTCTTCCGGTGTATCCATCAATAATCTTTCATTGAATGAGAATGATATTGGTGACTTTAGAACTTTTTTAAAACTCTCACCACCTTTAAGAAGAGAGGAAGACAGATTAGCTCTAATTCAAGGATTAAAAAGTGAATTGATAGATGTAATCGTATCTGATCACAAACCTGAGGATGAAGAGTCAAAAAGACTTACTTTTGCACAAGCAGCAACTGGTGCATCAGGAATTGAGACTCTGTTATCGTTAAGTTTAGAACTATATCATAATGGATCACTTAAATTAGAAACTATAATTAAAGCTATGACCTCAAATCCCGCAAAAATTCTAAAGATTAATAAAGGAAATCTATCAATTGGTAATGATGCCGACTTTTGTATTGTGGACTTAGATAAACCCTGGATTGTAAAAAAAGAAAAACTAATATCAAAATCAAAAAATACATCAATAGAAGATAAAAAACTTCAAGGTAAAGTTACAAATACGTTTGTAAAAGGTAAAGAATTATTTAAGTTATAACATGGATATTTTAATTGTTGGTATTATTTCGTACGTAATGGGATCAATTCCATTTGGTTTAGTATTAACAAAAATTTTTTTAAAAAAAGATATTAGAGAAATAGGTTCTGGAAATATAGGTGCCACAAATGCTTTAAGGACAGGAAATAAAATCATTGGTTATACAACTTTAATTTTTGATATTCTTAAAGCTATCATTCCAGTTATTTATGTTAAAATTTATTTTCCAGAATTAGTTTATGTATCTTCACTTTGTGCTTTCTTGGGTCATGTTTTTCCTATCTGGTTAAAATTCAAAGGTGGTAAGGGTGTTGCGACCTATTTAGGAATTTTATTTGCATTAAACATTTATTTCAGTTTAATCTTTATAATTTCTTGGTTTGTTACATTTGGACTTTCTAGATATTCATCTTTAGCTTCTTTAGTTGCATCAATTTCTATTCCGATATATTTGTTACTTTCATCACAATTTAATCAAGTGTTTTTTTTTACTATTATGTTTATTTTGATATTTTTTACTCACAGAGAAAATATTAAAAGATTGAAAAATAAAGAAGAAACAAAGACAAAAATTTATTAATTTGACTATCTAACTCATTTGAGTAGTTTGTAGTTAATGAACTTGGTGATTGTAGAAAGTCCTGCTAAAGCAAAAACCATAAATAAATATTTAGGTGATGATTATAAAGTTTTGGCAAGTTATGGACATATAAGAGATTTACCCTCAAAAAATGGTTCTGTTGATCCTGATCATGACTTTAAAATGGAGTGGGAAGTAGACAGTTTTTCAAAAAAATATCTTAAAGAAATTACTGATGCAGCAAAAGACTCCTCTAAAATTATCCTTGCAACTGACCCTGATCGTGAAGGTGAAGCAATAGCATGGCATGTAAAAGAGTATTTAAATGAAAAAAAACTTTTAAAAGATAAGGAAATTGAAAGAGTTGTTTTTAACGAAATTACAAAAAAAGCTGTGTTACATGGTATTGATAATCCAAGACAAATTGAACCTTTGTTAGTAGATGCTTATATGGCTAGACGAGCTTTGGACTACTTAGTTGGTTTTAACATTTCACCTATTCTTTGGACTAAATTACCAGGCTCAAAGTCTGCAGGGAGAGTTCAGTCTGTAGCATTAAAGTTAATAACTGAGAGAGAGCATGAAATTGAGTCATTCAATCCAGAGGAGTTCTGGACTCTAAGTGTTAAATTTAAAGATAAAAACAACCAAATTATAACTGCTAGTATAAGTCAACTTGAAAACAACAAAATAGAAAAATTTTCTTTTAGAAATAAAGAAGAAATAAATAATGCTATATCAATTATTAATAAAAAAAAATTTAGTATTACCGATATTTCAAGTAAAATTATAAATCGAAATCCCTCAGGGCCTTTCACAACATCTACACTGCAACAAACAGCCTCAAGTAGACTAGGTTTTGGCGCATCAAGAACAATGCAAATTGCGCAAAAACTTTACCAAGGGATAGAAATAGATGGAGAAACTATAGGTTTGATTACATATATGAGAACTGATGGAACAAATTTGTCAAAAGATGCAGTCTCAGCTTTTAGAGACTATATTAAAAAAGAAATTGGTAATGAATATTTGCCTGAGAGCTCTCTAAATTATTCAGGAAAAAAAGCTAAAAATGCACAAGAGGCTCATGAAGCAATTAGGCCTACAGATATAATTAGAACTCCACAAAGTGTTAAAAAATATTTAAGCACCGATCAAAATAAATTATACGACTTAATTTGGAGTCGAGCTTTGTCCTCCCAAATGACAGCTGCAAAATTCGACAGAAATACAATTACTGTAACTTCTGATAATAATGACACAGTTTGTAAAGCTAGTGGCTCTGTTCTCAAATTTGATGGTTTTTTAAAAATCTATAATAACCAAAATAAAGATGATGATGAAAGTATATTACCAGCTATGACAAAGGGTTTAGTAAATATTGAGTCTTTAATAGATGAACAACATTTTACACAACCCCCGCCAAGATACTCTGAAGCAAGTTTAGTAAAAAAACTCGAAGAGCTTGGAATAGGTAGACCATCAACGTATGCAAGTATTATATCTACCATAGCTAACAGAGGATATGCAGAAATACTAAATAAAAGGTTTTTTCCTACAGATAGAGGAAAATTAATTTCTGCTTTCTTAGAAAAATTGTTCTCAAGATATGTAGATTATAATTTTACTGCAGGATTAGAAGATCAATTAGATGAGATTACCTCTGGTAAAGAAAGTTGGATTAAAGTTTTAGAATTATTTTGGAGAGACTTTAATAACAATGTTTCTGAGGTAAAGGAAAAAAGAACCAGAGAGGTTTTAGATTTACTTAATGATAGTTTGGGTGAACTCATTTTTGATAAGGATAATGAGGGAAATATAGTCAGAAAATGCCAATTGTGTAGCAATGGCACACTAAGTTTAAAAAATAGTTTTAGAGGAGGAGCTTTTATAGGATGTTCAAATTATCCTGATTGTAAATTTACACGGCCGTTATCCAAAGCAAAAGCTGCAGCTCAAGCTCAGCTTGCAGAACCAAAATTTATTGGAAAACATGAAAATGGTAATGATATATATTTAAAAAATGGAAGATTTGGACCCTATCTTCAATATGAAAAAATTTTAAGTGAACAAGAAATGGAAGAAAGTGCAAAAAAAAAGAAAAAGAAAAAGAAATCTAAAACTGAAATTAACGAACTTTTAAAAAATGTATCAATACCTAAGGGTTTAGATTTAAAAGATATTGATTTGGAAAAAGCACAATTTTTATGTTCTCTACCAAAATCTTTAGGTCTCAATCCGGAAAATCAAAAAGAGATAACTCTAAATACTGGAAGGTTTGGTCCCTATTTAAAATGTGAAAATAAGTCAGCAAGAATTGAAAACATAGAAGAAATTTTTTCTATTGGTTTAAACAGAGCAATAACTTTAATTGCTGAAGCTAAACCAGGCCGAATGTCTTCATCTATTATAAAAGACTTGGGTACACACCCTGAGGATAGCAAACCAGTAAGAATTATGAAAGGACAGTATGGTCCATACATTAAGTACAAATCTCTAAATGCTACAATACCAGAAGAAAAAGATCCGAATGAGTTAACTATGGAAGAGGCATTAATTTTAATTGAGAAAAGAAAAGAATACGATAAAAATAAAAAAAAGAAAAAAAAATAGGAAAAAAAATGAAAAAAAAATTATTATTTAAATTCTTTTTTATCTTATTGATTTCAACTTCTTTATTTGCAAATGAGACTAGTTGTAATCAATTTGATAAATTAAGTGCAAAATATATTGAGTGTACCGCAAAAAAACTTAAAACAAGTACAGGTGAAAAATTAAGTGCAGGTAAAAAAAAGCTTGATAAATCTTCATTAAAAGATACTTGGACGAAATTTAAAAGCAGTAAAAATGGTAAAGAATTTATCGAAAAATTAAAAAATGACAATTAATGATCGAATTAAAAAATTAAATATTATATTACCACCGGCGAAACCACCGGTTGGATCCTATGTTGCTACTAAAATTACAGGTAAATTATTGTTCATATCAGGTCAAATATCGATCGATGAAAATGGTAAATTAATCAAGGGTAAAGTAGGAAAAGATCTCACAGTGGATGATGGTTATAACGCTGCAAAAAGATGTGGTTTAAGCATTGTTTCACAAGCAAAAGAGGCTTGTGATGGAGATTTATCCAAAATCAAATCATGTATCAAACTCACTGGTTTTGTTAATTCAACAGATGATTTTGTTGATCAACCTAAAGTTATTAATGGAGCTTCAGATTTAATTGCATCAATATTTGATAAAGCTGGAATGCATACAAGAGCAGCTATTAGCACAAATAGTTTACCTCTAGGTGTTTCAGTTGAGGTAGATGCTATATTTGAATTGAATTAAATTACCTTCCGATACTGGTATAATCTATTTTTAGATCTCTCATTTTATCTTGAGAATAAATATTTCTCATATCAAAAACTTTAAAATTCTTTTTTTTTACAAGTCTTTTAAAGTCTAACAACTTAAAAGCATTCCACTCTGTATGAATAATTATAAGATCACTTTTAATACAAGCTGAAGAAATACTGCTGTAGAATTTAACATTCTTTAATTTATCAAATTCCTTTTTTCTTCCTGAGGGGTCGTAATATCTAATTTTACTTCCTTTCTTATTTAAATAATTTATCATTGGAATACTAGATGCTTCCCTCATATCATCTGTATTAGGTTTAAAAGTTACACCTAAAAACGTAATATTTTTATTTTTAAGCCTATTTTTCAAAATTTTATCAATTCTTTTTGTAAGAATTATTTTTCTTTGATTATTTGATTTAACAACACTTTTTACTATCGAAAGATCAATTTTATATTTATTAGCAACGTCAATTAAAGCTCTTGTATCTTTAGGAAAGCATGAACCTCCATAAGCGGGCCCTGCTCTTAAAAACCTATCTCCAATTCTTTGGTCCAAACCCATTCCAATAGAAATATCTTGAACATTTACCCCAGTTTTCTCACATAGATTAGCTAATTCGTTTATGTATGAAATTTTTGTTGCTAGAAAAGCATTAGAGGCATATTTTACCATTTCAGCACCTCTCCTTGAAGTTTTAAAATACCTGCTAGATTTCTTTATTATGGGTAAGTACAGAGATTTTAAAATTTTATTAGCTTTGCTACTGTCAGTGCCAATAACAACTCTATCAGGATAAATAAAATCCCTTATAGCTTCACCCTCTCTTAAAAATTCAGGATTTGAAACAACATCTATAAGTTTTTTTTTCTTTAGATTTCTTAAAATTTTTTCAATTTTATCTCCAGTAGTTACAGGGACCGTGGATTTTGTTATGATGATCTTGTATTTTGAAATATTTTTTTTTAATTGTTTTGCTACATTAAATACATATTTTAAATCAGCTGAATTACTTTTTTTTTTGTTTGGGGTCCCCACACAAATAAATATAATATCAGATTTTTTTACTGCCTCATCTAAATCTGAAGTAAAAAATAATCTTTTAGCTTTACGATTTCTTTTTAATATTTCTTCTAATCCTGGCTCATAAATAGGTACTTTTCCTTTATTAAGTAAATCAATTTTTTTTTTATCTTTGTCAACGCAATAAACAACATTTCCTACATCTGAAAAACAAACGCCACTTACAAGTCCAACATAGCCAGTTCCTATCATGCATAATTTCATAATTTTGAAATCTCAATTGCAGATTTAATGTAACCATTCATACTTCCACAATCCAAGTATTTACCAGAAAAGTTATGTGCTATAAATTTTTGATTCTCTTTTATTAAAGTTTGAATAGAGTCAGTAATATGTATTTCACCACCTTTACCTGGTTTTTGCGATAGTAATTTTGCAAATATTTTCTTTGGTAAAATATATCTTCCGATTACAGCTTTATTGGACGGTGCCTCTTTAATCGAGGGCTTTTCAATTACATCTTCAATTAAAAAATTATTTTTATCCATTTTTTTTTTCAATTTATAGATACCCCACCTAGATACTGTTTCTTTACTAACATTCATACTTGCCATAACTGATGCTTTATATTTTTTGTGTATTCGTATCATAGATTTAGAGCAGTTTTTTTTTACTATAAGATCATCTGGTAGTAACATTAAAAAGAATTTACCTTTAATAATATTTTTAGTTTTTAAAACTGCATCACCCGTACCCAAAGGCTTGTTTTGATAAACAAATTTTATAATTTTTTTATATTTTAGAATTTTTTTATATTCTTTTAAAGTTCTTGGATCTTTCTTTTTTTTTATTATTTTTTTATAAAAATTGTCATTATAAAAATATTTCTTAATCATCTTTTTTTTTTTTGAAATGATAAAAACAACTTCTTTTATTCCAGCCTCAATACACTCATCTAAAATATATTCAATCCCAGGTTTACCATTTATAGGTAAAAGCTCTTTGGCGAAAACACTAGTTAATGGTAGTAATCGAGTTCCTAAACCAGCTAAAGGAATAATTGCTTGTTTAATCATTTGAATGTTTTACTTATAAAAATTATTTTATACAAATGAAAATTTTAATTAAGAATAAAGATATAAATGAGGCACTTAAAAAAGTTTCAAATTTGGGCTTTGTTCCAACAATGGGGAGTCTCCATAAAGGGCATGAATATTTAATAAAACAGTCACAGAAGAGATGTAAACAAACACTTGTAAGTATTTTCGTAAATCCAACTCAATTTAATAACAAAAAAGATTATTTGTCATACCCAAAGAATTTAAAGAAAGACCTTAATATCTTAAAAAAGTTAAAAGTTAATTTTGTTTATATCCCGAATAAAAAAGACATCTATTCATTTAAAAGAAAAAAAAAAATAATTTTAAAAAAAGAAAACAAAGTACTTTGTGCAAAATCTAGAAAAGGTCATTTTGAGGGTGTGATTGACATAATGGATAGATTAACAAATATTATTAAACCAAATAAAATATTTATGGGTGAAAAAGACTATCAACAGCTTCTTTTAGTTAAAAAGTTTATTGAAAAAAAATACGAAATAAAAATTGTACCATGCAAAACAGTAAGAAATAAAAATAAACTTGCTTTATCTTCAAGAAATCAATTACTCGATAAAAGAGATCTAATTAAAGCAGGTAAAATAGCTAAAGATTTATTCCATTTTAAAATATTTCTTAGAAATAAGAAAAAAACAAAAAGTCTATTACAAAAAAAAAAAGAATTATTAAAAAAAAAATTTGACATTAAGATTGATTACTTAGAGATTAGAAAAAAAAATAATCTTAAATCTTCTTCAACTATAAGAAATTCAAAAATATTTATTGCTTATTTTATTAATAAAGTAAGATTGATAGATAATTTTTAAAGGTAATATGCACCAACACCTAAAAAAGATACAAAACCAATAACATCAGTAATTGTTGTTACAAACACGCTAGATGCTATAGCTGGATCAATATTCATTTTTTTTAATGAAACAGGAACTAGAATTCCAAAAAGACCAGCAATTATCATTGTTAAAATCATTGAAATAGAAATTATTAAAGAAAGTTGACTATCTTGAAACCATAATTGAACTATTAATGAACTGATAACAGCAAAAATTATTCCATTTAAAACTCCAATGTTAAATTCTTTTAGTATATTTTGACTAAAATTATTTTTTGTTAAATCATTAGTAGCTAAAGATCTTACTGTTACGGCTAATGTTTGCATTCCAGCGTTGCCGCCCATCGAAGCTACGATAGGCATTAGGAAAGCAAGTACTACCATTTGTTCAATAGTTGCTCCAAATAAACTTATGCACCAAGTCGCTAGAAAAGCAGTAAATAAATTTAATAATAACCAATTAAATCTTCTTTTTGTTTTAGTAAATACACCATCTGTAATTTCTTCATCACCAACACCAGCTAGTCTTAACGTATCTTCTTCAGCTTCTTCTTTTAAAACCGTCAAAATATCATCAGAGGTTATCATTCCAACAAGTTTATTGTTTTTATCAACAACACATGCTGAATTTAATCCATAATTTTCAAATGAATTACCTACCTCTTCTTTATCCATATCCACAGGCACTAAAAAAATTTTCTCCTCCATAATATTAGACATTTTTGTTTCTCTCGGTGTTCGCAAAACTTTAGATGAAGGTACAGTACCAATGGGTTTGAAATTTTCATCAACAATAAAGATTTCTAAAAATTGTTCTGGTAAATCTTTGTTTTCTCTTAAATAATCAATTGTCTGACCAACTGACCAATTACTAGGTATTGCTGTAAACTCTCTTTGCATTATTCTAGCAGCGCTATCCTCTGGATAACTAAGTCCCTCAAGTAAGGCAAAACGATCTTTTGGAGGTAAAGCGCTTAGGATAGAATTTTTATTCTTTTCTTCAATATTTTCTAAAATTGATATTGCATCGTCAGATTCAAGATTTTTCAATATTCTAACAATTGATTCTGAAGATAAAAATTTAATTATCTCCGTTTGAACAGACTCATTTAGCTCTACAAATACTTCTGGATCAATTTTAAAACTGTTTAATTTAATTAAACTTTCTCTATCATTTTCGCTTAAATGTTCAATAATATCAGCCGCATCTGCAGGATGCATTTCTTTAAATGAATTGATAATAAATAATGCATCATTATTGGCTATTTTATCTGTGACAACTTTTATAAATTCTTTATTAAATTCAAAATTTACTTTTTTATCTTTAATTTTTTTAACTAAAGTCATAAATTAACCTATTATTATGTCGGATCTTTTAATACAAAATGAAAAGATTACAATTTTTAAATGAATATTGAGGTTAAAAAATCAAAAAAACCCATAAAATACGAGGAAGCTATCAATTTTATGGAATCAAAGATTCATAAGATAAATGAAAATACTGCTAATGAGCTAATTTGGACTTTAGAACACAACGAAATTTTTACAGCCGGTACAAGTTATAAAGAAAATGAGATTTTAGATAAATCAATAAAAATTATTAGAACGAATAGAGGTGGTAAAATTACCTATCATGGGCCAGGACAACTAATTTGTTATTTTATTATTGATCTTAAAAAAAGAGGTAAAGATATAAGAAAGTTTATATCCATAATTGAAAAAACAATTATTGATACAATAAAATTTTTTAAAATTGAAACTTTTGCGGACAAAAAAAATATCGGGATTTGGTACGATGATAATAATGAAATTAAAAAAGTTGCTGCTATCGGTGTAAGAGTCAGTAAATGGGTTGCTTATCATGGTTTTTCAATAAATATTAACAATAAACTTGATAAATACGATGCTATAATACCTTGTGGTATAAGTAATAGAGGAGTAACTAATTTAAAAAAAATTGTTGATCAAAATTATGATGAATTAGAAAATAAATTAATAGAAAACTTTTTAATTAATTTAAAAAGTTAAGTCTTTTTTTGTTAAGTAAATTTTTAAAGTAGCCTGGTAACAAAGCCTTATAAGTATGTTTTTGATTATTGATTAAAAATTTAATTTGATACGAATGAAGCATTAGTTTCTTGTTTATACCTTTAAAAGTAGTATGTTTATATTTGTCATCACCATAAATCGAATGACCAATATTATACAATTGCTTTCTTAGTTGATGTTTTCTACCAGTGATCGGTTTTAACTCAAGCAAGCTGGCTTCTGAGTTTTTATCTATTACCTTGAAAGTTGTTTTGGCTTTTTCAACTATTTTCTTTCCATTATCATATCTGATTAAATTATCATTTAATTCACCAGAATTTTTTTCTAATTCACCATGACAAATTGCTAAATACGTTTTATGTATCTTTCTTAACCTGAAAAGTGAAGTTAAAAGTTGTGCCATTTCTCTTTTTTTAGCTATTAAAAAAACACCTGATGTATCCTTGTCAAGTCTGTGAACAGAGTAAGGTTTTGTATTATCGAATATTTTACTTTTTTTAAAAATATCTATCAAATTTTTTTTTGATTTAGTCCCACCTTGTACTGAAATTCCGGAGTCCTTGTTTATTACTATAAAATCCTCATTATTTTCAATTATAGACTTCTCATTAGATTTGATAGTTGTATAAGAGGGTTTGAAATTTATTTTTTTGTTATTAGATTTCTCTTTAAAGTCTAAATTAAATAATTCTACTTTGTCATTTAAAGTAACTTTAGTAGAACTTTTTACTTTTTTTTTATTTAATTTAATTTTTCCGGTTCGTAATTTTTTTTCAATTAAACTTTGTGGTATTTTTCCTATTTTGTTCCTCAAAAATCTATCTAGACGCATGTTATTAAATGTTGCGTCTACAACAAAACTTTTTATCATTTTTAAAATTTATTTACTTACAGTTTCTTTTTTACTGTCTTTATTTTCTGTATTTTCAGATTGATTTTTTTTCTTTTTATCAACTCTTCTAGCTTCAACATCTCTATCTACAAACTCAATTATAGCCATTGGTGCATTATCACCATATCTAAAACCAGCTTTAATTATTCTTGTGTAACCACCACTTCTTTTTTCATATCTTTTTGATAAAGTTTTTGTAACTTTATTAGCTGACTTTTTATCTTGAAGCTGTGAAATTAAGTTTTTAGTAGATATTAAATTGTTTTTTTTTCCTAAGGTTATAATCTTGTCTGCTTGAGGTTTTAAAAATTTTGCCTTAGGTAAAGTAGTTTTAATTTGCTCATACTTTATCAAAGAATTGAGCATATTCTTTAGTAATGCTTTTCTATGTTCTGAATTTCTATTAAGTTTTTTGTTAACAAAACCATGTCTCATTAAATAGCTTCCTCTAATTTTTTAGACATTTCTGCTATATTGTCTGGGGGCCAATTTGGAATTTCCATGCCTAAATATAACGACATTCCAGTTAAAACTTCTTTAATTTCATTTAGAGATTTTCTTCCAAAATTAGGAGTTCTTAACATTTCTCCCTCTGATTTTTGAACTAAATCACCAATATAGATTATATTGTCATTTTTTAAACAATTCATTGATCTAACTGATAATTCTAGTTCATCTACTTTTCTTAACAAATTTTTGTTAAATTCTGGTTCTGTAGAAACTTCTTTAACAGGAGCTTCAACAGGTTCATCAAAATTAACAAACATTTTAAGTTGGTCTTGGAAAATTCTTGCTGAGTAAGCAACTGCATCTTCGGCAGAAATTGAACCATTCGTTTCAACTTCCATTGTCAATTTATCATAGTCTAAAGCTTTTCCTTCTCTTGCTGTACTAACAGAATATGAAACTTTTTTAACAGGGCTATATAATGAATCAATTGCGATTAGACCTAATGGTGGTTCCTCTGGTTTATTAAGTTCAGCAGGAACATATCCTTTTCCGGTGTTAACATTCATTTCCATGTGAAAATTTGTGTTCTCATCTAAGTTACATATTACTAAATCAGGATTCAAAATTTCCACATCTGCAACAGCTGTTATATCAGAAGCTTTAATTTCTCCTGGTCCTTTTGCATCAAGTATCAATTTTTTTGTTCCTTCTGAATTACATTTTAGAGCTAACGATTTTACATTTAAAACTATATCTGTAACATCCTCTCTTACACCCTTTATAGATGTAAATTCGTGTAGAACGCCGTCTATTTGAATAGATGTAACTGCAGCGCCTCTTATTGAGGACAACAATATTCTTCTTAATGAATTACCTAAAGTTAAACCGTAACCTTTTTCTAACGGTTCAGCAATTATTTTGGCGTGAGTAAGGTCTTCACTTAATTTTACATCAAGTTTTGATGGTTTAATCAATGATTTCCAATTTTTTATATTTACGTTCTCTGTCTCCATTAAACTCTCCTTTTTTTTGGTGGTCTAGTTCCGTTATGAGGCATAGGTGTTGTATCTTTAATTGATAAAATTTTAAAACCTTTGGCTTGTAAAGCTCTTAATGCCGTCTCTCGGCCTGAACCTGGTCCCTTTATTTCAACATTTAATGTTTTCATTCCATACTCTAGTGCTTTAGATGCTGCTGCATCAGCTGCTACTTGTGCTGCATATGGTGTTGATTTTCTTGAGCCCTTAAAGCCTTTTTGACCAGCAGAAGCCCAAGAGATTACATTACCATTAGTATCTGCGATAGAAATTATTGTGTTGTTAAAGGTTGATTGTACGTAAGCTATTCCATTAAGAATATTTTTTTTTGTTTTTTTCTTTTTAGAATAAGAACTTTTTAAAACTTTTTTTTCTGATTTCTCATTATCTTTTTTCTTATTTTCAATTTTGTCTGCGTTAGCCATAATTATTTTTTAAGTGGGGTTAATTTTTTTCCAGCAATTGCAATAGCTTTCCCTTTTCTGGTTCTTGCATTACATCTTGTTCTTTGGCCTCTTACAGGTAATTTTTTTCTATGTCTTGAACCTCTGTAACAAGCTAAATCAATTAATCTCTTTATACTTAATGAATAATCTCTCCTAAGATCACCCTCAACTTTAAAATTTTGATCAATATATTCTCTTATTTTTAATATTTCATCATCAGTAAGTTGATTAACTCTTTTTTCCTTTGGAAAGTTTAATGCATCACAAATTTGTTTTGAAAATTTATCACCAATACCGTATATATAAGTAAGCCCAATATGAACTAACTTGTTTTGAGGAATATTGATACCTGCTATACGAGCCATAATTTTGTGATAATTTGTAGCCTTTATATAAGAAGTTCTTTCAAAGTCAACGACTTAAACATTGATAAAATCGTGGATTTTGTTGGTTATTTGATCAATTTTTAAAGAACCATCAATCTCATGAAAATTAATATTTTTTGAGTAAAAATCTAAAACTGGTTTAGTTGTCTTCATATATGTGTCGTACCTTTTTACAATAGTATCCAAATCATCATCAGATCTTTTTTCCTCAATTTTTCTTTTTTCAATTCTTTCGATAATAATTTCTTTATTTACATTTAAAAAAAATACTAAATCAATTTTTTGATCTGACTTTTCTAATAACAAATTTAAGTTTGTTGCTTGACTTAATGATCTGGGATATCCATCAAAAATGAGTCGATTTTTTTTTAAAGGATCAAAAATAATTTTACTAATAAGATTATTGACGATTTCATCACTTACAAATTTTCCATCATTCATATCATTTATTATCTTTTTACCAATATCAGTATCTTTTTTAATTTCATCTCTTAAAATATCACCTGTGGATATTTGAAAACCATTAATTTTTTTTACTAAATATTTTGCTTGTGTGCCTTTTCCAGCTCCTGGAGGACCAAATAAAATAATATTCACCTATCTACCAAATTTAGTTTTTTTGATTAGTTGTTCATACTGCGAACTCATTAATCTTGTTTGAATTTGAGTTACCGTATCTATTGCTACTACAACAACAATCAAGATAGAGGTACCACCCAAATAAAATGGAATAGGATATTTTGCAATTAAAAATTCTGGCATTAAACAAACTAAAGTTAAATATAAAGCACCAATCGTTGTTAGTTTGGTAAGAATATTATCAATATAAATTGCTGTGCTTTCACCTGGTCTAATTCCTGGAATAAAACCTCCATATTTTCTCAAATTTTCTGCTGTTTCATTAGGATTAAATGTAATAGAGGTATAGAAAAATGTGAAAAATATTATTCCTGAAGCGTATAACAACATATAAAGAGGTTGTCCTTGAGTGAAATATGAGCTTAAGTTTAAAAACGTATCATTTTCAGAAAAATTAAAATTTGAAAAGGTTACAGGTAATAATAGTAATGCTGAAGCAAAAATTGCTGGTATAACGCCTGCTTGATTTATCTTTAAAGGTAAATGAGAAGACTCTCCACCGTACATTTTATTACCCATTTGTCTTTTTGGATAATTAATAAGTATTTTTCTTAAAGCTCTTTCCATAAAGACAATAAAAAGAATTGTTAAAATAAGAAGTATAAAAATTGCTAAAATCATAACTGTTGAAATAGCACCTGTTCTTCCAAGTTCAAATGTAGTTACTAATGCTCTTGGAATTTCCGCAACAATACCAGCGAAAATTATTAAAGAAATTCCGTTTCCAATACCTCTCTGTGTAATTTGTTCCCCTAACCACATTAAGAAGATAGTGCCAGCAACTATTGTAGTAACTGTTGATATCTTAAAAAAAACTCCAGGATTTATAACCAAATTTGCTGATGACTCCAAACCAACAGATAGACCATAACCCTGAATTGTTGCAAGAAATACTGTTCCATACCGAGTAATTTGAGTAATTTTAGATCTTCCGGTTTCTCCTTGGGCCTTTAGATTTTTAAAATATTCTGAAACACCCGTTAATAATTGAACGATGATTGATGATGAGATGTAGGGCATGATTCCTAAGGCAAATATTGCCATCCTACTAACTGCTCCACCTGCAAAAACATTAAACATCCCTAACAAACCTTTTTGATTTCCCTCCATTAAAATTTTTAATTGCTCAGGGTCTATACCTGGTAAAGGGACAAATGTTCCAAATCTATAGACCGCAAGTAAAGCTAGAGTAAAAAAAATTCTATTTCTTAGATCAATACTTGAAGATGTAGCACTCATGGATACTATTATTTCTTAATTTGAATAGATCCACCAATCTTTTCAAGCTTATTAATTGCTGATTTAGATGCTAAATCTGCTTCAATGTTTATCTTATCTTTTATTTCTCCTGATCCTAAAATTTTTAATTTAGATGATCTTTTATTAATTAATTTTAATTTTTTTAATAAATTAGAATTTAAAATTTCAGAGGTTTTAATACTTTTTTTATCAATAAAAGATTGGATCTTATCTAAATTTAAAATAGTGATATTCTTTTTTTCAATAGGATTGAACCCTCTTTTTGGTAATCTCCTGTACAATGGCATCTGACCACCTTCGAAACTTTTTATTGATACACCTGATCTCGATTTTTGTCCTTTTACTCCTCTGCCTGAAGTTTTTCCTTTGCCAGACCCTATCCCTCTTCCGACCCTAATTTTTTTTTTATTAATTTTAACTCTGTTATTTAAACTAATCATTATCCTCTTTTCTCAATAATTTCTGAGATTTTTTTGTTTCTTATATTAGAAATTTGTTTTGGAGAATTTTGTTTTAATAAAGCTTTCATTGTTGCCCTAATTACATTGTGAGCATTAGAAGTTCCCATTGATTTTGCGACTATATCTTTGACACCTAAAACTTCACAAACTGCTCGCACCGGCCCACCCGCAATTATACCTGTTCCCTTAGAAGCTGCTCTTAGAACTATTCTACCAGACCCATCTTTAGCTTTAACATCATGATGAATGGTTCTGCCTTCTCTTAGAGGTATGTGAATTAATTTTCTTCTTGCCATTTCGTTCGCTTTTTTAATCGCGTCTGGAACTTGTTTAGCTTTTGCATGTGCTATACCAATTTTACCTGATTGATTTCCAACAACTACTAAAGCTGAAAAGCCAAATCTTCTTCCACCTTTGACTACTTTAGTTATTCTATTGATATGGACCAATTTTTCTAAAATGTCATCTGATTTTTTTTCTTTAATATTATCCATTGTTAAAACTCCATACCATTTTTTCGTAAAGTCTCAGCAAATATTTTTACTCTCCCGTGATATTTGTAAAGACCTCTATCAAAATAAATCTTAGAAATTTTCTTTTCTAAAGCTTTTTTTGCCAATTTTTCTGCAACTATTTTAGATAGTTCAGTTTTTGTAATTTTTGTCTCAGATCTAAAATCTTTTTCAATAGATGAAGCAGATAAAAGTGTTATATTTTTATCATCATCAATTATTTGTGCAGAGATATTTTTTGACGATCTTGATATACTTAATCTAAATCTTTCTTTTTTAGCTACCGACTTCACTTTATTGCCAACTCTAAATTTCCTTCTCTTGTTTGCTGTAAGTTTCATTATTTCTTTTTGCCCTCTTTTTTAAGAATATACTGACCTTTTTCTCTAATCCCTTTTCCTTTATAAGGTTCGATTTTTCTTAATGTTTTAAGTTTTGATGAAACTGAACCAACTTGTTGTTTATTTGCACCTGTTATTTTCAATGTTGTTTGTTTTTCAACTGTAATCTTTATTCCCTCAGGTATATCAAAATTTATATCATGACTATAACCAAGTTGTAGGTTTAATTGATTACCTTTGATTGCTGCTCTATAACCAACCCCTACTAATTCTAAAACTTTTTCATAGCCCTTGCTTGATCCAATCACAGCATTATTTATTAAACTTCTATTCATACCCCATAATCTTTTTGTATTTTGATCTATTTTTTTTGGTTTAATTGTAATTTCTTTTCCATCCTTTATATCTAGAGAAAAAATATCTAAATCTATATTAAGCGCAGATTTACCTACCGGTCCTTCGATATTCAATATACTTCCAGCTAAAGCCACCTTAACTTTGTCTGGTATCGAAATATTTATTTTACCTATTTTAGACATTAAAATACCTTACAAATTATTTCTCCACCGACACGTTGTTTTCTTGCATCTATATCTGTCATTACACCTTTTGGAGTTGAAATTATTGCAATCCCTAGACCATTATTGATTTTAGGCAAACTTTCGGCACTTGAAAAAATTCTTCTACCTGGCTTCGATACTCTCTCAAAAGCACTAATAACAGGATTACCTGAATGATATTTCAATTCTAAAGTAAGTGTAGATTTCTTGTTCTCAGAGTTCACTTTGAACTCCTTAATAAATCCCTCATTTTTTAAAATTCCAGCAATTTTAGATTTAAAATTTGATGAAGGTAACTCAACCTTTTTATGGTTTCTTGATTGAGCATTTTTTATTCTTGCTATCATATCTCCTATAGGGTCGCTTAAGCTCATATGTTCCTTTCTACCAGCTTGATTTAACCAGTCCTGGTATTTTTCCTTGTAATCCTAATTGTCTCAATGCAATTCTAGATATTTTAAGTTTTCTATATACTCCATGTGGTCTACCTGTGATTTGACATCTATTCATTACTCTTATTTTTGCCGAATTACGTGGTAATTTTGACAATTTTTGTTGTGCCTTAAATCTTTCTTCTAACGAAAGTTTCTTATTCATAATAATTTTTTTTAATTGTTGTCTTTTCTTAAAATATTTGTCTGATAATCTTATTCTTCGATTATTTTTATTTACTGAACTGAGTTTAGCCATTTTAATTGTCTCCTTTTTTAATAAATGGAAAATTTAACTTCTCTAATAAAGCAAAACTATGCTCTTTATTTTTGGATGAGATGACAATTACTATATCCAATCCCCTTACTTTATCCGCTCTATCAAAACTAACTTCTGGAAAAATTATATGCTCCTTTATGCCAAAAGTATAATTTCCAAATTTGTCAAAACCATTAGACGACAAACCTCTAAAATCTTTAATTCTTGGTAAAGCAATATTGACTAATCTGTCTAGAAACTC
>CACNIF010000008.1 GCA_902620465.1 uncultured Pelagibacteraceae bacterium
GGAAAATCAACAACATGAAATTAGAACTAAAATCAATCATTTAGTAGAAAACACAAAAAGTTATCAGCTTATAAAAAGTGTTCTTGGAAAAAATTCAAAATCTGCTTATCAAGGAAGAATATTTGTAAATTCAAAAGCTCAAAAAACTGATGGATATCAATTGAGTAAAGCAATACTGCTCGATGAAACATCAGAGTTTAATGCAAAACCAGAATTAGAGATTTATGCTGATGATGTAAAATGTTCTCACGGATCAGCATCTGGTAGCTTAGATGAAAATTCAATTTTTTACTTAATGTCTCGTGGTTTGAATTATCAACAGTCAAAAAAACTTTTGATTAATGGTTTTTTAACGGATGTTGTTGAAAAGATTACAGACGTAGAAATAAAAAACTTAATTACAAATATTATTGGATTAAAACAATGAACATAAATAACATTAGAAAAGAGTTTCCGATTTTTGATGAAAAAATTCAGAACAATGATTTAGTTTACCTAGATAGTGCTAACTCGTCTCAAAAACCTAAGGTAGTTCTAGATAGAATAAATGATTTTTATTCTAAACAGTTTTCAAATGTAGGTAGAAGCATACATTATTTAGCTGTTGCAGCCACTAATTTGTATGAAAATACAAGAACTTCTGTACAAAAATATATAAATGCGAAAGATAAAAATGAAATTGTATTTACCAAAGGTGCTACAGAAGCTTTAAATTTGGTCGCTAACACTTTAGGTCAAGCGATCTTGGAGCCAAATGACGAAATTTTAATTACAGAGCTAGAACATCACTCAAATTATGTTCCATGGCATTTTTTAAGAAAATCCAAAAATATAAAAATAAAGTTTGCAGAGATAAATGAAGACGGAGATATTCCAATTGAAAATATAGAAAAAGAAATTACAGATAAAACTAAAGTAATAGCAATAACTCATTTATCCAATGTTACTGGTGCAGTTTTACCAATCAAAGAGATAACTCAATTAGCACATTCAAAGGGCATAGTTGTTGTAGTAGATGGATGTCAGGGAGGACCACATTTAAAATTAGATATGCAAGACCTGGATTGCGATTTTTACGCAATATCATGTCATAAAATGTATGGCCCGACAGGACTTGGAGTTTTGTATGGAAAAAAGAAATGGTTAGAGCAACTTCCACCATACCAAGGAGGTGGAGGAATGATAAATGAAGTTAAAAAAGATAGAATTTCTTATGGTGAGCTTCCAAATAAGTATGAAGCTGGAACAATGGCTACAGCGCAAGTCATCGCATTTGACCAATCAATAAAATTTTTAGAAAGTATTGGAATTGATAATATTATTAAACATGAAAAAGAATTAATAGAATACGGCCAAGAAATTTTAAAAAAAAATAATTCTGTGAAGTTAATTGGAAATCCAAAAGAACGAGGTGGAGTTCTATCTTTTACTGTAGAAGGGGTACATCCACATGACATTGCAACTATTCTAGATGAAACGGGAGTTGCTATTAGAGCGGGTCATCATTGTTGTCAAATACTTCATGACAAACTAGGTATACCCGCAAGTGCGCGAGCATCATTAGGAGTTTATAATACCAAAGATGATTTAGATAAACTAAATGAAGGTATTAATAATTGTAAAAAAATTTTTGGTTTATAATGAACTTAAAAGAATTATATCAAGAAATAATTTTAGAGCATGGAAAGAATCCTCGAAATTTAGGGAAAACAGAAAATTTTAATAAAGATGCAAAAGGCAATAATCCATTATGTGGAGATAATGTGCATGTATACCTTAAATTAAATGACCAAAGAAAAGTTGAGGACATTTCTTTCGAAGGAAGTGGATGTGCAATATCAATGGCATCAGCTTCTATAATGACTGATTTGATTAAAGGTAAAAGTGATAATGAAGCTAAAGAAATAATAGAAGACTTTTTAGGAATGATTAAAGAAAATCCTGAACTTAAAAATAATATTTTAAAAGAGGATGATAAAACAAAATTGATGTGTTTATCAGGTGTTAAACAATATCCAATGAGAGTTAAATGTGCTACCTTATCATGGCACACTTTGGTATCTGCAATGGAAAATGATGGGAAAGAAATAACTACAGAAAGTTGATTATGGAAGTAAAAAACAAAATTATTGAGGAAATTAAAAAAATTTATGATCCCGAATTACCAGTGAACATATATGAACTTGGTTTAATTTATGATATACAAGTAAATGGTCGTAAAGCTGACATTAAGATGACATTAACTACACCGAATTGTCCTGTTGCAGAGAGTTTGCCAAAAGAA
This sequence comes from uncultured Pelagibacteraceae bacterium, assembly GCA_902620465.1. Taxonomy (GTDB): domain Bacteria; phylum Pseudomonadota; class Alphaproteobacteria; order Pelagibacterales; family Pelagibacteraceae; genus Pelagibacter. The sequence goes on from CACNIF010000008.1 coordinate 2,285, forward strand.
GTAAAAGAGGGTGCAATGCAAGTAGAGGGAATAGATGATGTAAATCTTGAATTGGTTTGGGATCCTCCTTGGAATAAAGATATGATGTCAGATGCAGCGAAATTGGAGTTAAACTTATAATGAACCCTATTATTAAATTAAGTGATAATGCAGCTTTAAGAATTAAAGAAATTATGTCTAACGCTGAAAAAAATGCGATAGGTGTAAGAGTTTCTGTAAAATCAGGTGGTTGTGCAGGTATGTCATACGTAATGGAATATTCAAAAGAGGTAAATCCTAATGATGAGTTGATCGAAGATAAAGGAGTAAAAGTTTACATCGATTCGGCGGCAGTTATGTATCTTTTAGGCACTGAGATGGATTATAAAAAAGAGGATTTCTCATCATCATTTGTCTTCAATAATCCCAATGAAACTGAGCGTTGTGGCTGTGGAGAGTCTTTTAAAGTATAGTCCCCCTTTAAACATATCAGAGTTGCATTAAACGCATAGATTGATAATATCTATCTATGAACGTCTTTGAAATCAGAAATTTGCAAAACAGCGAGGACAGAAAAGAGAAGAGAAAAACTTTTTTAAGATCTCTTATAAAGTCTGTTGATACTGGAGCAAATGGAACACTTGATTACATTGTTAAAAAAGGTTCTGGCAAAAACAAAATTGCTAAAACTAGACAATAAAATTAACAACTGTAATACATCTCAAACTCTATAGGATGAGGTGTGTGCTCAAAATTGTGTATTTCTTCAAACTTTAACGCAATGTAAGCATCTATTTGATCATCAGTAAATACATTACCTTGCTTTAAGAAATCTCTATCTTTATCAAGACTTTCCATTGCTTCTCTTAAAGATCCACAAACAGTTGGAATTTTCTTAACTTCATCTTCTGATAAAGCATAAAGATCTTTATCAAATGATTTACCTGGATCAATTTTATTCTTAATTCCATCTAACCCAGCCATTAACATTGAAGCGAATGTTAAATATGGATTACCAGCAGCATCACCAAATCTAATTTCACATCTAGCTGCTTTTTTACTTAAAGTTATAGGAATTCTACAAGATGCTGATCTGTTTCTTGCCGAATAAGCTAATAAAACTGGAGCTTCAAATCCTGGAATTAGTCTTTTGTAACTATTTGTAGTAGCATTTGAAAAAGCATTTATAGCTTTTGCATGTTTTAAAATTCCACCAATGTAGTGTAAAGCTGTATCGGACAAACCAGCATATTTATCACCAGAGAATAATGCCTTATCACCTTTCCAAATTGATTGGTGAACGTGCATACCTGAACCGTTGTCACCTTTAACAGGTTTAGGCATAAATGTGGCCGTCTTACCAAATGAGTGAGAAACCATGTGAACAGCATATTTATAAAGTTGTAGGTTATCTGCTTGGTCTACAAGGGTTCCAAAATACATTCCAAGTTCATGTTGACTCGGTGCAACTTCGTGGTGGTGTTTTTCAACTTTAATACCCATTTCTTTCATTGCTTTTAAATATTCACTTCTCATATCCTGTTCACTATCAACAGGAGGAACTGGGAAATAACCACCTTTAATTCCTGGTCTGTGGCCCATGTTTCCATTTTCATATTCTTTGCCTGAATTGTAAGGACCTTCCTTACTATCTATTTTAAATCCAGTTTCATTCATGTCATTTTTGAATCTTACATCGTCAAATACAAAAAATTCAGCCTCAGGACCAAAAAATGCTTTATCTCCAATCCCTGAGCTTTTTAGGTATGCCTCAGCTTTTTTAGCTGTTCCTCTAGGATCTCTTTCATAAGGATCTTTTTTGATTGCATCTAAAACATCACAAAAAAGGTTTAATGTATTATGAGAGGTAAATGGATCAACAATTGCTCTAGAATTATCTGGTTTTAGGATCATATCAGATTCATTAATAGCTTTCCAACCAGCTATAGAAGAACCATCAAAAAAAATTCCTTCTTTCAACATATCTTCATCAACCATTTTGGCATCCATGGTAACATGTTGAAGTTTACCTCTTGGATCGGTAAATCTTAAATCTACGTACTCAATTTCTTTATCTTTTATTATTTTTAGTACATTGCTTGAACTCATTTATAGCCTCCGTAATTCAGTGGATTTGATATCAAATAAAGATTGATAAATAATCCTCTTTTACTTAATAACACCTATGCATTTTTATCATAAGTGTATAATGAAATTAGAAAAATAACTAACAATTAGAAGTTGAAAATGATGCTTAGAGATAAAGAACCTGTTAAAAGAGTTGAAAAGATAATTAAGGAATTTGACGAGAATTTAAGTGTAAATGTTTTAAAAACATCAGCAAGAACAGCCCTCGAGGCAGCATCATCCTTAAATTGCGAAGTTGGAGCAATTGTCAAAAGTTTACTTTTTAGGACAGATAATAAGTATGCTTTATTTTTAATAGCTGGTGATAAGAAGGCTTCTTTAAAAAAGATAAAAAAAAATATTAAATTTTCTGATGTTTCGATGGCTTCCGCTGATGAGGTTAAAAGTATAACAGGATACACTATTGGAGGTGTTTCTCCAGTAGGTCATATAAACAAAGTTGATATTTACATAGATAACTCACTAGAAAGATTCAACTTTTTGTTTGCTGCAGCTGGACATCCAAATTGCATATTCAAAATAAGCTTTTTAGATTTAAAAAAAATTACCAAAGGTGTAATTGAAGATATAATAGAATGAAACAACCAACTTTATTTGATTACCTTTTATTAATTTTTTTAGCATTGATTTGGGCATCTGCTTTTTTTAATATAAAAATTGCAACCTATTCATTTGGGCCTGTTACAATTGCATTTTTGAGAGTTTTTTTTGGAGCAATACCTGTTCTGTTGCTTTGTTATTACAAAAAAATAAAAGTGGAGGCATTTTCCAAAGACTGGCACTGGTTCGCTATGATTGGTTTTATAAATTTAGTTGCACCCTTTTATCTGATTGCTTATGGGGTGCAATCGGTTCAAAGTAATTTAGCTGCAATATTAATGTCAACAACACCATTAAGTTCTACAGTATTAGGTCACTTTTACACTAAAAACGAAAAATTTAATTTTGTTAAAACAATTGGTATTTTAATAGGTTTTTCTGGAATACTATATTTATTTTCAGATAACATTTTAATTAACAAAAATAATATTCTATCTGCATTATTAATTCTCTTAGGTTCAACTTGTTATGTAATTGGTGGAGTTTTAACTCTTAAAATTAGTAAGAAAAAAAATGAAAATGTGACAGGTTCAATATTAATTTGGGCTATGATAATTTTGATACCAATTGTAAGTTTTACAGAACAACCTTGGAATATAAATCCTAGATTAGATTCTACTATTTCAGTGATATATTTAGGTTTTGTCTCAACAGGAATAGCATGGCTGCTAAGATTTAAAATTTTAGTAAAAAATGGATTAATCTTTCAATCACAAGTTTCTTATCTAATTCCAATTTTTGGAACAATCTTAAGTTATATATTTCTAAAAGAGTTAATTACTTTTAAAGTTTTGATCTCTTTAATCGCTGTTTCTATTGGTATTTATTTCGTTAGACGAGCTGATAATAAAGTGAATAAAATTCGGGTTGATTAGCACAATCCGAGGTTGAAAAGATTATTGACCCATTTACAACATTATCAAAAAGGTCTTTAATTATAATTATAAAAATGGCTAAGAAAAAAAGGAAAAAAGCTGTAAATAAAAAAAGAAAGAAAATAAAAAAGTCGATAAAAAAAAGAAAAAAACTTAAAGCGGTACGACAAAAAAAACTTTCTTCAGTAAAAAAACCTAAAAAAATTCTTAAGTCAAAATCAAAAAAACGTAAAACAAAAGGAGTAAAAATGAGTGCAGAAGCGATGAAAGTGTCATCTGTATTGGATACCTCTCATTTAAAGGTAAAATTTCCATTTAAGGCTAAATATGGAAATTACATAAATGGAAAATTTGTGGAACCTAAATCAGGCAAATATTTTGATAATGTTAGTCCGATTTCTAATGAGAAAATCTGTTCAGTTGCGCGTTCAAATGAGCAAGACGTTGAAGCGGCATTAGATGCAGCTCACGCAGCTTTCCCTGAATGGGGAAAGACAGACATCACTACAAGATCAAACATCTTGTATAAAATTGCTGATGTTTTAGAAAAAAATCTAAACTTATTAGCTGTAGCTGAATGTTTAGATAATGGAAAACCTATCAGAGAATGTATGGCAGCAGATTTACCTTTGGTTATTGATCATTGGAGATATTTTGCTGGGGTAATTAGAGCGGAAGAAGGATCTATCGCTGAGATTGCTAATAATCAATACTCATACAATTTTCATGAACCATTAGGAGTAGTTGGTCAGATAGTTCCGTGGAATTTCCCTTTGTTGATGGCGACATGGAAGTTAGCACCAGCACTTGCTGCAGGAAACTGTTCAGTTTTAAAACCAGCTGAGCAAACTCCAGCATCAATTATGGTAATGATGGAACTAATTGGAGATTTATTGCCTCCAGGAGTAGTTAACATTGTTAGTGGTTTTGGATTAGAAGCAGGTAAACCTTTAGCGTCCTCTAAAAGAGTTGCTAAAGTTGCATTTACTGGTGAAACAACAACTGGAAGATTGATTATGCAGTATGCTGCACAAAACATCATTCCAATTACTTTGGAATTAGGAGGAAAATCTCCGAATATTTTCTTTGAAGATGTTATGGAAAAAGATGATGACTTCTTTGATAAATGTATCGAAGGTTTCGTCATGTTCAATCTTAACCAAGGTGAAGTTTGTACTTGTCCAAGCAGAGCTTTAATACAAGAGTCGATCTATGACAAATTCATGGAAAGAGCTATTGCTAGAACTAAAGCTGTTGTTCAAGATAATCCTTTAAAAATGGAAACAATGATTGGAGCTCAAGCATCAGTAGAGCAAATGGAGAAGATAAAATCTTATCTAGAGCTTGGTAAAAAAGAAGGTGCTAAAGTTCTGACCGGTGGTAGCGTTGCTAAATTAAATAGTGGATTGGAGAAAGGAAACTATATCCAACCTACCGTTTTTGAAGCTAAAAACGACATGCGTATATCACAAGAGGAAATCTTTGGACCTGTTGTATCTGTGATTAAATTTAAAGATGAAGCAGAAGCATTAAAAATTGCTAATGATACTCTTTATGGTTTAGGTGCAGCTGTATGGACCAGAAATGGAAACATAGCTCACAGAATGGGAAGAGCGATACAAGCAGGGATAGTATGGACTAATTGCTATCATGCTTATCCTGCTCACTCTCCATTTGGTGGTTACAAACAATCTGGAGTTGGAAGAGAAACTCACAAAATGATGCTTAATCATTACAGACAGAATAAGAACTTACACGTTTCTTATGCTGAGAAAAAATTAGGCTTCTTTTAAACAAATAATATATACTGGCCCATGATTCGATATCATGGGCCAGAGAAAAAATATGAAAGTATCTGCAACACGTTCGGCTTTAAGCTTATTATCTGAATTAAAAGAAAAGTATGGTGAAAAATTGATGTTTCATCAATCCGGAGGATGTTGTGATGGAAGTGCGCCTATGTGTTTTCAGGAAGGTGAATTTCCTTTAGGTGATAATGATATAAAATTAGGTGAAATTGGAGGCGTCCCGTTTTACATGAATGGAGACCAATATGAAAAATGGAAACACACTGATTTAACAATAGATGCAGTAAAAGGTATTGGTGGAATGTTTTCACTGGATAATGGCACAGGGAGAAGATTCTTAACAAAATCTGAAATTTGTCTTGTTGTCGATAATGATAATCCAAATCATTAAATAATCTCAAAATTTTTTAAAATGTCTATTTATCTTAGTTCCCAAAAAATAATTAAAGAATGGATTGATTATAATAATCACATGAATGTTTCTTACTACCTTTTAATTTTTGATAAATATGGTGCAGATACGTTAAATAATATCTTCAAAATGGGAGAACATTCAGCAAAAACAACAGGTAAAAGCACTATGATTGTTGAGTCAAATATTACTTATAATCAAGAATTAAAGGTTAATGATGAAGTAGATATTAATTTGATTTATTTCGATCATGATAAAAAAAGACTTCAATATAAAATGGAAATGATCCATAAAGAAAAAAAATACCTAGCATCGACCATTGAAATATTAGCTTTGTACGTTGATCTTAATTCTAGAAAAGTTTCTGAGTTTGAAAATGAAAAGGTAGAAATTATGGATGATTACATAAAGAAATATTCTTCAAGTTTTAAGAATGATAATTTAAAGTTTTCATCAAAACTAAAAAAATAATTATCATAACTTCCAGTCCACCACTGGAAGTTATAATCTAAATTACTGACCAGGTGCTTTATAGCCTATTTTACTTGCTTTTGATGTAGCTTTAGTAAAATCAATAGCCTCTAGCATTGTTAAATTTTTAACTGCACCAGATCCCTCAACAACTAATTTAATTGCTGCAAAGTCATCGAAACTTGGCATTTCTGCTACAACAACAAAATCAAATGAACCTCTTACAATATCCATGCTATGCATAGTTCCGCCCATTGCTTTTGTTAATTGTTCCACTACAGCTTTTCTGTCGCTAGTTGGATCTTTTAAAAATCCTTGAAAAGCTTTTTCAGTGTAGTTTCCCATTATATATGCCTTCATATGTTACCCCTTTCTTTATTTTAAAAAATATTACAGCAAAATTTATATATGTAGAAGTGGTATATTTGTCTAATTATTTTCTATTCGGTCCATTTCTTTAAGTTCGACTTCTAACTTATCTAATTCCTCACCACCTGCCATCATGCTTAAAAGTTTTTCTCTAGATATATCTTTTTTTTGAAATGTTCCCATACTTTTTCCTCGATTTAAAACTGTAAAACTATTTCCAACAGGATAAGCATGATGAACGTTGTGTGTTATTAAAATTACAGCTAAACCTTGCGATGCTGCTTTAACAATATATTTCAGGACCATTGAAGCTTGATGCACACCTAATGCTGACGTTGGTTCATCTAATACTAAAACTTTTGCTCCAAAATAAATTGCTCTAGAAATAGCGAGACATTGTCTTTCACCTCCAGACATCGTACCGACAGCTTGTGATGGGTCTCTCACATCGATACCTATTTGTCCCATTCTTTCTGCAGCTATAGTGTTTGCTTTTTCAATATCAAAAGTTCTGAAAAAAGGTAAACCTTTTTGTGGCTCTCTACCCATAAAAAAATTTCTAGTAACACTCATAAGGGAAACTAATGCTAAATCTTGATAAACAGTACCTATCCCAATATCTAAAGCATCTCGTGGTGAGTCAAAAACTATTTTTTGATCCTCAAAAATAATTTCACCTTCATCAGGTTTATGAACGCCTGCTAAAGTTTTTATCAAAGTAGATTTTCCAGCTCCATTGTCACCAAGCAAGCACATTATTTCGCCTTTTTTAAGTTTCATAGTGACATCTTTCAAAGCAATCACTTTACCAAAAAATTTACTTATATTATTGAATTGAACTAAATATTCAGACATCACTTAGTCTCCGTAACTTTTTTTCTAATATAATTATTGAATACTACTGCAATTAACATCATTGCACCTAAAAAAACCTTAAACCAATCAGTATCCACATCTGTATAAAAAATTCCCATTGATACAGTGCCAAAAATAATAGCACCCAATGCTGCTCCGATGGCAGAGCCATAACCTCCAGTCAAAAGACAACCGCCAACCACGGCAGCTGCTATTGCTTCCAATTCTTTTAAAGTTCCTCTCATAGTATCTGCAGAACCTGCATCTAAAACTTGAATACAAGCAAATATTGTCGATGCCACAGCTGTTCCAATAAATAGACTTATTTTTACTCTTCCAACAGGCACACCAACATTTGTAGCACCAACTTTATCTCCGCCTGATGCAAATATCCAATTTCCATATCTAGTTTTCATAAGTATCCAAGTTGCAAATAATGTTAGAGCAATAAACCATATTACTGATGGTGGAATACCTGTAGCTAATGGTGTACCATCAGTTCTCAGTGCAATTAATTTCATCGATCCTAGCCATGTAAATAACCATTGAAAAGTATCTGTTGCAAACAACCAAGCAATTGGATCATCCTCTATTAAAACTCTTAATCCTGGTACTTGAGTTCTTCCTGTAATTAATCTCGTAATAGCCAAAGTTGCCCCTCTTAAAATGAACAACATTGCTAAAGTTACTATGAAGGATGGAAGACCAGTTTTTACTACCATTATACCATTGAAATAACCAATTAGTACTGCCATAGCAAAAGCAAAAATAATACTCGTCCATAAAGGCCAGCCCCAATAAATTGCAGGTATAGCGATACAGATTCCTGCAAAACCAATCATTGATCCAATTGATAAATCAAACTCTCCACCGATCATTAACATTGCAGCAGCAATAGCAATAATTCCTAAATTTGCTGAAACATCTAAAAAATTTAATGTCCCATAAGCACTAAACATTCCAGTGTCACCAGCAACTATTCCAAAAAAAATAAAAACTAAAATTGAGCCACCCAAAGCACCAAGCTCTGGTCTGTTTAATAAAACTCTTAGAGGTGAAATTTTTTTAAGTCTTTCATCTTGTCCACTATCTTTTTTAGATTGAATACTCTCTGATTTTACAGACATATAAAAATTATAATTTAAAGATGATTAAAAAAAAGGCCTGACTAATATTAGTCAGGCCTTTAATTCATATTTTTATCTATAACCTTGAGCTGCCCATTTAATTACTTTAGACGCATTGTCAGGAGTAACAAACCCAGGTCCAGTCATTACTACACCTGCTGGCATTGTTCCCCATCTCATATATTGTCCAAAGATAGCTATTGGTAAATATCCTTGTAGATATTGCTGTTGGTCAATTAAAAACTCTACTTTTCCTGCAGCAGCAGCTTTTAACATATTTGGAGACATATCAAATGTTCCTAATCTTACAGAACCAACTTTTCCAGCTGACTCGAGTGCTTTCAAAGCTGCTTCACCAGATAATCCAGCACCTAAAGTTAGAATAGTGTCATAGCCACCACCTAATTTTGCAGCAACAGCTTTTTGAATTTCTGTTGGGTCATTTGATGTACCTAAAATATCAACAGATCCACCAAAACCTTTTTTGAAACCAGCACATCTTCTATCAAGTGCAACGTTTCCTACCTCATGGTTAACACATAATGCTTTTTTTCCACCAGCGGCTTTCATTTTTTGTCCACCACCTACACCTGCTTCAAACTCAGTTTGTCCAACGTGTGCACTAATTCCTAAAGATGCATAATCATCAGATCCAGAGTTCATTGATATTACAGGAATACCAGCGGCAATCGCAGCTTTAACTGATTTTCCTAAAGCAGCAGCATCTGGTAATGTGATCACAATACCTTTTGGTTTTTGCGATACAGCATTATCAATTAATTTTGCCATTTCTACCATGTCAAAAGTTGCTGGTGCTGTGTATTTACAAGACACTCCCATGTCTTTACATCCAGCATCAACTCCATTTTTAGCAACTGACCAGAAAGGATCGTTTGCTTGACCATGAGAAACAACAATTATATCTACAGCTAAAGCAGATACAGACATCATTGTCCATGCAGCTAAAGCCAATATAAAGTTTTTTATTGTTTTCATTATTCCCCTTTCATTAAAGTTAACTTTTAAAAGTAAAATCTAATCAAAATATCATTTAGTTGTAAAGCAGACAGGTTGTATTCTACTAAGGGTTGATTCAATTAAAGATTAAGTTTTTCAAACTTTTTTGATCTTAAAGATTTTTGAGCTGCATTCGCAATTATCAGAGCTTTTCTTCCCTCCTCAAATCCTGCAAGAGGTTGAATTTTCTTTCTAATAAATTTTGCAAAATCCTTTAATTGATTTTTATAAGCATCTTTATACCTCTCAATAAAAAAATTAAGCAAAGGAGATTTATTTGAAGTTGATTGTGCAGAATATAAAGATGTTTCGTTTTGTCTTTTATTTTCTGAAATTAACATACCTTTTGATCCAAATAATTCTATTCTTTGATCATAACCGAAACTACAATGTCTAGAATTAGTTATTATACACTGAACGCCAGCTTTAGATCTAATTATAGTAGATGCTAATTCAAAATCATTAATTTTGTCAAATCTTTTGTCTGAAATGTTGCTACCAGAGGCTATTATTTTTGCAGGTTCATCATTGCCAAGATAGAATCTAACAAGATCAAAATCATGGATCATCATATCTCTAAAAATACCACCAGATTCTTTTAAATATTTCATAGTTGGTGGGGCAGGATCACGACTAGTGATAATAATTTTTTCTAATTTACCTATTTTTCCATTAAGTAATTGTTCTCTTAAATTATTGTGTGTTGGATCATATCTTCTATTAAAACCTAATTGTATTTTCGGATTTAATCTTTTAATTTTTTTTTTGCAGGATTCAATTTTTTTTATACTTAAATCCAGTGGTTTTTCACAAAAAATAATCTTTTTATTTTTTACGCTATCTAGAATAAATTTAATATGTGTAGATGTTGTTGAGGCGATAAAAATAGCTTTTATATCTTTGTCTTTATAAGCTACGGATGGATTATATATAGCTTTTGTTTTTAATATTTTTGAATATTTTTTAGATAATTTTTGTTCAATGTCATAAATATATTTAAGACTAAAATCTTTACTACGCATCAAATTTTTTCCATGCATAATACCAATTCTACCAAGTCCAAATAAAGCTATATCAATCATTTAAAATTTGTATTAAAATAATAACTTAACTAAAAAAATTTCTTATGCCAGTAAAATTAGGAGTTGCGCCCATTGCATGGAGTAATGATGACATGCCTGAATTAGGTGGTGAAACTACATTAGAGCAATGTTTAAAAGAAGCCAATGAAGCAGGGTATATAGGCGTAGAGTCTGGTGGAAAATTTCCAAAGAAATCCTCTGAATTAATTCCAAAATTAGATCAATTTAATCTTAAACTTTGCTCAGGATGGTATGGTGCAAATCTAAGAAAAAATTCTGTTGAGGAAGAAAAAAAATCCATTCAAGAACAACTAAATTTATTTAAAGATTGTAATGCACCTTGTATAGTTTTTGCGGAAGTTTCTGGTTCTATACAAGGAGATCCTAATAGAAAATTATCAACTCGGCCTCAAATGGAAAAGGATGAATGGCAGAAGTTTTGTGAAAAAATTTCTGAATTAGGAAAATATTTAGAGGATGAAGGAATGCCTTTGGCATATCACCATCATATGGGAACAATAATTGAAACTCAAAAAGATACTGAAAGACTTTTAGAAAATACCCATGAAAGTGTAAAATTAACATTAGATACAGGACATATGTTATTTGCAAAAGGGGACTCAAAATCCATATTACAAAATTATCATGAGAGAATTTTGCACGTCCATTGCAAAGATATAAGAAAACAAGTTCTTGAAAAATCTTTAAAAGAGGATTTAAGTTTTAGAGGTGCTTTTTTAAAGGGTGCGTTTACAGTACCAGGAGATGGTTGTATTGATTATCAACCTTTATTTAATTTGTTAAAAAATAATAATTACTCAGGATGGTTAGTAGTTGAGGCAGAGCAGGATCCGGCAAAAGCAAATCCGTTAGAGTATGCAAAAATTGGTTATAATTATCTTACAGATACATTAAAAAAATCTGAAATTGAAATTTATAAAAATTGATTATCTATAGAGTGAAGTTAGTTCATTATTTCCAGCAGCAACACATGGAGATTTAAAACAAGTACCCACAACCCATTCAGACCCAGGATCAGGTAAAAAATTTGATGACATCACAAATATAACACCCATCTCAACTGATTGCCCCGCTTTACCTTCTGCTTTAATTCTAGGATCAGGATCAGTTTTTACTTTAGTATCCTCTGAAAAAGGATTCTCTATATTAAGATTTTTGTTTATATAATTCACGACTTTGGATGAAGACCATTCGCCATTACAGGGATCACCCCAAACAGTCATTTTATCTTCATCATTATTCCCGCAATTATTTATTTCTCCATTGATAAAATCGACTACTTTCTTATGATTTTCTTTAACTAAGTTAGCTTTTGCTTCAACTGCGGGTCTTGTACTTGCAGTCCAGATCAACATACCAATCACATATACCAACGATAACAACACTAATGCTTCTAATAGTCCAAAATTTTTGAAATTTATTCGCATAATTAAGATTTAATAATTTTTGATTTGTCTAATTTTTTTTCAAAAAAATCAATTATATTTTGTATTGTTTCTTTTCCCATTCTTATCATGCATTCCTCAGTAAATGCAGCGGTGTGAGGACTTAAAAAAACTTTATTGTTTTTTAGCAAAGGATTATCCTCTTTAGGTGGTTCTGTTTCAAAAACATCTAAACCTGCGCCAAATATGAGACTTTCATTTAATGCTTTATCTAAGTCATTCTCATTAATCATCCCACCTCTTGCAGCATTAATAATTATACAATTTTTCCTCATTGTTTTAAGTAAGTCATAATTAATAATATTTTTCGTTTTTTCATTAAGAGGCATATGTAAAGAAATGGCATCCATAGATTTTACTGCTTCTGTAAGATCTTCAATTTTTTTTCCACCCAATTCCTCAATAGTATCTTTTGAAACAAATGGATCATAAACAAAAACATTCATTTCAAATCCTTTACATCTTCTTATTAAAGATTGACCTATTCTTCCAAATCCAGCAATTAAAATATTTTTTTTCCAAAGTTCAATTGTTTTTGGAAGTTTGTTTCTGTTAGAAAAATTTCCTGATTTAACAGCCTCATCATACATGTTTTTTCTCTTCGATATATTGAGCAACATAAACATAACATGTTCTGCCACCGCAACAGCATTTGCTGTAGCCGTAATTGCCAAGGTGATATTTTTTTCTTTAGAAGACTTGAGGTCAATATTGTCGTACCCAACGCCGTGGCGAGATATAATTTTAAGTTTTTTTGATATATTGATTAATTCGCTAGATAAATTTGCTGTTCTAATTGATAGACCATCACACTCCAAAATTTTTTGTTTAATATCTTTGTTATCTATATTTTCAATAATCTCATAATCATAATTTGGGTTATTCTTTATGAGATCTATCCCCGCGTTATGAATAGGTTGAATTATCAAAATTTTTTTTTTATCCGACACTTGAATTTAGTAAGCTTTAGAGTCTTCTTTTGATTTGATTGATTTTAATTTAGATACAGCATCTTTTGCACCTGCACTCATATACCTTTGATCAGATCCAATAGTTACCAAATTAAATCCTAAATTAAGCATTTTTTTTGCATACTCTGGACTAGCATTATGAATACCTGCAAAAATTTTATTTTTTTTTGCATGTTCCAAGATATTCAAAATCTTTTCATAAGTTGGACTTCCTTCAGGATTATCAAAAGCTGGTTTTTGACCTATGGCTAGACTTAAATCAGCAGGTCCAATATAAATTCCATCTATTCCAGGTGTACTCATAATTTCATCTAATTTATCCAAGGCCTCTTTTGTCTCTATCATTACCATTTTCAAAATCTCATCATTTGCAAAATCTCCATAATCTGAACCTCCATAAATTAATCCTCTAATTGGTCCAAAACTTCTATACCCTTTAGGGGGATACATGCATGCTTGAACAAATTTTTCTGCCTCAGATTTGTTACTCACCATTGGACAAATTACACCATAACACCCTGCATCTAAAATTTTCATTATTTGTCCTGGTTCATTCCAGTTTACTCTTGCTAAAGGAGTAACATCCGTAGATGAAATTGATTGCAGCATTTGTAATGCATTTGGATAATCTATAACACCATGTTGCATATCAATTGTAAGCGAGTCCCAACCTTGATGAGACATTACTTCCGCTGAAAAAGAGCTAGGAATTTGTAACCAGCCATTAATTATTTGCTCACCATCTCTCATCATCTTTTTTATTTTATTTGGCCTCATTTAAGATTTCAAACCAAGGTGAGTGTACTTTATATTTAGATAATCTTTAATTGCCATTGAACCACCTTCACGTCCATATCCAGTTTGTTTAATTCCACCAAAAGGTGCCTCAGCTATCGCAACTGCAGGAGTATTTACTGCAACAGTACCAGTTTCCATTAATTCTGAAGCTCTGTGAGCTTTATCCATAGAATTTGTATAAATATAACTACATAATCCTAAGTCATTATTATTAGCTCTCTCAACTACTTCATCAAAAGTTTTAAATGACAACATTGGAACTAATGGACCAAATGGTTCTTGTTTCATTATTGTAAAATTATCCTTTACATTGTCAAAAACTGTTGGTTCATAAAAATAGCCTTTGTTAAAACCTTGAGGTCTTTTTCCACCCAATAAAACTTTTGCTCCTTCCTTTTTAGTTGTTTCAACTAATTCTTCGATTTCTCCTAATCTTTTTGCAGTTGTTAAAGGACCTAATTGAACTCCATCATCTAAACCATTTCCTATTTTTAATTTTTTTGTTCTTTCAATAAACGCATTAATGAATTCATCTTTTTTATTTTCTTGTATATAAAATCTGTTAGGTGAGATACAAACTTGACCATTATTTCTAAATTTTGCAGTAATTGCCATATCTGCAACTTTATTTATATCAACATCATCAAATACTATAAAAGGTGAGTGTCCACTTAGCTCCATTGTTACTCTTTGAACTTTGTCTGCGGCCTTTTTTAAGATTAATTTACCTACTCTTGTTGATCCAGTAATTGAAACCTTTTTAACAATATCAGACTCTAACAACTCATTTGAAATACTTTCAGGATCTCCTGATAATAAGTTTACAACTCCAGGAGGGACTCCCGCTTCTTTACAAATATCTACTAACTCCATTACTGTACCTGGAGTAATTACATCAGGCTTACAAATTACTGAACATCCGGCAGCTAATGATGTTGAAATTTTTCTTGCTGCTAGAATTAAAGGAAAATTCCATGGCACTAAAGCTGCTACAACTCCAACTGGTTGATAATAAACATGAACTCTCGTATCTGGAAATCGACTTTCGACTGTTTGTCCATAAATTCTTTTTGTTTCTTCAGCATTCCACTCAAAAATATCAGCAGCACCACCAGTTTCACCAATCCCCTCTGCTAAAGGTTTTCCAACTTCAATCGTTAACCATTTTGCTAAAACATCTTGTTTTTTTCTTAAAAGATCAGCAATTTTTCTAATAATATATGATCTCTGCCAAGGTAAAGTGTTTTTCCAAACTTCCAAACCTTTCTCTGCAGATTTAAGAGCTTTTTGAACATCTGCTGAAGACGCTTTAGACGCTTGGCCAATAATTTCTTCAGTAGCAGGATTTATAACATCGTAAGTTTCTTTTTTTTCCGCTTGTTGCCACTTACCATCAATGAACTGCCCAAATTTACTATACATAATTTTTATTTTATGGTTAATTAAGCGAAATTTTAAGAGAATATATCTACAATTATGAAAAAAATAAAGCTTACATGTGCTCATGCAATTGTAAAGTTCCTGACTTCTCAAAAAATTCTTATCGATGGTAAAAAAGAACCTTTATTCGCTGGTGCTTTTGGAATATTTGGTCATGGTAATGTAGCTTGTTTAGGACAAGCTTTAGAGGAAAATAAAGATAAACTTCCAACTTATAGAGGTCATCATGAGCAAAACATGGCTTTAACAGGAATTGCTTACGCTAGAGCAAAAAGAAGAAAACAAGTATTTGTAGCAACAAGTTCTGTAGGTCCTGGTTCTACAAATATGGTAACAGCTGCAGCAGTTGCGATGAGTAATAGACTGCCAATTTTATTTCTTCCGGGTGATACTTACGCAAATAGGATGCCTGATCCAGTTTTACAACAAGTAGAACATTTTAATAATCCAGGAATTACTCAAAATGATGCTTTTAAACCAGTAACAAAATATTTTGATAGAATAACTAGACCAGAGCAAATTCTACAAACATTTCCCCAAGCTGTACAAGTTTTATTAGACCCAGCTGATTGTGGCCCAGTATGCATATCTTTATGTCAGGATATACAAGGAGAAATTTTTGATTATCCTGAGGATTTTTTTAAAGAAAAAATCCATAATATACGAAGACCAAGACCTGATGATTTTCAAATTAAAGAAGCAGCTGAAAAAATTAAAAAATCAAAAAATCCAATCATAATTTCTGGTGGAGGTGTTTTTTACTCAGATGCAATGGAGGAACTTTCTACTTTTGCAGTTAAACACAATATTCCTGTAACACAAACTGTAATGGGTTATTCTTCTATGAAAAGAGATCATTCTCATTTTTTAGGACCTATTGGAGGTTTGGGAGGAAAAGCAGCAAACAACTTTGCAAAAAAAACTGATTTAGCGATTGCTATTGGAACTAAGTTAGGAGATTTCACAACCGGGTCATGGTCCAATTTTGAAAATCCAAATTTTTCATTAGTATCAATTAATGTTGCAAGATTTGATGCTAGTAAGCATATGGCACAATCAATCATTGGAGATGCAAAAGTTTCTCTAAATGAACTATCACAAGCTTTAGGTGATTGGAAAGCATCCGAGGAATGGCATAAAAAATCCAGAGATGAACTTAAATCTTGGAATGAATATGTTGATAAAGAAAGTGGACCAACTAATCAAAAACTCCCAAGTTATGCTCATGCAGTTGGTGCAATTTATAGAAACTCTGATCCAAGTGATATCGCTGTTACTGCAGCTGGAGGTTTGGTAGGTGAAGTTGTTCAAATTTGGAGACCAAGAGAACTTAATACTCATGAATCAGAGTGGGGCTTTAGTTGTATGAGTTATGAAATTTCTGGAGCTTTAGGAATTAAAATGGCTAATCCAAACAAAGAAGTTATTACATTTATAGGTGATGGATCATATTTACTTTATAATTCAGATATATATTCATCTGTAATAACTAATAATAAACTAATTGTAATTGTCTGTGATAATGGTGGTCACGCTGTAATTAATAGACTTCAATTATTTAAAGGTGGAAAAGAATTTAATTGTTTATTTGAGAGTTCAAATGTCTCAAATTTAGTAAAAGTAAATTTTGCAAAACATGCAGAAAGTATGGGGGCAAAGTCTGAAGAGGTAAGTTCTATCAGTGAATTAGAGGAAGCTTTCAAAAGAGCGAAGAAATCAAAAGTGACTTACGTTATTTCAATCAAAACTCATTCGTATCAATGGCTTGAAGGATCAGCTTTTTGGGAAAGTCCAACTTTAGAAATTCCTAAAACCAAAGAAAACGAAAAAGCTCTAAAATTACACAAAGAAGGTAAAGCAAAACAAAGACAGGGAGTATAACCCTAATGAGCAAAGTATTTAAAGTTGGCTTAATTGGTTGTGGTCATATTGCAGAAACATATTTCAGAGCTCATAAATATTTCAAAAACTTTAAAATCATTAAATGTGCAGATGTTAAAGAAAAAGCAGCTAAGAAATGTGCTAAAATTTATAAGATTAAAGCAGTTTCGGTAAGTAGTTTACTTAAAGATAAACAGGTTGAAATAATATTAAATCTAACCCCTCCAAAAGTTCATTACCAAATTGCAAAAAAGTCTTTGTTAAATGGAAAACATGTATACTCAGAAAAACCATTAGCAATTAATTTAAAAAACGGAAAAGAATTACTAAAGCTCTCAAAAAAAAAGAAATTATATTTAGGAAATGCTCCAGATACTTTTTTAGGAGGAGGCAATCAAAAATCGAAAGAATTATTAGAAAGTAAAAGTATAGGCAAAGTAAATTTAGGTAATGCGATTTTTGCTTTTCCAGGGGTTCAATCTTACCATCCAGACCCAGAACCATGGTTTGCAAAAAAAGAAGGTGGTCCAGTAATTGATATGGGGCCTTATTATCTCACAGCATTAGTAAATTTATTGGGTCCAGCAAAAGAGGTAAAAGCAGCAAGTTTAATGAAAGGTTCACGATTTAGAACAATTGGTATTGGTCCTAAAAAGGGAAAAAGAATTAAGGTAGAATGTCCAACTACATACTTTACAACAATCATATTTGAAAATGGAAGCATAATTAGACTCACTTTATCTTTTGACGTTATAGCTCATCAAAGAAATCATATTGAACTTTATGGAACTAAAGGCTCTATGATTGTGCCAGATCCTAATATGTTCGGTGGTTCAGTTTATGTTTGTAAAAAATTAGGAAGCCCATGGAAAGAATTTAAAACAAATCAAATGCCGCTAGGAAAAATTAATATTAGAACGCAAAGTTCTAGAGCAAATGAGTCACCTACTAACGCTAATTACAGAGGAGTTGGTCTTGCAGAAATGGCTTATTGTATTGATAAAAAAAAGTTACATAGATGCAATGGAGAAGTATCTTTGCATGTTCTTGACTTGATACAATCAACTATGCAATCCGCTAAAACAAATAAACCAATTAGACTTAGTACAACATGTAAAATTCCAAAACTTTTTATTAATAAAGAAATAAATAAATTAATGAGATAAAATATGCAGATTGGTATTGATCTTGGGGCAAGTAAAATAGAGTATGTGTTATTAGATGACGTTGGCAATGAGCATCATAGAGAAAGAACCGAAGTTCCAAAAAACTATAAAGATACATTATCCATAATTAAAAAAATAGTTATCGAACTTGAGCGTAAAGCCGGTAAAGAATTACCAGTTGGTGTATGTCATCCAGGGATTCATTCTATTCAAACAGGACTAGTTAAAAATGCGCCTAATTCTTTTTGGATAAATGGCAAACCTTTACAAAGAGATTTACGGAGTGAAATTGGCAAAGAAATTTATTGTGAAAATGATGCAAACTGTTTTGCTTTATCAGAAGCAATAGATGGTTCTGGAAAACATTATAAAATTGTTTTTGGTGTAATTCTTGGATCTGGTGTTGGAGGCGGTTTAGTTATAGATAAACGAATTGTCAATGGACCTAATGGGATTACTGGAGAATGGGGGCATAATCAAATACCGAGCGCTTGTATTGAAGGTGTTCAGATAAAAAAAACCAATTTAAGAGCTGGGGAAATAGAAAACTTTGTTGCGGGTATAGGTATTTCTAAAGCGTTCAAAAATGAGTTTAAAAAGGATTTATCTGCCCAAAAGATATTTGAGATGCATAGAAAACTTGATTTAGATGCAGAAAAATTAATTGATAAATATAAAGATCAACTCGCTATGTCTTTAGCGACTGTTGTTAATATTATTGATCCAGATGTATTTGTTTTCGGGGGTGGGGTATCTAACGAAATAAATTTTTTAGATGAAATTAAACAAAAAATGAAAAAATTTGTAGCAGGGGGTGAATTTGAGGGGACTTTCTTAAAACCTAAATTTGGTGATGCAAGCGGTGTTCGGGGTGCAGCTCGATTAGCAAGAACCACAAATTATTGACTAGTGAATAAAATTCATTTACTACAAAAGGAACTAATTATTTTAGTCTAGGAAGATAAATATGAAATTATGCAGAATAGGTAGTGTTGGAGAAGAAAAACCAGCAATCATAGATAGTGAAAACAATTACCGAGATTTGTCATCAATATTTAATGATTTAAACCCTGACACATTAAATTTTGATACTTTAGAGAAAATAAAAAAAACTGATATTTCAACTTTGCCAAAGCTTGACTCAAGTTCTAGAATAGGTGCATGCGTCTCTAACCCATCAAAATTTATTGGTATTGGTTTAAATTTTAAAGATCATGCCGAAGAACAAAATTTGCCAATACCAAAAGAACCAATTATTTTCTCAAAATTCACTAGTTGTATTACTGGTCCAAACGATCCTATCATTGTTCCTAAGGTATCTAATCATACTGATTGGGAAGTTGAAATTGGTTTTGTAATAGGAAAAAAAGCTATCAATGTTAGTGTTGAAAACGCTTTAGATCATGTTCTTGGTTTTTTTCTAGTTAATGATGTGAGTGAAAGAGATTTTCAAAAGAATAGAGGTTTAACTTGGGATAAAGGAAAGGGTTTTGATACTTTCGGTCCAATAGGCCCATTCATAGTTACTACGGATGAATTACCAGACTATCAAAATTTAGATATGTTTTTAGATGTAAATGGAAAAAGGATGCAAACTGGAAATACAAGTAAAATGATTTTTGATATTAAAACTCTAGTTTCTTATATGAGCTCGTGTATGAGTTTACACCCTGGTGATATTTGTTGCACTGGGACACCTCCGGGTGTTGGAGAGAATATGAAACCACCTCAGTTTTTAAAAGGTGGTGAAGAAGTTGTTTTAGGAATAGACAAGCTAGGTCAACAAAAACATAAAGTCATTCCTTATAAAGATTAATATAATTAAATAATGGAATTATTTATTGCTTTAGGCGCTGGATTGATAAGTTTTTTATCTCCATGCGTTTTACCACTTATTCCAGGATATATTTCTTACATATCTGGAAGTTCAATTAATGAATTAATTGAAAAAAAAAGTGTAAATTTATTCCCTATTATTTTATTCACAGTTGGATTTTCAATAGTTTTTATTTTTTTTGGTGCAGCATCTACATTACTTGGACAAGTTCTTTTACAAAATTCTTATGAGTTAAGAATAGTAGCAGGAGTAATAATTGTTATTCTATCTCTCCATTTAATTGGAATTATAAATATAAAATTCTTAAATTATGAAAAAAGAGTGCAAACAGATATAAAAAGAAACTTTTTTAGTCCAGCTTTGATTGGGATGGCTTTTGCATTTGGATGGACTCCTTGTATTGGCCCAATACTTGGATCAATACTAGTTTTAGCGTCAACAGAGGAAAGTTTACAACAAGGTATTTTACTTTTAACTTTTTACTCAATTGGATTAGCAGTGCCATTTATATTGGCAGGGTATTTGATACAAAGATTTTTAGTATTTTCAAAAAATTTCAGAAAAAATATTAATAAGGTATCTAAAATTGGGGGATCTATATTGTTAATTACTGGTATTTTAATGATAACTAATCACCTACAAGCACTTGGCTTTTATCTATTAAACATATTTCCTTTTCTTCAAAATTTTGGATAATTAAAAAATGAAAATTTATCAAATAGATTCAAGCGCTAGAAAAGAAGGATCAACTTCAAGAGCTTTAGCTAAAAAGTTATTAGAAAAAATTAAAAGTCCAGAGGATGAGATAATTTACAGAGATTTAAATGAGGAAATGGTTTTTGTTTCAGGGCTAACAGAGTCAGGTATGAATATTGAAAAAAAAGATCAAACTGATCATCATAAAAAAATGTTTGAGTTATCAGATCAGTTAGTTAAAGAACTTAAAGAAAGCGATATTATTATAATTTCAGCCCCAATATATAATTATGGACCACCAGCTACATTAAAAGCGTGGTCAGATTTAGCTGCCAGGGTTGGTGAAACTTTTAAATTTAAACCAAACGGAAGAAGAGAGGGATTGTTAAAAAATAAAAAAGCTTATCTGGTCATCACATCAGGTGGAACTAAATTAAATAGTAAGGAAGATTTTTTAACGCCTTGGCTAAAATTTATTTTAAATTTTTTTGG
>CACNIF010000009.1 GCA_902620465.1 uncultured Pelagibacteraceae bacterium
AAGAAAAAGAATTTTAGAAAAATATAAGGAAGATTTAGAAAAACTTTATCAATTAAAGTAAAAAATTTGATTATTAAGCGCATAAACATTAACTTTTTTATACATTGAAATTAAAAAAATATTTTTGAATTTAAAAAATTTTTATAAAAATTTTAACTTCAATTAAAGAATTGACATAACGTGTATAAAAAAATAAAAATAAGTAATTACGAATCAATTTTGATTCGTTTAACTAAAAAGGGAGCTAAAGATGGCTAAAAGAAGAAAAAAAGCAAAGAAGGCTAAGAAAAAAGCTAAGAAGAAAGCTAAAAAAAGAAGAAGAAGATAATAACTTAGTATTCTTTATTAAAAACGCTTCTCATAACGTTATGTATGAGAGGCGTTTTTTTTTTAGTCCTCAACTGGTTCGTCATTATCGCTTTCTGAAATTGGCTCCTCATCTTGTATTTCAGGTGCTGGACTTTTAATTGCTTGAGTTTCTTGCTTATTTTGACCTTCTAAGTTTCTCTTAAGAGCTTTATCCAATTTTTTTTGGGTATCTTCCAAAGATATATTCAATATTATTTTAAATTCAGATAAAATTCTTTCATAGGCTTTTTCAAAAAGTTGTCTTTCACTATAGGATTGATCAACCATTAAATCGTCTCCTTTATTTAAATCTCTTACTACCTCTGCCAATTCATAAATTTTACCTGAGGAAATTTTAGCCTCATACTCTTGTGCTCTTCTACTCCACATTGATCTTTTAATTTTTGGTTTACTTTTTAAAATTGAAATACATTTATTAACTTGGTTGATTGAGGCCAATGCACGAAGGTGAGATTGCTTATTGACTGGAACCATACCACTAGCTTTGTCTTTCTCAAATTTTATTATGTATGTTTCAACATCGATACCACCAATATTAATTTTTTTAAATTCAGATATTTGTCCAACACCATGTTTGGGATAAACAACATAATCTTTTATTTTATACTCTCTTTTTTCAGTCGATTGTTTATTAACCTTTTTTATTTCAGGTTTAATCTCAGTCCCCTTGGAGATCCTTAGGTTTTCTGATTTTAACTCTACTTTTTTTTGAGTACTTTTATTTTGTTTTTTTTGAATATTTTTTTTAGATTTTGGTTTTACTAATCTTTTAATTTTTTTGACTGGTTTTTTTATACTTTTGGTAACTTTTGTTTTAGTCACCTTTTTTGTTTTTTTGGATTTATTTTTAAATGTTCTCTTTAAAATATTTTTCAAACTTATCTTGCTCATCTCTATATTTTTCATGATCCGAAGGCGGATCTTTTTTTTCACTTATATTCGGCCAGATTTCAGAATATTTTTTGTTGATCTCTAACCATTTGTCGCTCCCCGGCTCTGTGTCTGCTTGGATTGCATCCACTGGACATTCAGGTTCACAAACGCCACAATCTATACACTCATCGGGTTTAATTACAAGCATATTTTTACCTTCATAAAAACAATCGACTGGACAAACATCAACGCAGTCAGTCAGCTTGCATTTAATACATTTATCATTTACCAAATAAGTCATTTTAAATTCTCATTTTTGATCTTTTCTTTGATATCTCCCATTAATTTATTATCTATGTATAGTAATCCTGCAAGTCTTCTCATTAAACTTGTTTCATAAATATCAGCTTCTTCATTTGAATATATAATTCTCCACAATGCTTCAATAATCTGAATTTTGTTTTCTTCATTCATATTTTTGACTTCTTTTGTAAAGGCAAGAATCTGATTAGAATGATCTTCAATTTTTTTTGCATCGTTAAATAATTCATCTAAATTAGCATTATTTGCTCCAATTTTTAGCATCGTTTGTTTGATTATTTCCTCCTCTTTTTCAGAGAAATTTTCATCAATTTTTGCTGCATGAATTAAAAGTGCACATATTTTAGTTAAATCAATTTGAATATTCTTTTTTTCTTTTTTTTTAAAAAACATCTTTTAATTTAAATTTAGATTTTTGAGAATTTTAAAAGGACTTTCCTTGTTAGATTTTTTAACAAATGTTTTAATATTTTTTTTGGTTGGGCTATATTTGAAAAAAATTTCATCATCTTTATTAAAAATTTTATAATCCATCATTTTAAGTAACTTTTTAAAATTTTCCTTATTACAACCTAGTAGATTAATCATCTCAGGGACCATTTTGATCATCTTTTCTTTGTCATTATTGTTACCAGAATTCAATATCTGAACAAATAGTCTTTCAAGAATATCAATTCTTACAAAAAAGGTGTCAAATTTCTCGAACCCACACAACAGCATGAAGTTTTTATTTTTGAAATCTTTATTTTCTAAAAAATTTAATCCAAACGTTGGAGGTTTTAAATTATAATATTTTTGGTGATAATTTTTCCATAGTAGAGTTCTCAAAGATACTGCATCTGGTTTTATTAGTTTATATAAAAAAACATGATATCTTCCAAATTTTACTCCTAAGTTACGTAAAATTTTTCTTTCATTTTGACCTAAACTTTTTAAATATTCAGTAACTTGTTCTCTTTTAATAACACCATTATTTTCATAAAGTTGGTATGCTAAAGCTTTTGTTGAAGAATTTTTCTCTTTGATATTTTTTAGATCAACTAAACTTTTTAAAACTGTGTTAATTTTATTTTTTAACCATTTACTCATGAAATCTAATAATTTTTGTTTTTGATTTTGCTCTAAAATATCATCAACTATTAATTCTAAATTGGGATTAAGATAATCTTTACCTGGGATTAATCTACCTATAGCGGAGTTGCTCCAGTAAATTTTAAAATCTTCTTTAAGTTCAATCAGACCAGTATCAATAATAATTTTAATTCTTTTTTCGAGCTCAGGTCCTACAGTTTGTCTCGCTGCTTTCTTGAGAGATTTAATATCCGTTTCTAAGGCTCCTTTTTTTAAATCTAACTGTAGTTTAAGCCCGTTTATTTTACCAATAAACTGATTATTAATCATTACATCATTATTTTCCAAAATTTTTGTATTAAACTCCATATCCTGCTTCAAACCCCTTGCAAGAACACTCGCACGTTTATCAATAAAAGTTTTTGTAAGTTCTTCATGTAATCTTTCTGAAAGTCTATCCTCTAATAATTTTGTTTTTTCAATCCAGTAGTTTTGACTTTCTACCCAATTATTTTTATTTGAAACATATGACCAAGTTCTTACATTTGCAATTCTATTTGATAAAGAATCTACATTTCCCTCTAATTTATCAAGTTTCATCAATTGTATTCGCATATAATCATCAGTAATTTTGCCTTTTTTGCTATTTAAATATTTAAAAACATTTCCGATTACCTCATAGTGGTTACCGTAAGTTTTTTTTACAAAATCAGGAATTTGGCAACACTCCCATAAAAGTTTTAATTTTTCTTGATCAAATTCACTATTTTCAAAGTTTTTGTCTCTCAAAAAAAACTTTAAGGCTTTTTCATCTCCACATTCATAAATTTTTCTTAACCAATCACTCTGAGGCTTCTCATCAAGTGATTTTATTAATAAAGATGGACTATTAAAATTTAAATTTGAATTTCTCCAAAATAAAAAATTTATTTCCTCAAATTTGTGATTTTCAAGTAATTCCACTTCCTCAGGGCTAATTTCTCTACATTGCCCAGTAATACCAAAACTCCCGTCATTCATATACCTACCCGCTCTACCAGCAATTTGACCCATCTCAGATAAATTTAACCGTCTCAATTTTTTTCCATCAAATTTTTTTAGATTTGAAAAGTAAACGTGGTTTAAATCCATATTAATTCCCATACCTATAGCATCAGTCGCAACCAAAAAATCAACATCACCAGATTGATATAATTCTACTTGAGCATTTCTAGTCTTTGGACTAAGAGACCCCATAACGATTGAGGCTCCCCCTTTCTGTCTTCTAATAAGTTCAGCTATTGCGTAAACTTCTTCTGCAGAAAATGCAATTATAGCTGTTTTTCGATCTATTCTTGAAATTTTTTTATGGCCAGAGTAGGAAAGTTTTGACAAACGATTTCTATTAATAAATTCTACATCGTCGTCTAATTTGGCAACAATATTCCTAATTGTATTTGAACCCATAAACATTGTTAATTTTTCACCTCTCATATTTAAAAGTCTATCCGTAAAAATATGCCCTCGTTCATGATCTGAGCACATTTGAATTTCATCAATAGCAACAAAGTCCAATTGTTTATCAATTGGCATAGATTCAACAGTGCATAAAAAATATTTAGCATTTGATGGAATAATCTTTTCTTCACCAGTTATTAACGCTACCTTGTCAGTGTTTACCTTTTTTATTACTTTGTCGTAGACCTCACGTGCTAACAGTCTTAACGGAAAACCAATCATACCACTTTCAAAAGACAACATTGTCTCTATCGCAAGATGGGTTTTTCCAGTATTGGTTGGACCTAGAATTGCAGATATTTTATTTTTAGACATTCTATGTTTAGTATACTTTTTTTTTCACCTACCAGATATTGTTAGCACTAAAGAACAAAAATAGACTAAAACAAGACCGAATCGGAAGTTAAAAAGTTCTCATTTCAAAAATAAGCAATTTTATTTTAGCACATATATAAAATTTATATAACAATTAATATTTATTCTTCTGGTATATTTCATCTTTTACTTATTAGCCAAATACATACTAAATATTAATGGGTTTATTTTTTAAGATTTTCCAAATACCGTTTGCGGCAGTAATTATTTCATCGTTACACTTAAGCTCACAAAATAAAAACACGAGTGTTTTGGTTTTTTTTAAAATTCTGACATGACCTATAATTTCATCTCCAACTTTAGATGTACCAATAAATTTTAAATCCAATGAAATTGTTACACATGGTGAAGGTTTAGCTGATCTGTGAGCAGCTGAACCAGCACCAGCATCAATTAAAGCCGCTAGGTAACCACCGTGAGTGATACCAGCTGAATTTAGATGGTTTTTTGTTATTGTAGATTTAAACTCATAATGATTTTTAGAAATTTGTCTAAATAAAACTCCACCATTGTGTTTCATAAATCCTGTTTTTAGACTAATTTGCTCAAATTTATCTGTCATGAAATTTTTATAATATAAAAGTTAAAATTAATAAAATAATAAAGATTATTATGAAAAAATAAATTACAGACATTTGCAGGGAAGATTTAATGAGCCAATCAAACATTTGTATTTTTTGGTGCGCCTGCTAGGAGTCGAACCCAGAACCTCCTGGTCCGTAGCCAAGCGCTCTATCCAGTTGAGCTACAGGCGCATTTATAATTTTATTTAAATACATTATATTAATTTTTAGTATATTTTAATTATAAGATAAATTTAAAAATTAATGACATATAAATCAAAAGAAGTGGTGATTGTTAGTGCTGTTAGGACACCTATAGGATCTTATAGAGGTTCATTAAAAAAAATGAGATCTGATCAGCTTGGATCTTTAGTAATCAAAGAAGCTTTAAAACTAACTAAATTTAGTCCAGATGAGGTAGATGAAGTAATAATGGGCCAAGTATTGACTGCTGGCGCTGGACAGAACCCTGCTAGACAAGCTGCAATAAATGCTGGAATACCAATTTCAAAACCAGCACATATAATCAATCAAGTTTGTGGGTCTGGATTAAGAGCAGTAATATCTGGATATCAATCTATCAAATTGGGAGAGTCATTAAATGTTATTTCTGGGGGACAAGAGAATATGTCAATAGCACCACATTCAATTTTTTTTAGAGACGAAAGAAAAATTTCAGAAGATAAACTAACAGACACAATGATTAATGATGGATTAATGGATGCTTTTAATAATTATCATATGGGCGTCACAGCAGAAAATATTGCAAAAAAATTTGACATATCTAAAAAGGAACAAGATGAGTTTGCTCTAAAATCTCAAAAAAAAACAGAAGAGGCAATCAAAAATAGCAAATTTGATGATGAGTTAGTTAAGATTAATCAAAGTAATAACCTGCTAAACTTAGATGAGCATCCACGAATAGGTCTAAAAATTTCTGATCTAGAAAAACTTAAAACAGTTTTCAAAGAAAATGGAACAGTAACACCTGGAAATTCTTCTGGTATAAATGATGGTGCTGCAGCTTTATTTTTAACCACTATTGAAGAAGCGGAAAAAAAATCTATCAAACCGCTTGCAAAAATAGTGTCATGGTCATCAGTTGGAGTAGATCCAACTTTAATGGGTCTAGGGCCAATAGAAGCTGTTCGCAAGGCAATTAATATAGCTGGATGGAATTTAGATGAGGTTGATTTATTTGAAATTAATGAAGCTTTTGCAGCTCAAAGCATAGCTGTAATTCGTGAGTTGGGTGTTGACCCAAACAAAGTTAATGTAAATGGTGGTGCAATCGCACTAGGTCATCCTATTGGTGCATCAGGAGCAAGAATACTTGTAACTTTAGTACATGAAATGAAGAGACAAAAAAAAAACAAGGGTTGTGCAACTCTCTGTATTGGAGGTGGAATGGGTATAGCTTTATGCGTTGAAAGAATTTAGGAATTTATCTTTCCATACTTCCCTTCTAGTAATATTTTTTGTATCCACATTTTAGCGTCTACGTGTGTATTATAATTTGAATGAATAAGTAATTTTAGTATTTTTTTAATCATTTTTGTATTTAAGAGTAAAAGAGTGTCAAAAAATAGGACAGAATGTGTTAAAATTTGCAATTAACTATATTTTTATAGTGTATAAAACATAAAAATGACTGAAAAATTATTAGTTCCTGATATTGGCGATTTTGAAAATGTTGAGGTAATTGAATTACTTGTTGCTGAAGGTCAAGAAGTTAAAATAAATGATCCAGTGGTCACTATTGAAAGTGACAAATCTAGTGTTGAAATTCCATCAACTTTTTCAGGGAAAGTTGAAAACATTGAGGTAAAAGTTGGTGATAAAGTTTCAAAAGGGGATTTGCTTCTCAATATATCAAGCCCTGGTAAAAAATTGTCTAAATTAGAAGAGGTTCCAAAAAATACTGAAAATTTAATTTTAGAGGCGGAAAATTCTTTAAAGGAAAATAAAGAACAAGAAAAGCAAATTCCAGAATTAGAGAAGGAAAAACCTAGCAAAATTGAAATTGTAAATGAGGGTGATATTGATCCTTTAGAGACACGTGAATGGATAGAATCTCTATCAGATGTCATCGAAAAAGATGGTAATCACAGAGCTCACTATTTGATTAAGGAATTAATTAATAAAGCTTATATTGAGGGCGCCAATATTCCATACACACAAAATACCCCTTATATAAATACGATTCCTGTGAGTGAGGAGAAGAAATCAAATGGTGATCAGAATATAGAAAGAAGGATTAGGTCATTAATTAGATGGAATGCTGCTGCAATGGTTGTAAGAGCAAATAAAAAATTTCCTGAACTTGGAGGTCATATTGGAACTTTTGCATCTGCAGCAACTTTATATGATGTTGGAATGAATCATTTTTGGAGAGCTAAAAATAATAAATTCGGTGGAGATCTTATTTATTTTCAAGGTCATAGTGCACCTGGTATGTATGCTAGAGCATTCCTTGAAGGAAGGCTTAATGAAAAACAATTGGACAGTTTTAGACAGGAAGTTAAGCCTGGCGGTTTATCTTCATATCCACATCCTTGGTTAATGCCAAACTTTTGGCAATTTCCAACAGTCTCTATGGGTTTAGGACCAATGTTAGCGATTTATCAAGCAAGATATATGAAATACTTGATTAACAGAGGCCTAATTAAGGATGAGGGTAGAAAAGTTTGGTCATTTTTAGGTGATGGAGAAATGGATGAGCCAGAGTCTTTAGGAGCAATTGGTTTAGCAGCTAGGGAAAATTTAGATAATCTTATATTTGTTATAAATTGTAACCTTCAAAGATTAGACGGTCCAGTGCGAGGTAATGGAAAAATTATAC
Organism: uncultured Pelagibacteraceae bacterium; assembly: GCA_902620465.1. GTDB lineage: Bacteria > Pseudomonadota > Alphaproteobacteria > Pelagibacterales > Pelagibacteraceae > Pelagibacter. The sequence goes on from CACNIF010000009.1 coordinate 7,912, forward strand.
AAGAATTAGAGGGAATTTTTAGAGGAGCCGGATGGAATGTCATTAAAGTAATTTGGGGTTCATATTGGGATTCGCTGTTAGCGAATGACAAAACAGGCCACCTTATTAAGACAATGAATGAAACAGTTGATGGAGAATACCAAGCAATGAAAGCAAGAGATGGAGCTTATGTTAGAGAAAAATTTTTTGGAAAATATCCAGAAACTTCTGAACTTGTCTCAAGTCTTTCAGATAAGGATATTTGGAGATTAAATAGAGGTGGGCATGATCCCCATAAAGTTTTTGCAGCATATGACAAAGCATCTAAAAATGTCGGTAGTCCCACTGTAGTAATTGCCAAGACTATAAAGGGTTATGGCATGGGTAAAAGTGGTGAGAGCGTAAATACAACTCATCAGACTAAAAAATTAGATGTTGAAGACCTAATGTATTATAGAGATAGATTTGATGTTCCATTAACAGACCAGCAGGTCAAAAATATTGAGTATTATAAGCCAGATCAAAATTCTCCTGAAATAAAATACATTAAAGAAAAAAGACTTCAGTTGGGTGGCTTTATTCCTGAGAGAACTACTTATGCAAAACCTATTAAAGCACCTCCAAAAGACATTTTTGATAATATGAAAGTTTCAACTGGTGAAAAAGAAATGTCGACCACAATGGCACTAGTTAGAATGTTGACAAATCTTTTGAGAGATAAAAATGTTGCGCCAAGACTGGTCCCAATTATTCCTGATGAAGCAAGAACTTTTGGAATGGAAGGATTTTTTCAAAAGATAGGAATTTACGCACATGAGGGTCAAAAATATGAGCCAGAGGACTCTGCTCAACTAAGTTCGTATAAAGAGGAAAAGAGTGGTCAAGTTTTAGAAGAAGGAATTAATGAAGCTGGAGCAATGTCATCGTGGATAGCTGCTGGAACTTCATATACCAATCATGATATTGAAATGATCCCAATTTATCTTTTTTATTCAATGTTTGGCTTTCAGAGAATTGGGGATTTTGCTTGGGCAGGTGCGGATAGTCAGTCTAGAGGATTTTTAATTGGAGCTACTGCTGGAAGAACAACTCTTGCTGGGGAGGGTTTACAACATCAGGATGGTCATAGTCATTTAATGGCTTCGACTATTCCTAATTGCATATCATATGATCCAACATTTCATTATGAGCTTGCAGTCATTTTTCGAGAAGGTTTAAGAAGAATGCATGAGAAAAAAGAAAATATTTTTTATTATATTACAACTATGAATGAAAATTATCCTCATCCAGAAATGCCAAAAGATAAATCATGTGAGGAGGGTATTTTAAAAGGAATGTACAAAATAAAGGAGTTTAATAAGTATAAAAAAACTAAAATTCAATTTCTTGGATCTGGCACAATATTAAGAGAAATGATAGCTGGTGCAGAAATATTACAAAATGAATATCAAATTGATAGTGAAATTTGGAGTGTAACAAGCTTTAACGAATTAAGAAGGGACGGTCTTGAAGTAGAGAGATACAATCTTCTAAACCCTGATAAAGAACCTAAAAAAAGCTATGTAGAAAAATGTTTAGGTAACGCTGAAGGGCCAATTTTAGCAGCCTCTGATTATATGAGAATGAACTCCGATCAGATAAGACCTTATGTAAACAAAAGTTTTTATTCACTAGGAACAGATGGATTTGGACGAAGTGATACAAGAAAAGAGTTAAGAAAATTTTTTGAGGTTGATAAGGAACATATCACAACATATGGGTTGAGCATTTTAGCTAAGGAACAGCTTATTGCATCAAAATATGCTAAAGAAGCAATTAAAAAGTATAAGATTGATAGTGATAAACCTATGCCAACAAAACTATAGAATGCCTAAAAAAGATATAAAAGTTCCAAACATTGGTGAATTTAAAGATGTAGAGGTTATTGAAATTTTAATCAAAAAAGGTCAAGAGATTAAAAAAAATGATCCTTTAATCACAATTGAAAGTGATAAATCGAGTGTTGAAATTCCCTCATTAGATGATGGACTAGTTACAGAATTAAATTTAAAAGTTGGTGATAAGGTTTCCGAGGGAAGTAAGATTTTAGAAATTGAATCAAAAGACAACAATGTAGAAACTAAAGTAATACAATCAACTAAAAAAGAAAACATCAAAGAAAACAAAATAGAAATTGAAAAAGAAGTTAAACCAAAAAATATTATAGTAAAAGATTTTTCAAAAAAAACTTCAGCCTCACCAAAAGTCAGAAAATTTGCTAGAGAACTTGGTGTTGATATTAGCAAAGTTGAAGGTAGTGAAAGATTAGGAAGAGTAACTGAAAGTGATGTTAAGTCATTTGTTGCAAAAACCCCTGAGAGAAATATTGAAAAAGAATTCAAAAAAGATGAAATGATAGAACTAGAGTATCCTCACTCTGAATTTGGAAAAACGGAAATAAAGGATATTCCAAGAGTAAAAAAACTTTCATCTAAATATCTTATGAATTCTTGGTCCAATATTCCTCATGTGACCAATCATGACGAAGCAGATATAACCGAATTAGAGGAGTTTAGAACTTCTCTAACAGATATTTACACTGGATAAAAAAAAAAAATTACTCCTTTAGCTTTTATTGTCAAAGCTTTAACTGCATCACTTAAAAAATTTCCAAATTTTAATTCATCTATTGATGAAATCGATAAAGGAAAAATGACTCTAAAAAAGTATTATCACATTGGAATAGCTGTGGATACGAAGCATGGGCTTATGGTACCAAAACTAAGAAATGCTGATAACAAGAACATCACTTTAATAGGTACTGAACTTAAAAAATTAAGTGATCAATGCAGAAATCTTAAAATTGACAAAAAAGAATTATTTGGTTCTATGACTATAACGAGTTTAGGAGGTATTGGTGGTTCTTTTTTTACACCTATTATTAATTACCCTGAAGTCGCAATTCTAGGAGTTGGTAAATCTCAAAAAAAACAAATTTTTATTGATGGAAAGTTCATAACACGAACAATTCTACCTTTATCTTTATCATATGATCATAGAATAATTGATGGAGCTGAAGCTGCTCGATTTAACAACGATTTGAAAGATAATCTTGGAAAAAATTTTGCTTATAAATTAGCTGTATAAAAAAAATGTCAAAAACTCTATCATTATTTAGTGCATTACTGTGCACTTTCATTTGGGGGACTACATTCATTGCACAGGATACAGGTATGGATGACATCGGTCCATTCACTTTTAATTCTGTAAGATTTTTTGTAGGTTTTTTAGCAATTATTCCTTTAGCATTATTGTTTGAAGCAAAAAAACTAAAAAAGGAATTCAGATTTGATACGAAAACATTCATTATTCTGTCCCTTTTAATTGGAGTGTCATTATTCTTAGGCTCAGCATTACAACAGGTTGCGTTGCTTTATACCAATGTAGCTAATGCTGCTTTTTTTACAATTTTT
>CACNIF010000010.1 GCA_902620465.1 uncultured Pelagibacteraceae bacterium
ACTGATTTGAACGATCGAATGGCAACATTACTCGAGACTGGTATTGAAAAACAAGTCACCAAAATTAGTAAAGGTTTCACTTTTTTAGCCACAGTTGGATCGACAGCTCCGTTTATAGGTCTTTTTGGGACTGTTTGGGGAATTATGAATTCATTTCAGTCAATTGCGATTTCTCGAAACACAAGTTTAGCAATTGTTGCACCTGGAATAGCAGAAGCTCTTTTTGCAACTGCCTTAGGTTTATTGGCTGCTATACCAGCAGTTGTTGCTTATAACAAATTTAATAATGACACAATTAAATATTCTCAGAGATTAGAAAATTTTTCTAAAAGATTTTTAACAATAATTTAATTAATGGCTTTTAAAATTAATCGATCATCAAAAGAACCTATGAGTGAAATAAATGTTACACCGTTTGTAGATGTAATGCTTGTTCTTTTAATAATTTTTATGGTTACGGCTCCATTACTGACGGTTGGAGTGCAAGTTGATTTACCCGAAAGTTCTGCAGACTCACTCCCAGAGGAAGCTGAACCATTGACGTTATCAATTAATTCTAAAGGAGAAATTTTCATTCAAGAGTCAAAAGTGGAATATGATAAAATAATTGCAAAAATTTAGAGATAAAACATATAAATAATAGAACGGATCAAGAAGCGAGTTCAAAACTTTTAAAATATGACTCTATTCATGGAAAATTTAATGCAAAAATTAGTTTTGATGAGAAAAACCTGATTATTAATAATAATAAAATTTCTTTTACCCAAGAAACTAATTTAAATAATATTGATTGGAAAAAACATGGTGTGGAATACGTTTTTGAATGCACTGGTAAATTCAACTCTAAGGATAAATTGGAAACCCATCTAAAAAATGGTGCGAAAAAAATTATTGTTTCTGCGCCATGTAAAGATGCAGATAAAACAATTGTATTTGGAGTAAATGAGTTAGAATTAAAAAAAAACGATAAAATAATTTCTGCTGCATCATGCACAACTAATTGTCTTGCACCAGTAGCTTTTATTTTAAATAAAAATTTCGAAATCGAAAAAGGTTTTATGACTACCATTCACGCATTCACAAGTGATCAAAGAATTTTGGACAATTCTCATAAAGATCCAAGAAGAGCAAGATCTGCAAGTCAATCTATTGTTCCAACTTCAACTGGGGCATCAAAGTCAATTGGTGAAATAATTCCTGCTCTTAAAGGTAAATTAGAAGGTATAGCAATGAGGGTGCCGACACCAAATGTTTCTTTAATTGAACTTGTATTTTGTACTAAAAAAGATTTGAGTATCGAAAAAATAAATTCAGCATTTCAAAGTTTTAGTAAAAAAAATAAAGTTCTTGAATTTTCAAAAGAAAAACTTGTATCTATAGATTTCAATCATAATCCTGCTTCGTCAATTATTGATGGAAGTTTAACGAATGTGGTAGGAAAAAACATGGGTAAAATTTCAGCTTGGTATGATAACGAGTGGGGTTTTTCAAACAGAATGTGTGATATTGCGGAACACCTTCATAAAATTTCTTAATGAAATATATAAAAGATCAAGAAAATCTCAAAGGCAAAGTTGTATTATTAAGACTAGACCTGAATGTGCCACTCAAAAACAGATTAATTACCGATGAGACAAGGATCAATAAGATATTGCCTGTCATAAACTTCCTCATTAAAAAAAAATCCAAAATTTTAATAATCTCACATATCGGGCGACCCAAAGGAAAAATAAATAATGATCTATCTTTAGAACCAATTTGTAAAAATTTAGAGAGAAAAACTGATCAGAAAATTGAATTAGTTAAGGAAAATATTTATAAAATAAAGAAAGATGACTTGTTTAAAAATTCTAAAGATAAGATAATTTTCTTAGAAAACATAAGATTTTATAAAGAAGAAGAAAATAATGATACGAATTTCTCAAAAAATTTAGCGGAACTAGCAGATATATTTGTTAATGATGCCTTTTCTTGCTCACATAGGGCTCACGCATCTGTCAGCAAAATAACTAAATTTTTACCCTCATTTGCAGGTTTACAACTTGAAACTGAAATAAGTGCACTAAAAAAAGTAACTACAGAAATAAAAAAACCAGTTACTTGTATTATTGGAGGAGCTAAAATATCTACAAAAATAGGTCTAATTAGAAACTTAATACCTAAGTTTGATAACATTATAATTGTTGGAGCGATGGCAAATAATATTTTGAATTACAAAGGTAATCCAATTGGAAAATCTTTAAAAGAAGAGAACTGTAAATCAGCTATAGATGATATTTTTGAAACAGCAAAAAAAAATTCTTGTTTAATCAATTATCCAGAGGATGTTGTGGTGGGAAAAAGTATTGATGATAAAGCTATAATCAAAGAACTCAATGAGGTTTCCAATGATGACTTAATTTTAGATATAGGACCAAAAACAATAAAAAAAATTAAAGATATCATTGAGAGAAGTGAAACAATCTTGTGGAATGGACCAGTAGGATATTTTGAAAATCCAAACTTCGCAAATGGTTGTTATGAAATTACAAAAAAAATCATTGAAAAAAATAAAAAAAATCAAATTTATTCTATTGCTGGAGGAGGCGATACAATAGCAGTATTAAATCGAATGAATGCAATAAATAATTTCAATTTTGTTTCAACTGCTGGTGGAGCCTTTTTAGAATATCTTGAAGGAAAAGACCTTCCTGGTATAAAAGCCTTAAATTAAAATGTCTGAATTAAATAATATTGCTTTAAAAATTATCGAGAACGGGAAAGGGATCCTGGCTGCTGATGAGAGCACAAGCACTATGACAAAAAGACTTGATAGTGTCAACGTGCCTTCGACTCCAGAAAACAGGTTGATTTTTAGAGAAACTCTTTTTACTTCGTCAAGTATGACTGATTGTATTGGAGGTGTCATTTTATATGATGAGACGATTAAACAAATCTCATCGAAAAAAAAAAAGATTACTGAGTTAATTTCTGAAATGGGCTCTTTACCAGGTATAAAAGTAGATACGGGTGCCAAAGTTTTAGCGGGTTCAAAAGATGAAAAAATTACGGAGGGACTAGACGGATTAAGAGAGAGATTAAAAGAGTATTATAAAATTGGTGTGAAATTTACAAAATGGAGAGGTGTTTATTTGATATCTAAAGATTATCCGAGCAAGCTTTCGATAAATTCAAATGCTCATGCATTAGCTAGATATTCGGCATTGGTTCAAGAATGTAATATGGTGCCAATAGTAGAGCCAGAAGTTTTAATGGATGGTGAACATTCTGCTGAAGATTGTTACAAAAAAACTTCCAAAGTAATTGAAAGATGTTTTGAGGAATTAATTTTACACAAAGTGGATTTAAAAGGAATTATTTTAAAACCTAATATGATTTTACCTGGAAATAAGTCAAAAAATAAAATTTCAAATGATGAAGTTGCAAGATTAACTTTAAAGTGTTTAAAAAATTGCGTTCCTTCAGAAGTGCCTGGAATAGCTTTTTTGTCTGGAGGACAATCAGAGATAGAGGCAACAGAAAATCTAAATTTAATAAATAAGCACAACGATACAAATTTTATAATGAGTTATTCTTATGGACGTGCACTCCAGCAAAGTGCATTAAAATTTTGGTCAAAAGATATAAAAAATATTGAAGGTACTCAGAAAATCTTTAACCATCGAGCAAAAATGAACACATTAGCTGCTCAAGGAAAGTGGTCTAAAGATTTTGAGATTTAATAAACAAAAAATTATTTATTTAATATCACCATTAAAGATTGATAATACTTTTTATCATCAACTTAAATATGTCTTGAAACAGAAAAAAGTAAGTTTTTTTCAGCTTAGACTTAAAAAAGAAAAATTTAAAAGAAAGCTAATAATAGGAAAAAAAATAAAAAAATTATGTAAAAAATTTAAAGTTAAATTTTTAATTAATGACGATGTTTATTTAGCCAAAAAGTTAGATGCTGATGGTTGTCATTTAGGCCAGAATGATATGAATATTCATAAAGCAAGAAAATTAATTGGAAACAAAATAATTGGGATAACTTGTCATAATTCAATTAAATTAGCAAAAGTTGCTTTGAAAAATAAAGCTGACTATTTGGCTTTTGGAGCTTTTTACTCAACAAAAACAAAAAAAACAAAATACAAACCATCATTAGATATTTTGAAAAAAGCTAGAAAGATAACAAAAAAACCTATAGTGGCCATAGGTGGCATAAATTCTAACAATTATAAAAAACTTTTGTTGAATAAAGCTAACTTATTGGCTATTTCAAGCTACATTTGGAGAAATAAAAAACTTAAACCTATTGAAGCAATTAAAAAATTAAAATGAAAATAAATGCTAGTGAAATAAGAGTTGGTATGTTGCTAGAGTATAAGGATGACTTGTGGCAAGTCTTAAAAACACAACATGTAAAACCTGGAAAAGGTGGAGCTTTTGCACAAGTAGAAATGAAAAGTGTAAATAGAAACACAAAATTAAATGAGAGATTTAGATCAAGTGAGACTGTAGAAAAAGCATCCTTAGAAGAAATTACTTTTAATTATTCTTATGAGGATGAGAATAATTTCTTTTTTATGGATCCTTCATCTTTCGAACAAATTCAAATAAAAAAAAATGTAATTGGACCAAAAGGTAAATTATTAACTGAAAATCTCGATGTAACTATAAGTTTTTATAATGGTGAACCAATTTCATTAGATTTACCTAATCAAATTAAATGTAAAATCAATTCAACAGATGCTGCTCTTAAAGGTCAAACTGTCTCTGCTTCTTATAAACCTGCTACTTTAGATAACGGCTTAAATATACAGGTTCCACCATTCATTGAAACTGGTGATGAAATAATGATTGATACAAGAAATTTAGAATACGTTAAAAAAATTTAAAAAATGAACTCTATTTCAGCAAATTTAAATTTAATGATTAAAGCTTGTGAAAAAGCTTCTAAAATACTTATTAGAGATTTCGGAGAAATTGAAAAACTACAAGTATCTAAAAAGGGACCGTCAGATTTTGTAACAAACTCTGATCTCAAAACTGAAAAAATAATAATTGAAGAATTAAAAAAGGGTAGACCTGACTATTCGATTATAAGTGAGGAAAATGGTGTAAAAAAAAATAAGGATAAAAAAAATACTTGGGTAATTGACCCGATAGATGGAACAGTAAATTTCTTACATGGAATTCCTCATTTTGCAATTTCAATCGCTCTAAAACATGAAAATGAAATAATATCTGGTTTAATTTTTGATCCAATAAAAGATGAAATGTTTTATGCAGAAAAAAATAATGGAGCTTACTTAAATAATAAAAGAATTAGAGTATCAAAAAAAAATAATATTCGAGAATGCTTATTTGCTACCAGTGGAACAATCGAAAGAAAGATGGAATTTTCTTATCGAAAATCAGGCTCAGCAGCATTAGATATGGCATACATAGCCTGTGGAAGATATGATGGATATTTTCAAAAAAATTTAAACTTATGGGATATTGCTGCAGGGTTAGTTCTTGTTACTGAAGCTGGTGGTGTTATTAACAAAATTGACCTTAAAGATCACAAAGATGTTAAAGTAATCGCTACGAGCCCTAATATTTATGAAAAATTGATTGAAAAAATAAGCAACTTTTAATTGTTTTAAAAGAAAGTTTTGTTATAAGACTTCGAATGAAAAAAAATATACACCCTAAATACCATGTCATAAAAGTTGAAATGACAGATGGAACTCAATTTGAAACTAAGTCAACTTGGGGAACTGAAGGAGAAGTATTAAAATTAGAAATCGATCCAAAATCTCATTCTGCCTGGACAGGAGGAAAACAAAAATTAATGGATAAAGGGAGAATTAGTAAATTTAATAAAAAATTTCAGAACTTCAAATCAGAAAAAAAAAATTAAATGTCAAAAGCTCCTTTAATGCCAATGGCTACAGCTTTATGGCTTGTTGAAAATACTACTCTTACTTTCAAACAAATAGCTAACTTTTGTCATTTACATGAAGTAGAAGTTCAGGGTATTGCAGATGGTGAAGTTGCAAAAGGTATAAAAGGATACAATCCCATAATAACTGGTCAGCTTTCAAGAGAGGAAATTGAGTTATCCTCAAAAGATAATAATAGACCTTTAAATATAAAAAGTACTGATGTCGAAATATCAAATGATGAAAAGAAGAAAAAAAAATATATCCCTTTGTCAAAAAGACAAGATAAGCCAGACTCAGCATTATGGTTGATTAAACAACATAACATTCTTAAAGACTCTCAAATTGCAAGGTTGATTGGAATAACAAAAAATTCTGTTACCTCAATAAGAAATAAAAGTTATTGGAACTATAACAATTTGAACCCTAAAGACCCAGTAGCGCTCAACCTATTTTCACAAAAAGATTTGATTGAAGCTTTAGAAAAGGCGGAAAGAAGAGTGAAAAGGGAAAAAAAAGAAAAAGAGAAAGCAAAATTAAAATAATTATCAAAATTATGAATAAAATTCATAGACATAAAATTATAAAAATGTTATTCACTCGTTTTTTTGGAGGAAATTATTAAAATAGAAGTTAAAGATAACAATGTTGAGCAAGCTCTTAGAGTTTTAAAAAGAAAGCTTCAAAGAGATGGTTTTTTTAAAGTAATAAAATTAAAAAATACTTATGAAAAACCATCTGAAAAAAAAAAGAGAATCCTCCAAGAAAATATTAAGAGAGTTAAAAAATTAAACAAACTAAGAAATAGAATTTAGTTACACCGCGGGGTGGAGCAGTCTGGTAGCTCGTCAGGCTCATAACCTGAAGGTCGGCGGTTCAAATCCGTCCCCCGCAACCAATTAACTTAAATTTTAAATTTTGACTTTTTACTATCAACTAAAAAAGCTCTTACAGTTTCTGTTGTAAGTTGTTGATATGATTTTCCAAATTTTTCAATTTTTTCAATAATAGTGGGTGGTATTGTTATAATATGGCAACCTAATTGTTTTGCTTGTGTATAATTATATGGCTCTCTTACACTCGCCCATAAAATTTCTACGTTTTTGAATTTTTTTGCCATTTTTATACTTTTTATAAACTCAGGAATGGGATCTTTTCCTGCATCACCTGCTCTTCCAGCAAAAATAGAGATTATCACTTTTGTTTTTTTATTAATTTTATTTAAAATTTTCTTTGTTTGTTTTGCGGTATAAACAGCCGTAATATTTAATTTAATATTTCGTTTATTTAATTCATTTATAACTCTACCAGAAAATTTATTTTTTGAATTGACTACAGGAACTTTCACATAAATATTTTTACCCCACTCATTGATTTTCAAACCTTGATTAATCATTGAATTATGATTGTCTGCAAAAACCTCAAAAGAAATTGGTTTAGATTTGCAAACTCTTAAAATTTTTTTTGAATATGATTTATAATCTTTTGCACCAGCCTTTCTCATTAAACTTGGATTTGTTGTGAAACCTTTTACAATTTTTAGTTTATGAAACTTTTTAATTAGATTAAAATCTGCAATATCACAAAAAATTTTTGTACTCATAAAATTTTATAAATTTTTTGTGATATCTTCTGTCATTTTTTTTGCATCCGCAAATAACATTAAAGTATTTTCTTTATAAAATAAATCATTATCGATGCCAGCATAACCAGGTGAAAGACTTCGTTTAACGAATAATACAGATTTACATTTTTCTACATCAAGAACGGGCATTCCATAAATTGGACTTTGTGGATCTGTTTTTGCAACTGGATTTGTGACATCATTTGCACCAATCACGAAAGCAACATCTGCATTAGCAAAGTCATTATTTATTTCCTCTAACTCAAATACTTCATCGTATGGTACGTTTGCCTCAGCTAACAAAACATTCATATGTCCCGGCATTCTACCAGCCACAGGGTGAATAGCATATGAAACTTTTATATCGTTTTTCTTTAGAGTGTCGACCATTTCTCTTAAAGCATGTTGAGCTTGCGCCACTGCCATACCATATCCAGGAACAATAATAACTGAGGAAGCATTTTTCATTAGGAATGCCGCATCATCAGCATTACCACTTTTAACCGGTTTTTGCTCTTTAGATGATTTGCTTGATGTATCATCGGTAGCTCCAAATCCTCCTAAAATTACATTGAAAAATGAACGGTTCATACCTTTGCACATAATGTAGGACAATATTGCACCTGATGAGCCTACCAACGCACCTGTAATTATTAGCGCTGTATTTTCTAAAGTAAAACCGATTCCAGCCGCTGCCCAACCAGAATAAGAATTGAGCATTGAAATTACAACTGGCATGTCAGCTCCACCAATAGGAATTATTAATAGAAAGCCAATTAAAAATGAAACAAATAGTAATATCCAAAACAAGTTTGATGATTGAGTTGAACACAATAGATAAATTAAAATAATTATTGAAATTAAAATAATTGCATTAAGTGGATGTTGGCCTTTAAATATAATTGGTGAACCAGACATAATTCCTTGCAATTTTAAAAAAGCAATTATAGATCCTGAGAATGTAATAGCCCCAACTGCAGCCCCGATTGACATTTCAATTAAGCTTCCAAGTTTAATATTTCCGGGTGAACCAAGATTAAATGCAATGGGATTTAAAAAAGCTGAAATCGCTACAAATACTGCAGCAAGTCCAACTAAACTGTGGAACCCGGCAACCAATTCTGGCATAGCAGTCATTGGAATTTTATACGCTATAAAGGCTCCAATTGAACCTCCAACCAGTATAAAAATTATAACAAAAACAAACCCACTTGAAAAAGTTCCTAATGATAAAAAAGTTACAGTTACTGCTATAATCATTCCTAAAATTCCAAAAAAATTTCCTTGTCTAGATGTCTCAGGTGACGACAGACCTCTTAAAGCAAGAATAAATAATACCCCTGAGACTAAATAAAAAATTGCTGATAAATTTGCTGAAATCATTTTTTTTCTTTTTTCTTTTTTTTATACATTGCCAACATTCTTTGTGTTACTAAGAAACCCCCAAAAATATTTATTGCTGCAAGTGCACTTGCTAAAAAACCAAATATACTCGATGTATTCAAGACACTTTGCGGATCTCCAGATAATCCTGCAATAATTGCTCCAACTATAATTACAGAGGAAATAGCGTTTGTAACAGACATTAAAGGAGTATGTAATGAGGGTGTAACACT
>CACNIF010000011.1 GCA_902620465.1 uncultured Pelagibacteraceae bacterium
AAATCAAAAAAATATTTTTTTGATTTAGGAAAAATAGTAGAATATAAGCAATAATTATTTCTCAATGTAATTCTTTACAAAATTAAAATCTTGAATTGTGTCAATATCAAATGATGGTGTTTTTTTTTGAATAAATGCAATGGTATTTTTTGTCATAAAAGTCTTTTTTTTTCTCAATTCATTGTGGTTAAAGACATATAGGCTTCCATTTGGTGAAAAATTTTTCACCAATTTTTGACGGTTTTCAACACTCATTTTAATGTTTTTATATGGGGCTATTTTATTTTTTTTTATAGAAAAATTAAAATTAATCGGTGGTAATTCTTTTACAGTAATTAAAAACTTTCCTCTCTTTTTAAAAAAAAATCTTATTGCATCATCAATTTCTTTTTGTGATCGAATAGGATGTGTGGGCAGCATAGCACAAAAATTATTTACTTTTATGTTTTTTAAACTTTCATATTCTTTTATAGAGTGTAAGTATACATCTATAGATTTTGCTTGATCCGTTGAAAGTTCTTTTGGACGTTTCGATAAAACTAATACTTTTTTTTTATTTCTACATAACTTAATTATTTTCTCATCATCTGTTGAGATTAAAATTTTGGATATTTCTCTCGATTTTTGTGCAATTTTGATAGTATGGAATATTAAGGGTATTCCATCCAATTTTCTCGTATTTTTATTTTTAAGTCCTTTAGATCCTTTTCTAGCTGGAATTATACATATCATAAAACTATTTTCTAAGTATATAATTACCAATCACCAATATATCTAAACCGCACGAATAGAAGGTTCTAATCGCATCTTCTGGCTTCATTACTATTGGTTCTCCATTAAGATTAAATGATGTATTCAATAAAACTGGAACATCTGTAATTTTATAAAATTCTTTAATTAAATTGTAAAATTTTTTATGAATATCTTTATTAACTGTTTGTGGTCTACCAGTTCCATCAATGTGAGTAACAGCAGGAATAATTTTTTGCCACTTTTTTTTAATTTTATAGACTCTTTCCATAAAAAAAACATTTCTTTGCTTTGGTTTTTCAAAGACATCGTTAGCTTTTTCATGAAGAATTGCAGGCGCAAAAGGTCTAAAACTTTCTCTAAATTTCACAGCTTTATTTACTTTATCTTGAAAATTTTTTTTTCTTGGATCACATAGAATTGATCTGTTACCAAGGGCTCTTTGACCAAATTCCATTTTATCTTGAAACCATCCAATAATTTTTCCATCTGAGAGATGCCTTGCTGTCTCAAAATATATGTTTTTTGATTTCTTATACTTGATTTTAAAATTATCTAATATTTTTTTAATATTTGCATCTGAATAAGAGGGACCATAAAAGTTATCCGTTATCTCATTCTTATTCTTAATCCTTTTATTTTTATAGTAACCATAATAGGCTGCACCTATAGTTACCCCTGAGTCATCAGGAGCAAAAGATATATGAGTATCTTTATAAATATTATATTTTTCTAATTTACCGTTAAAAACAGAGTTCATAGCAGCTCCGCCTGAAATAATTAAATTTGAAAATTTCCCCCTTTTTTTTGTTATTCTAACCATATGATACATTGCTTTTTCAAATAATCTTTGTAAAGCACCAGCTATTTGAATGTGTTTTAAATTTATCTTTTCATTAAGTTTTCTATTTGGGCCAAGAAGATTTAATAATTTTTTATTAAATAAAAATTTTTTTCTATCAAAATTATAATAATCAAAATAACTTAAATTTACTTCAAAACCTTCTGAAGTTAGATAAATAAGATCTTCCAATAATTTATCGTATCGATTTGTTGATTTGCTGTACGAGGCTAAAGACATAACTTTCCATTCATCTGTGCCTGGGTTAAATCCTAAAAAATTTGTCATTGATGAATAGAAAATACCAATTGAATGAGGGTATGCAACTGAACCTGTTTTTATAAACTTATTATTACTTACATAGCCAGTAAAACAGGTATCTTCCTCACCTCTACCATCGACAACCAATATATCAGCATTTGAAAATTTAGAATTATAATAACCAAATGCAGCGTGACATAAGTGATGATCATAGTAGCTTATCTTTACTTTATTTTTGTAAAAAGATTGAAAAAATTCACTGCTTGGGTTTGTGTTCATCATTCGTGACAAATATAACGGAATATTGGTAATCATCTCCCCTCTCCATCTCATCTCACTTGACCATCGATAAGATGCATCGTTAATATTTCTCTGTGGATTCCATGGAACTGTTATTAAATCCAAATCTTCGAAAGATAAATTATTATTCCCCAGGCACCAATTTATTGCATTAATTGGGAATGCTGTGCTCATTTTATTTCTGTTAAATCTCTCTTCGCATGAAGCTGAGACTATTTTTCCATTTATTAATAAAGCAGCTGATGAAATAGTTAAATACGGATAAACTGATAAAATCTTCATACTATTTAATTTAACCAATTAGATTTTCCAGTGATTAAAAGTTCACAATTTTTTTTTTGTATTAATTTCTCAAATTTTTTAAGATGAGCAGTATTATCTATAATAGTTTTCAAATTTTTCATTTTTTTTATTTTAGACTCAATTGTTTTTTGAAAAGCTCTATGATTAATCATAAATATCATGCTATCATAATTTGATAAATTAAAATCATTTAAATACCTACAGTTTAGTATTTTTTTTAATTCATTTTTTTTAAAAAGAGGATCAAAAATATCAACACGAATTTTTTTTTTTTTAAAAAAATTATATAAATCTATTGATGGTGATAATATTGATACTTTAACATCTGATTTATAGGACAAGCCTAGAATTAAAATTTTTTTTGGATTCTTAAGAAGAATATTTTTAGCTATTTTTTTGTTGACAATTTTGTCAAATTTTACTGTTTCTTTCAATAGAGTAAGGACTTTACTTTTTTTTTCTGCTCCCTCTAAAACATATTGTGATGATAAAGGTATACAATAACCGCCGGTTCCAAAGCCTGGATAATATGTATTCATGTTCCATTTTGTACCTGCTAATTTTAAAGCTTCTCTCACATTGTCTTTTGGAAATGCAAAGGCAAGTTGGTTGGCTAAAGTAATATCTAAATGTCTGTAGGAATTTTCAAATGCTTTAACGAATTCCGATACTTTATAACTTGATGCTGGACATACATTTTTTGAGACTATTTTCAAAATATTAAAAATTTGTTTTTTTGCTTTTTCAGAATTACATCCAAACACTCTATTCAAGGACGTAAGAGTTTTATCTTTTGTTTCAAACCAATCTCTACGAGGAGCCACACAATAAAAAAAATCATCTAATGATGATTTATTTTTATAAAAAATTTTTTTTAAATATTTATCTGTTGTTTTTGGGACCAATGTTGACTCTATAATTATAGATGGTTTAAATTTTTTTTTTTCAAAAAAATTGTTTTTTGATTTAGAAATTTTATCTAAAACCCATTTTATTGGTTCCAAAAATGGTCTACCATTTTTTTCTGTGGGTACTGCTATAAAATGACAAATAATATCTCTATCATTTAAAATTTCCTCATAATTATCTGTAAAATTAATTAAATTTGATTTTAATAATCCTTTTGTTGGAAAGTTAATCCAGCTTTCAATATTATGAATATGAAATTTATTTTTTTTTAGAGCTTTAACTACGGATGAATTTTTATCGTATCCTACAGATTTGACACCTTTGTTAGCATAATGAAGTAAAGTAGATAAACCTATAAAACCACATCCCCAAACTGCGATTTTTGCTTTTTTCTTTTTTAGCAAATTTGAATAGTTCATTTTGTTGCCTCGTTTGCTATTTTTAAAGCCCTAATAGAATCATTTAGATTAGCAAATTTCATATCATGAATTTTATTTTTTGATACTATTTTGTAAAATTCTTCTGCCTGATCTTTAAATCCTGGCTTGAATTGTCTTTCTTTTTTTTTGAAATCAGAAACATAAATTGTCCTAGGTTTGTATTGCCTAATGGGGTTTTTTTTTGTTGGATTGATTATGTCAATTCCTTGAAATATCTTAATTTTTTCGATTGGTTGAAGTAAAAATCTTTTATTATCAGAAAATGCCTCTATTTTAAAGTTAGATGACGAATTCCAGTTGCATAATAAATTAATCAAATTTTTTTTTTTGGTTATGAATTGTAATGATCTTAATCTTGGTGAATTTTTTAAATTTAAACTTTTAATTAATTTCGGTTTATCAAATATATAATTGATAAGATCAAACATATGAACAGAATTTTCAAAAACATTGGAGAATCTTATTGTTTTTTTTGGCGAATTTAAAATTTTTTCTGGCACCTCAACATTTACAATAAATTTTTTATTTTTTTTTAATTCCTTCTTAAAAATATTTACTGAATTATAAAATCTTCTATTATATCCAACAAATACTTTTTTATTTTTAGTCTTTTGGATATCCTTGTAGTTAAATGATACTGGCTTTTCACACAGAATTGGAATCTTTTTTATCAATTTAATGTAACTTAAAGATTTCTCTGTTTTACAACAAATTAAAATACAATCTAAAAACTTATGTGCATTTTGTGCAAGCTCTTTCGATGATTTAAAAAAATATTTGGCATTATATTTATTTGCAAACATTTTCGCTCTTTTAGAGTTTTGACTAGCTGCAACTGCCTCAATTTTAAAATTAGACTTTAAAAATGCTTTGGCATGATAATCGGCAATTTTACCAGTTCCAATGAATCCTATTTTAATTTTTCTCATCAAATTATTAGATTTAATTCAAGTAACAAAGCATGAAGAACATGGTTTTTTTTTCTGTCTATTTTGATTTACATGAAGTTCTCTCAATTTGTTATAATCTTTTCCATTCCAAATTTTCTCAATATCAGTTTGATTTATATTGCCTACGCTCAAATTTGATTTGTAATCTACATCACATGGATTTGCTTTACCGTCCCACCAAATAAACATCCTTCTCCAAAGATCAGAACATGGTGTGGTGATATCGTTATCTTTCTTTTCGTAAGAATTTTCCCATGGATTATATTTTACAAAAGCAACTTGATCCACATGTTCGTTCCAAAAATTTGAGACTTCATTAAAATTTTGATTTTCTGAAAATTTTACACCTGAAACACGTGTAATAATTTTTTTTTTTGGATAGTGCTTTTCTTTTATATCTTTAAACAATTTTATATTTTTAATGACTTTATCAAAATTACCTCTTACTCTTAATTTTTCGTAAAGTTTTTTTTCTGCAGCATCAGCAGAAAAAACAACAGTTAATACATCGTTAGTCAAAATATCGTGAATTAATTTTTCATTTAACAAAGATGCATTTGTATTGATCTTTAAACCTAAAAATTTATTTCTAGAAAATTCTAACATTTGACCTATTTGTTTATTTACCAAAGGTTCTCCTCTTGACGCTAAAGTTATAAATTGTATTTTCCCCTCTATTTGGTCTACTATTCTTTTGTACATATCTAAAGACATTACGCCCATATGTTTGCTTTTTTTTTGTGAAAAATTCTCATCAGTCATAAAACAAAAAACACATCTAAAATTACATACTGAAGATGGTTCAATTTGTAGTAATGGTGGGTATTTATTTAAAATTTTTTTATCAGGAAAAATTTCATATTTATATCTATGCAAAATATATTTGATAACATTTTTATCTTCCATAAGTTTAATTTCTTCATATGAATTATTTTTAATTTTAAATTCTGAGTCTTTAGATAGAATCGCTTTTTTGCAATCTTCAATAGCTCTATCAATAATACATAAATCTTCTTGATCAAATTCTTTGGAGATTTCATTTTTTTTTCTTAATGACTCAATTTTGTTTAAAAAATCAAAATCTATTTGATTTACAAATGTTTTATCTTCAAAACTATCTTTTTTAATGTAGGTTTCTTGCATCTTTATAAATTTTTTTTTATCCAATACTCTACTTGTGGTAATTGCCAATCATAATCTAAATCAAGGCCATATTTTGAAATGATTGGTAAAATTTTTTTTCCCATCCATTTTTGTGGCAAAAGCCCTTCAGAAATATTTTCTAAACATCTGGGGCGCACTATGGAAACTGACATATCAGCGTAATAAACATCACCTTGACTATCCCTATCACAATTTATTGTTTTTAATTTCATTTTTTCGAAAGGTATAAATGGATCTAAAAGTCCTTTATTATTTATTTTTCTCGCTCTTATTGGACTCCACATATTATATTTTGAAACAGAAACTGCTGAATCGACAGTTTTGTTTTTATTTAATTTATTAATCCCTTCCTTAATCATTTTATGGGTTATCATGGGTGCATTAGCCATAAGAAGAACGACTAAATTTATTTTTTTGAAATAATTTTTTTTTATATGATCATAACAATACTGATAAACATCCTCTCCTAAAGCTTTATCACTATTCAACTTTTTGGGTCTATCAATATAAGTTGGATTATATTTTTTTGTTGCTTCTTTAATTTTAGGACAATCTGTTGCAACAAAAATTTTTTTTATACTTTTTGATTTAAGAGCTGCAATCACTGGGTATTCACAAAGTTTTTTTGGACCAATTTTTCGTGTGTTTTTTCCAGGAAACCCTTTGCTACCTTTTCTACCAATTAATATTGCAATATTATTATTTTGATAAGTATCTTTTATTTTGACCATTCAAAAAATACCATATAACAGGATTTATTATAATGCAAAGAAGTTTAATAATATCTGGAGTTTTACTTTAATTAATAAAAATTTATTATGAACTGTTTTAAATTTATATATATCCATATCTTAAAATGAATAAAAATAAAAATCAAAGTTTTGTCTTTTGGATAACTGGTTTATCTGGATCTGGTAAAACAACAATAGCAAAGAAAATCCATAAATTTATATCAACCAATTATGGACCAACTATCTGTATTCACGGTGATACAATACGTAAAATATTTAAGATTAAATCATTCGAGAGAAAAGA
>CACNIF010000012.1 GCA_902620465.1 uncultured Pelagibacteraceae bacterium
CTGAGTGTAACAAACATCATAGAATTACCCCGAAACAAAGGTTTGACATTCTTTTTGGTGAAAAGAATTATGAAATTTTCAAAACACCAATTCCTAAAGATGATCCACTCAATTGGACTGACTCAAAATCTTATAAAGATAGATTAAAGAGTGCTAGAAAAAAAACAGGTATGGATTGTGGAATGATGGTTGTCAGTGGAAAAATTAATGATATTAAAATTACTGCTGTTGCATCTGACTTTGATTTTTTAGGAGCATCAATGGCAGCTGCTGAAGGTGAGGCCTTTTTATATGGTATTCAATATGCAATTGAAAATAAAACTCCTTTTTTATGTGTTAGTTCTGGCGGAGGAATGAGAATGATGGAAAGTTTAATCTCTCTATCCCAAATGACAAGAACAACTATAGCTATTAATGAATTAAAAAAAAACAACTTACCATACATTGTTTGTATTACCGATCCAACAGCAGGTGGCATTACTGCATCGTACGCTATGCTAGGCGACATTCATATAGCTGAACCAGGGGCTTTGATTGCATTTGCTGGTGCAAGGGTAATACAGGGCACAGTTAATGAAGAACTTCCTGAAGGTTTTCAAAAAAGTGAATATGTTGAAAAAACTGGATTTGTAGACTTGATTGTTAATAGAAAAGATCTATCTGAAAAAATTGGAACTTTATTGTCAATATTGTTAAAGAAAAATTCTGCTATAAATTTTGAAGAAAATGAAACTTCAGAGGATTCTCAATCGCTTACAAAAGCTGCATCCTAAAGAAATTGATCTTAGCTTAGATCGAATAAAAAATCTTTGCAAAAAATTGGGAAACCCACAAGATCAAATAAAGTGTGTACAGGTCTGTGGAACTAATGGGAAAGGTAGTACCATTTCTTTTTTAAGATCTATACTTAGAGAGGCAAGTATTAAATGTAATGTATACACCTCTCCTCATGTAAAGAGTATTAATGAGAGATTTGTTTATAACGATGAAATGATCAGTGATAATGATCTATCAGATTTATTATCTAAGATTGAGGAAGTAAACAATAATCAACCTTTAACATATTTTGAAGCTCTCACAGCTGCATTCTTTTATGGATGCAAAAAGTATAGAAAAAATCTTGTGATTGCAGAATTTGGCTTATTTGGAAGAGGAGATGCTGTAAATATTTTAAAAAAAAATCTTTGTAATGTAGTTACCTCATGTAGTGAAGATCACTTGGACTGGCTGCCAAAAAATGACAGAACTATTGAAAGAATAATTTTTGAAAAAACCTCCTCTTTACTAAATTCAAATATAGTAGTTGCTAAACAAAATTCTAGTGAAATTGTAGAATGTATTAAAAAAAATATATCAGATAATAGTGCAAATAAATATTTTTTTAATGAAAATTACAACTTTGTTTTAAAAGAAAATAATTTCTTTTATTATGAGGATAAGTATGGTGGTTTAAAAATTCCAAAACCCAAATTAAATGGACAATTTCAACTTGAAAATGCTGCTACGGCAATTGCAACATTAAGAATTTTAGAGGATATAAAAATTAAAGACCAACACATAATAAATGGAGTTCAAAAAGCATCTCATATTGCTAGACTTCAGGAAATTAAATCTGGTAAACTTAAAAACTTAGTAAAAAATAATAGACTGATTCTTGATTCTTCACATAATCCTGGTGGAGCAAAAGTTCTTAATGAATATCTTCAGACTTTAGATTGTAACAAACATGTTATTATAGGAATGATGGCTAATAAAAATCACGAAGAATACATAAGTTATTTTAAAAATATTTCATCTTTAACAACAGTTGATATCCCAAATCAACCAAATGCTATAAGTGGAAAAGAATTAAGAGAAAAATTTAAGGACATACCTAATGTTATTTATAAGGAAAGTATTCAAAAAGCCATTCAATCAATAAACTTAAAAGAGAACGATTTGCTTTTAATTACTGGTTCATTGTATTTAAGTGGAGAATTTTTAAATATTAATTAAATATTTTTTTCCAAAAATTCTTTCATATTACTCTCTGGAACCCCACCAACTTTTCTGTCAACCTCAAGACCTTTTTTATAAATTATAACAGTTGGTACACCTCTTATCCCTGCAGCACTTCCTGTATTTATGCCTCCATCTTCAATATCAGCATAATAAAAACCAGCTTTATCCTTATACTCAACTGCTAACTTATCCATTATTGGTTTCAATGTCTTACAAGGACCACACCAAGCTGCTGAAAATTGAATTACAGATACATCCTCATTTTTGATTTTACTTTCAAAATCTTCATCTTTAAAATCTATAAGCATAATAGGGGTTTATTAATAATAATAATAAAGTCAACTATGTAAATTCATACTTCTTTTCAATTGACATGATAAATTGGTTGATTTCATCCAATTTTTTTAATTCAACCTCATCATCTCTATTTGATGCTTGATCTCTTAAATAATCAATTTCAGTATAAGCCATATTAATAGTTTGCCATTTTTCCTTATTTTTGCTCAAAATTCTTCTAGCAATTTCACTTTTAATATTTTTGTATAAGTCAGGTGGTAAAATTTGAGGGGCTTCTTGATAAATTATTTTTTGACCAAACCAACTACATCTCTTATCATGAAACTTATCTAGCAGTCTAAGCTTGTCTTCCCACGAAGAGCTGTGCCATGTTTTAAATAAAGCAGTATCTTTATTTGGAATAAATTTTTCGTATAAAGTTTCCTCTGGTAATAAATCTTCTTGCGTTTTGGTTTGTGCTTTTTCTTCAGCTGCTTCTCTGTGAATAATCTGAATATTTTTACAAAAATTTACATTTTCTCTAACAAGTTTAGCTCTTTTTTGAATTATTGCTAAATCTAAATCTAAATAAGGCTTTTGTTTTAAGGCATACTCTTTACTCATAACTACTGGAGCTTTATTTGTCTTTAGAACCCTAAGTGCTTTGGGACTAAATTTCTTTAAAATATCTCTTAATTGATTGACGGATAAATCTAAAAATGGTTCGGGATCTCTTCTTAAATCCCAAAGATATCCCCATGATGCGTATAAGGGGTGAAAACAATGTTTTGGATGTAACGTGCAAGCAAGGTACATCATATTTCTACCCTTAACATTTTCAAAAATTGAATATATACCGTCATTTGTAAGTAATGTCTCCACACTTGTCTTTGTTGAAGTTTTTAGAAAGGTATCCCAATTATCTTTATGTTTATCTCTTATAATTCTAAGAACTTTTAATGAAGTGTACGCATCGTGAAAAGCAGTATGTTGCTGAGATGTATCAAATCCTTGCATTCTAGCTAATGCTTCTAAAGCCAGACTTGGGTTTCCAGCCTCAGTCAATTCTGTTTTCAAGGTTTCTGGGTTTAAAGTTTGTGCTGCCCTTGCTATATGCAAACCATCATGTTCTTGATTTGGTGAAGAGTGAGTAAGATAAGGATACCTGTTTCCTTTAAAGAAATTAAAATGAAACATTCTTCTATCAAAATTTAAATTTGACCAACCCATAAACATTGCTGGACCAGCTTTTGAAAAAAAATTTTCTAC
The DNA here is from genome assembly GCA_902620465.1 of uncultured Pelagibacteraceae bacterium. GTDB lineage: Bacteria > Pseudomonadota > Alphaproteobacteria > Pelagibacterales > Pelagibacteraceae > Pelagibacter. The sequence continues at coordinate 3,547 of CACNIF010000012.1, forward strand.
TGCACCTAAAAATTCATAATGTGAATAATTGCCTTTAGTTAGTAAATCAATACTTGTTGAATTAACGAGTAATGCCTTTGCACTTGGAACCTCTCCCTCTGGCATTCTGCCTCTAATATTGAGTTTTCCAATTTCTTTTAAATTTTTATCAACTACAACTGCTCCAACCTCAATTATAGAGCCCCAAATGGTGCTGTTAGTTGTTTCAGTATCGTAAATTACTATTTTATCCATTTTTAAAATTAATTTAAATTTGAAAGTTCATGAAATTTTTTCAACCTTCCTAAAAACAAATTTTGATAGGTAATTAATTCAGTTCCTTGAATTTTAAATTCTTGAAATAAATTATCCACTGTACAAACAAGTATAACACAAGCATTAATATTTGAATTATAGACTACATTATGAGCTAATGAATAGGCTGCGGTTTGCAGTAACCAAGAGTCTATGTACTCTGCTTTTTTTGGTTTATTAGATTGTTTAAAGTCAATTATGGTTTCCTTTCCCTCATATAGTCCAACACAGTCTGCAGTGCCTGCATACTTTTCAGGGTAATGCATAGTGCACTCAACTCCATAAATTTCCTGTAACCTGTTTGTTAGTCCTTTATCGATAATTTCTTTTGCCATTTTCTTATACTGTTCATTATCCTCAAAAAACTCAAATTTTCTCTTCCTAAAAGATATGACTCTAAATAACCATGCATTTGAGATCCTCTGCTACTGGCTGCTTTTGTAATAGCTTCAGCTTCTTTATATCCAGTTCTTTCTCGCCAATTTGCTAGTGCCGCTCTATCTTCCTCAGATTTTGTTGCATCAAGTATTGACGTTACACTTGGTAATTTTGCTTCTCCCAAAACATATCTTCTTATTCCATCTTCAGTAGCCCTTGAGCTCGAGGGATAATTGTATTTTTTGTTCCAACGCATGTGATTTCTTATAGTCGGTAATATGTGAAAAAAGAAATTATTTTTTAAGTTGTTTATTTCTTTCAACAAACTTCTCTACATTCTCTGTCAGTACAGCTTTTTCAACTTGCTCGGGATCTTTTATGTTTTCTAAAGTTCTTGTTATTGATCTTGCATCTTTTCCAAAACTATCAACAACTGTCATGGCCTCTTCAAGTTTTTTTCTTAATTTATAAATATTATCAAAATGACTAGAAAATCTTGTACTTATAGTTTTTAAATGATCATAAATCTCTGTTGCGTGTTTTGAAATTTTAAGAGACTGGAAACCCATGTGTAAAGATTGTAAATAAGCTGAAAGAGTGTTTGGACCACAAATTACTATCTTATATTTTTTCATCAATTCTTGGGTTAATAACTCTTTAGTGCTTGGATCTTGGTATTCAGTTAATTCTTTATAAAGGCTCTCTGTAGGAGCATACACTATTGCAAAATTTGAGGTTTTAGGTGGAACAATATATTTTTCCATCACACTCTTTGCTTTGGCCTTAAATGCACTTGCTAATTTTGTTCTAGCATCTGCAACCGCTTTTTTATCATCTTCATCATATGCATCAGTAATAGCTTTGAATTTTTCTACCGGAAAATGAGAGTCTACTGGCACTAAGACATCACCTTGCAGCTTGATTGCGAATTCCACATTTTCACTAGTATCTTCTTTCATTTTCACATTAGTCATAAATTGAGATGCTGGTAACAAATCCTTTATTAAAGCATCTAAAGAATATTCAGCTAAAGTTCCGTACTTTTTAACGCCTGCTAAAATTTTAGTAATCCCCTCTTGGCTTTGATTTAATAACTGCACTTGTTGATTAAAATTGCCAACCTTTTCATCTACTTTAGTTAGGGCACCACTCATATCTTTGGCAATTTCCTTACTCATGAGATTGAAAGACTCTTGAAAGCTTGATTTTAACTCATTTAATTCATCTTTTTTGGCTAATAATTCTGACTGATCTTCAATTTCTTCTTCTAATTTTTTCTTAGAATTTTTTTGGTAAAAGTAAAAGGCTCCTCCTAAAATGAGGGCCAAGATTAAAATATTTAATATTAATATTACTGATTCCATATTTTGTTAGTATATACTAAATATTTATTTTCAACGATATTTAAAGTTAAAATTAATAAAACTTAATTTATGGATTTAATGTTAATTTTTAAAATTATAATTGTCTTAGGCGCTTTGATTGGCCTTTATGCAATTATCAGAAATTTGGATATTATACGAATTATACTTATTTATTTTAAAGACAAATTACTAAGAAAGTAGTCTTACCAGGTTTTTCAATCCTTTTTTCTTATTATTTTTTTTAGATGTAAAAATACAAGCTTGAGATTTTAATATTTTTCCATCCTTCAAAACACGCAAATTATTTGCCTTTAGTGTTTCACCTGTTGAAGTAATATCAGCAATTAATTCAGCTGAACCAGTAAAAGGGTATGCCTCTGTTGCTCCTAAACTATCAACTAATTTGAATTGGGTAACACCTTTAGAAAATAAAAAATCTCTAGTTAAATTTGGGTACTTGGTCGCAACTCTCAATCTTTTTTTCTTTTTATCTCTAAATTCAAAGGCGATTTCCTCTAAGTCAGCTATAGTTTGAACATCAATCCAAGGATCAGGGATTGCAACAACCAAATCTGCATTTCCAAAATTAAGTTTTGACACTATATTTATTTTATTCTGAGTATTAACAGCACTTTCTTTAAATAAATCAAAACCAGAAAACCCAATATCTAGAGAGCCATCTCCTAATCTTTCAAGAATTTCTCTTGCATGTAAATATAAAATCTTGATATTTGATTTATTTTTAATTGATCCAATCAAATCTCTTTCTCCTCGTTCAGAAATAAGCTTTAACTTTTTTTTATAAAA
>CACNIF010000013.1 GCA_902620465.1 uncultured Pelagibacteraceae bacterium
TTAGAATTGATAACAAATCAAAAAGATAAGGTATTAAACGTTATAAAAATAAATAAAAAATCTCAAAAAAAACTTGTTTTAATAATACTTTTAGATGGTCTTAATTATAAAATATCAAAAAATTTGAAATATTCAAAAAAGTTTTTTAAACATTCATCGCTTAATAATTTTTGGTCTAATGCCGAGTGGACTATGCCATCTTTTGCAAATTTAATAACTGGAAATCTAACTTCTACTCATGGACTATACAATCATTTATCCTTTTATAATAATAATAAAAATTCAACATTTTTAAAAGATGAAAATACTTTATTTAAATTTTTTTCATCAAAAGGATTTGTTACTGGTTGCTATACTGGATGTGTAAGAATAAATCCGACATACAATTTATTAAATAACATAGATATTTTCAAACATTGTGATCAAGAAAAAGGTGAAAATATAGTAGAATATGTCAAAGGCCAACTAGAACTTTTTAAAGATACATCTAATTTTATATTTTTACATCTTTTAGATGGACATCATGTAATGGATACTGGGTTGAAAAAAAGTAATTTTGCTTTTCAAAATCCTAAACATTACAAAAATATTTATAATGATTTTAATGATAATATGTATAAAAAAACTCCTTTTAGAAGATATTCTAATAGCGCAAAAAGTGAAATCTTATCTTTATATTCTGATGCTGATTTAATATTGGACAATTTATATAGTTACCTAGATAAAAAAAATTATGATGATTATACTATTATGTTAATGGGTGATCATGGAAAAGTTATGGATAATGAGCCTGATCAGCATAGATTACTTTGTAATGATATGAATAATATTGGTTTTTTTATAAAAGATAAAAAATTCAAAAATTTTAATAAAAAAAAGATGCATAATATAATTGATATTTTTCCTAGTCTCTGTGAAAGATATGGGAATAATATAAAATTAAAAAAATTCGATGGATTTAATACTCTGTATAATAAAAAAGTAAATAGAAACTTAACTATATCTGAAAGTTTATTTGAAGATAAATTACAAATAGCTGTAAGAAAAAACGATTTACATTTTCATGCGGACAAAAATTTTGGGGAAAAGGAATTTAATAATTTTGAATTTTATAAAAAAAAGCTTAATAGGATAAAGAAAGTAAAAATGGAAAATAAAATTTTCAAATATTTTACTCAATTTTTAAAAAGTTATAAAAAAATTTAATTTTGCTTATCTAAAATTATTGATTTAATATCTTTTTTTTCTAATTTAATCGGATTATTTTTTAGTCTCTGATTATTGATTCCGTCAAGTATCTGGTGATAGTCATTTTTTATGTCTATATTTAAGTCTCTAAAATTGTCTGTAAGGTTAGCTTGGGTCTTTATATGTTTAAGCGTTTTGACTAGATCGTCAATTTTACTCACTTTAAAAATATCAAAAATAATTGAATATCTTTTATTCAAATCAAAATCGCAAACAGATTTATTAATATTCAAATAATTAAATTTTAAAAATTTTTCTAAAGTAAGAGAAACAGCATGACCATGGCTTATATTGTAAAGAGCACTAAATGGATACGATACTGCGTGGGGAGCTGTAGTTTTTGAAATATTTATTGCTTGGCCTGAATACATTGCAGCTAAAGACATTAGGTTAGCATTGTTTTTGTTAGGTTTTTTTACAAATTTTATATAATTTTTTGTTGAGATAAGTAGAGATTTTTTTGCAAATATTAAGCTTTTATTATTTGATTTCACTGAAATGATAGATTCTATAGCTTGAGATATTGCATCAAATCCTGATGAAGATTTTAGTTTTTTTGAATTGCTTAAAATAAAATCATAATTTAAAAAAAAATAGTTTGGTAAAACACCTTTTCCTTCAATAGAATATTTAATTTTATTAATATATATAACTGCATTAGAAGTTACCTCTGCACCAGATCCAGCAGTAGTAGGGACCGCAATTAATTTTGATATTTTTATATTTTGATGATTATTTTTTTTAATATTTTGAGAAAGATTTTTTTCAATATCTTTTAAATTTGCTATTTTTGCATAATCCATAACTGCTCCACCACCTATTGCAATCAATAATTGTGGTTGAAATGATTTAATTGAATTAATGATTGATCTTAATTCGTTAATTTCTGGTAAAGAAGAATTTTTGAAAAAAATTTTTGTTTGCTTATCTGAAATTAATTTTCTAAAAAAAATATTTGCACCAGATTTAAAGAAGGAGTTTTTTCCTGTTATTATGAATACTTTTTTAAAAAATTTGTCACTCAATAATTTTTTAATATCACTTTTTGTCAAATTTTTTTTTGAAATCATTTAGTTAATAAAATTTTTTTTTATATTTAAAAATTTAGATGGCCGTCCTAATTTTTTGAATGAACCATTGCTTATTTTCACCTCTAAAAATGAAGGTCCTTTTAATCTAATAAATTTATTTAATAGTTTATTAATTTCGTTTTCATTTTTTAATTGTAAATAATTTTTATAGCCTAAACTTTTCAACATCATTTTAAAATTAATCTTATCTACTGATGTCTCTTGTCTCCCTACAGATTCATGACAATTATTATTAAACAAAATATGTTTTATATTTTTTTTCCCATAATCTCCGATCGTTTTGAGGGAACCCATATGCATTAAAATTGATCCATCGCCATCAAGACAATAAACATTTTTTTTTGAAAATAATGATACTCCTAAACTTACAGAAGAAGCATGACCCATTCCACCTATCATATAGAAATCTTTTGACTTTTTGATATTTAAGGAATTTCTTATTTGAAATAATTCTCGAGAAGTAAATCCTGTTGTGGAAATTACTTTAGAATTTTTTGGTAAAGTCTTTATAAATTTTTTTATAAAATCTCGTCTATTGATTTTATTTTTATTAAAATTTCTTATTTTTAAATCGCTTTTCTCAAAACAATCTTTCTTAAATAGTCCGGCTATTGGCTGGTTATTTTTTTTTGAAAATTTTATTAGAAGATCTAATTTTTTGAGATCCTTTTTGTTATTAATGATAACAAATTTTATACCAAGAAGTTTGAGAAGATTTCGGGTTATCTGTCCTTTTATCATATGCTGTGGTTCATCTTTTGAATTTGGAGAACCTCTCCAACCAATTAATAATACCATTGGGATTGAGTAAACTTTTTTGTGTGCCATTGAAATTAAAGGATTTATTGCATTACCTAAACCTGAATTTTGCATATATATACATGCCAATTTTTTTGTTGCTAAATGATATCCCATTCCTAATGAAACAGCGGTACCTTCGTTAGCAGATAAAATATGATTATTTTTATTTTTTAAGTTTAAATAAATAGATAACTCTTTTAGAATACTATCTGGAACGCCACTAAAAAAATTAATTTTGTTCTTATTTAAAATTTTAATTAAATCTAATATTTTAATCACTTTTAATTAAATTTATTATTTCGTTAATTGATACAATTCCATTTTCTGCTTCAAAAGCCCTGTTGTAATTAAGAATTTTTTTTGCTACATTTTGCATTGCTGGATAAGCAGCCCTTAAAAGCTGATTAGCATAAATTACAATTTTAAAACCATTCTTAATTAAATCTTTTTCATAAACTTTTGAGTATGTTGATGGAACAGAAACTAAAGGAATAAAGTATTTACTTTTCTTAAATTTTTTTGCGAATAAAAAAATTTCTTTTGGGTTTTTTTTCTTACTATGAATCAAAATTGCATCAGCCCCAGCTTTTGAATAAGCTTCAGCTCTTCTTAATGCATCATTTAAATTTTTACCAAGTATGAAACTTTCAATTCTTGCAATTACCATAAAATCATTAGATTGTCTTGACGAACATATTTTTCTTATTTTTTTTGAAAATTTTTCAAGAGAGTCTTGTTTTACTCCTTTTTGATTTTTAAATAATGAGTTTTTTTTCAATCCCACCTTATCTTCGATTATTATAGCGGACGCACCAGAACGTTCCAAAGATCTTATTAAAAAGGCAATATGTTCAATTTGTCCACCGTTGTCAGCGTCAAAAATTAGTGGCTTGGTCGTAACATCCATCATATGATTGAGAGTTGATACTCTTGAAGAAAAATCGACAGCTGAATTATCTGGCTTACCTTTGGTTGCTGAGTCGGTCAAACTTGATGACCACATTGCATCAAACTCCTCAACTTTATGTTTCTTTGTAATTTTTAAATTTTCGATAATAAGACCAGTTAAAGAGTTGTGAGACTCTAGAACTCTTACTATATTTTTTGATAACATTAATCTTTTAAGCCTTGAAATACGGTTTTCAGGAGAAGTACCTATCTCTAAAACTTTATTTTTAATTATTGATGATGAAATGTTTTTTGTGTATTTTGGTTCAATTAATTTTCCATTCCATTTTTTAAGACATTTAATAACGTTATCTCTTGTTTTTTTCTGAATACCTTTTTTCCAATCGTCTCCATGAACAACAAATGAAGGCTTTAACATTTTAAGATTAGGAATATAATCTAACGTATTTTGGGGCACAACTTTTTTGACATACTTAATATTTTGAATAATTATTTTTCTTCTTTTATAGTTTAAATAGGGAATGTTTTTATATGAGGCTATTGCATTATCTGTTAGAAGACCAACGGTAACGTCACCTAAAGTATTAGCTTTTTTCAAAATTGAAATATGACCTTCATGGATAATATCTGCTGACATTCCAACATAAACAATTTTTTTATTTTT